>NZ_JBSFWB010000029.1:0-108354 GCF_053592635.1 Streptomyces sp. NPDC002623 | reverse complement strand
CAGGGCCGTATCCGCTTCGGCGTGGAGGTGGCCAAGGCGGTGACCGACGCGGTCGGGGCCCACCGCGTCGGCTTCCGCATCTCGCCCGGAAACCCTTTCAACGACATCGTCGAGAGCGACCTGCCGGTCCTCTACGGTGAACTGCTGGCGGCGCTCTCCCCGCTCGGCCTGGCCTACGTCCACCTCATGGAGGGCCCGGACCGCGAGCTGACCCACCGGCTGCGCAAGCAGTGGCAGGGCACGTTCATCCTCAACCCCTTCACCCACCCGAACCCCACCGGCCCGGACGCGCTGAGCCTGGTCGAGGACGGCATCGCTGACGCGGTGGCGTTCGGCGCACTCTTCCTCGCCAACCCCGACCTGCCGGTCCGGCTCCAGCAGGGCGGCCCGTTCAACACGCCCGACCCCGCGACGTTCTACGGCGGAGACGAGCGCGGCTACACCGACTACCCGGCCCTCGGCTGATCCCACCAGGGGCCCGCCCGCCCCGGGCCCCGCACGCGGCGGACCGCTACGGCTGTTCGGCCCGGCCGGGGTCAGTCTCGCCTCGATCCTCCTGCTGATCCTCGGCAACAGCAGCAGTGGCGGGGTCATGCCGGCGGCCTACCTACCGGCCTGGCTGCGCCCGCTGTCCGAGATCCTGCCCGTCGGGGTGGGCGTCCGGGCGATGCAGGGCCTGTCCCGGTTCCAGGACGACGGTCTGCCCCGTGCCCTGGTGATCCTTCCGCTGTGGGTGGTCGGCGCCGCCGTGGTGCTCTACCTGAAGGACGTGTTCCGGCGCGAGGTCCCGACCGTGGCGCGGGAGCAGCACGAGCCGCAGCCTGCGGCGGGCTGACCCCGGTAGGGCGGGCGGGCGTCCGAGGCCGGCCCGGCAACGTCTCGTGGCAGTTGGGCAGTTGGGCAGTTGGGCAGTTGGGCACTTGGGCGGAGGGGCAGTTGGGCGGAGGGGCGGAGGCTCGGACGTGACGCCGCCTAGGGGCCGGTGGGACCGCTTCTTCGAGATCCGTCAGCGCTCGACGTCCGCCTTCTTGCCCGCGGACGCGCCCCGGCTCATCGCGAGCACGGCGTCGCGACGGCTCAGCGCGCCGAACGGCGAACCGCCGGTCGGGTTCTCGCTGCCGTGGATCCAGGTGGGGCCGTCGCCGAGGTGGGTGAGCGCCTGCTCCGCGACGTCGTAGGGGTCGGCGAGTTCCCCGCCGTACGACTCGCCGCCCGCGTCCCGCATCCGGCGGTGGGAAGGGGTGTCGGTCCTGCCGAGCACGAGCCCGAGGACGTCGACGCCGCTGTCCCGCCACTCCGCCCACAGGCTCTCCGCGAGGATGAGATCGAACGCCTTGGTGGCGCCGTAGGCGGCGAGCGTGGCGCCGCCGGCCCAGGCCGCGCCCGAGGTCACCAGCACCACGGCCCCTCGCCCCCGCGCCACCATCGGGGCGCCGAAACGGTAGGCCGCCTCCACTACCGCCGTGCAGTTGCGGTGGACCAGTTCCAGGTGGGCGTCGAGGTCCTTGTCGAGGAACGCCACGCTGTGGCTGTCGGCACCGGCGTTGTACACGAGGAGCCCGACTTCCAGGTCCGAGGTGACGCCTTCGAGTTCCGCCAGTGCGTCCGCGGCGCTGAGGTCGAGCGCGATCGTTCGGACCTCGACGCCGTATCGGGCCCGTATGTCGTCCGCGGCCGCCTCCAGTACGGGGACCCGACGGGCCACCAGGACGACGTTGATGCCCCGGGAGGCCATCCCGTGCGCGAACGCGACACCGACTCCGTCGGATCCGCCCGCGACGATGCCCCAGGGGCCATATGTGCTCATCACAGTTGCCGTCACCTTTCGATTGACCGAACGCCCGGGCGCCTCCACACCGTTCACGACGCCCCACGGCCCTTGTCGCGGCCCGTCGACGGTGGCTCGTCCCGCTGAAGCACCTTCTTCTCGACCGCGTCCGACGCCAGGACCGCCCCGATGATCCCGAGGTCCGCTCCCGCGCTCCGTGCCACCTCGCGCACCACGGTGACGTCCTTCAGCATCAGGTCCGCCAGTCGCTCCGCCACCGCCCCGACCGAACCACCACGGGCGACGACGCCGAGGGCGCGGCTGGCGCCGCTGCCGTGCTGCACGGCATCGAGGATCGTCTTCTCGTCGATCCCCAGCTCGCCGGCCAGGCGCACCGCGTCGACCGCGAGGCCCACCTGTGCGACGAACAGCGCGTTGTTCACCAGCTTGACCCGCTGTCCGTTGCCGGGCGGGCCGACCCGGATGACCGGCGAGGCGTACGTCGCCAGCAGCGGACGTACGTCCTCCAGAACGGTCTCGTCCGCGCCGACCCACAGCGTGAGCCTGCCCTCGGCGATGTCGTGCGGGCCGCCGGAGAGCGCGGCGTCGAGCACCCTGATCCCACGGTCCGCTCCCGCCTCGACGAGCAGTCGGGCGGTCGCCGGATCGGAGGTGGTGTGCTGGACGAGCGTCGCCCCCGGCTTCATGGCCGCGACGGCACCGTCCGGCCCCAGGCACACCGATCGCACCTGCTCGTCCGTCAGGACGACGACGAACACCGCGTCGGCGTCCCGGACGGTCTCGGCCACCGTCCCGGCCCAGGTCAGCCCGTCCGCCTCGGCGGCCGCGCGGTTCTGCGGACGCCGCACGAGGACGGTGACGTCGTGACCCGCGGCCATGAGACGGCCGAGTATCGGCCGGCCCATGCGGCCCGCCCCGATGAATCCGATCCTCACTGCTCCTCCAGTCGGCGCAACGGATGTCAACCGCCCGCCGACCGGCGCCGGTTGCTCGGGCGGGCTGTCGCGGTGATCTCCACGGGCGGGCCGTCGGCGGCAGGCGGCGTCAGCATCGCGCGGGGTCCGGGCGTGCCGTCGAGGTTGGCGTTGACCCGCTCGGCGATGCGCCAGCCCCGCGCGGTGCGCACCCAGCGCCAGGTGTTCGCGGAGACCTGGAAGACCCAGAAGCGGCCGGCGCCGGCGTCCCAGCGCAGGTGCAGCGCATGGCTGCGGCCGGTCGCCCGGTCGCCGTCGACGACGATGTGCGGCACGGTCAGGACGTGACCGCAACCGTTGTCGATCACGCTCTGGTGGCCGGTGCCGTGGACCATGCCGACGATGTCGTCCCGGCCCTCCATCCGCAGGTGGGGGATGGCGTCGAAGACACCTTCCTCGGTCCAGAGCGCCGCCGCGGCCTCGCCCGAACCGCTGTCGACGGCGGGCCCGTACTGGGCGACGAGCTGCATGATGTCGACCTGGTCCTGAAGGGTGTGAACCTGTGCCGCCAGTTTCTCGACGGCGGCGCGCAGCTCGTCGATCTCAGTCATGTGAGCCCTCTCTGAAGTCCGCTCGGGAAGCCCCGCTCAGGGAAGCCCCGCTCAGGGCAGGTCCGTTCAGGGCACGACGATGATGCGGGCCGGCCCGCCCGCGTCCCGTGCGGCGTCGAGCGCGTCGGCTACCTCATCGAGCCCGACGGTTCTGCCGAGCATCGGCCCGACGTCGAGGGCGCCCGAGCAGACCGCCTCGAACGCCTCGTCCCAGTCGGCCATCGACGGGCCCCCGCCGAACTGGATGTTGAGGCCCTTCCGCTTGGCCGTCAGGGTGTGCAGGTGATCGCCCTCCGGCGGCCCGCCCACGGAGAAGATCCGGGTGCCGCGCTCACACCCCTTGATGATCGAGTCGAGCACGCCCGGCACGCCGACGCACTCGAACACGACGCACCCCGGCAGGCCGGCCATCGTCGTCATCACGTCCCTCGTCGACCCGGCCGGCCCGCGGGCCAGCTCACGCCAGGCCTGATAGGGCGACACCCTCGCGGGGTCGACGACCACGTCGGCCCCCATCGCCCGTGCGGTCTCGCGTCGCGAGGCCACGAAGTCGACCGCCACGACCGGTCCCACGCCTAGGCGCTTGAGCCGTGCGATCACCGACAGACCGATCGCACCGCAGCCCATGACCAGCGCCACCTCCTTGGTCGTGACCTGGGCCCGTGACGCGGTCGACCAGCCCACCGAGATCGCGTCGGCGACGCAGACGACCCCGCTGGGGAGGTCGGAGACCACGACCCGGGTGATGGCCTCGGTCAACAGGAAGTACTCGCCGAATCCGCCGGGGGACTCCGGGTTCTGCCCGATGATCCTGCGGCCGGCGGCGGTGGACAGCACCGGCAGCGAACTCACCCGGGCGCCGACGGGAATCCGCCGCTCGGTGCGGGGGCCGTGGTCGACCACCTCGGCGCAGTACTCGTGTCCCATGACGATGTCGACGTCCTGGTCGTACGTCGACATCCCGCTGTCGTCGTCGGCCCCCGCCTCCGGATGATCCATGAAGTGGAGGTCCGACGCACAGATGCCGCAGGCCAGCGACCGGACGAGGAGTTGGCCCGGGCCGGGAACCGGATCGTCGATGATCCGCGCCACGACCGTCCCGCCGCGCAGTACAGCAGCCCGCATCAGGTTCTCCTCTTCGTGAACCCAGGACTCGTCTCTGTCACGCGACTGTAGCGACGCCTCACGATTTATAGAAGACCGTCTCCTATAAATAAGGAATCGGGGCCCTGGTCACTACGATGACCGGCATGACCGAGTCTCGCCGTCGACAGGGACGTCCACGTGACACGAGCATCGACGAACGGGCTCTCGCGGCGACGCGTGAACTGCTCGTCCGGCGCGGCTTCGACGCGACGACGATCCAGGCCGTCGCGGAGCACTCCGGCGTGCACGCCTCCGCCATCTACCGTCGCTGGACGTCACGGATCGAGCTGATCGAGGAGGCGACGTTCCCCGGGCTCAGCCCGCTGAGCGTCCAGCCGACGGGAGATCTCCGTCGCGATGTCCGCCGATTCGTCCGTGCCTACCTGGCGGCCTTCAACGCGCCTGCGGCTCGTGCGGCTGCGGCCGGCCTCCTCGCGCACCACCAAGCCTCCGGGCGCCCTCGACCGCCGGAGATGTACGTGCGCGTGTCGGCACGGCCGCAGTTCCGGGAGATCCTGCGCGCCGCACCGCCCGGAAGCGTCGACCCCGCCGTGGACCCGGACGACGTCTTCGACATGCTCCTCGGCGCCGTCCTGACCCGCACCCTCCTCTTCGCCGTCACGACGCGACAACGCCCCCTGGAGCGCACCGTCGACATGGTGCTCCGGATGCTGCGCCCACTGGACAGCGCCGAAGCCGCCGAAGCCGCCGAAGCCGCCGAAGCCGCCGAAGCCGCCGAAGCGGGCGATCCGGGCGATCCGGGTGATTCGGGCGCGTGACCGGAGCGATGTCGGCCGGCGGTTCCGGGTGATGTCCTCGACCCCGGACGACCCGGACGACCCGGACAAGCCCAGCCGCCATTTGATTGGCCGGCAAAACTAGCGTCCCTGCTGGGGAATGGATGCAGGTCCCCGTACGCTGACGACGGGTGATGGTCGAGCGAGCGGAGTCCCCCATGTCACTTCCCGTGCTCTTCGGAGCCAATGTCGACCCCGTCTGGGAGGACCCGGGGCAGCCCCTCCGGATCGCCCAGCAGGTCGAGAAGGCCGGCCTCGACCTCGTCACGGTCCAAGATCACCCGTACCAGCCCAGGTTCTACGACGCCTGGACGCTGATCAGCTATCTCGCGGGCGCCACCCGGAGTATCACCTTCGTGCCCACGGTCGCGAACCTCCCGCTGCGCCCGCCCGCCATGCTCGCGAAGTCCGCGGCCAGCCTCGACGTGCTCGCCCCCGGGCGGATCCAGCTCGGCCTCGGCACCGGAGCCTTCTGGGACGCGATCGAGGCCATGGGCGGACCGCGCCGCGAGCCCAAGGAGGCCGTGGCGGCGCTCGACGAGGCCATCGACATCACCCGGCTGATGTGGAGTGGCGAGCGCTCGGTGCGCTTCAAGGGCGAGCACTACTCGATCTCCGGCGTCCACCCGGGACCCGCCCCCTCCTCGGACCTCGGCATCTGGCTCGGCGCCTACGGCCCGCGCATGCTGGCGCTTACGGGCCGCAAGGCGGACGGCTGGATGCCCTCGTACGGCTTCCTCGGCCTCGACCGGCTCAAGGACGCCGTCGCGCGGCTCGACGCGGGCGCACAGGACGCCGGCCGGGACCCCGCGTCCTTGCGCAAGGTCTACAACCTCAACGGGCTGATCAGCCCTGTCGAGTCGGACGCGCCGTTCCAGGGCGACGTACGGCAGTGGGTCGACCAACTCGTCTCCCTCGTGCGCGAGTACGGGATGAACGGCTTTGTCTACTGGCCCGACGCCGACCATCTCCGCCAGCTGACCCGGTTCGCGCTGGAGGTCGTGCCGGGAGTGCGCGCGGCCCTGGCGTAGGGCGGGCCGGCGGCAGCGAGGCCTTCCACCGGATGACCAACACGCAAGTTCACCGTCGACGTGCAGGCCGTGCCGGCGTCGACACCCGACGACCAGCACCCGCCCGCCAAGTAGCTCCCCATCCGGTAGCCGGACCCGGCCTGTTGGGCACGGTTGCCTGTCAGAGCTGCGGGGCTGTTTCCGGGGTGGGTTCGAGGGTGGTTCGTGCTTGTGTGACGGCGTCGTAGAGGGCTTTCGGGTCGTCGGCGTGGAGCCTGATCACTGTGACGAGGCGGGTCGCGCCGAGGAACCTGGGTGCGTTGACCGGTTCGGCGAGTTGGAGGGTGATGGAGGTCTGTGATCCGACGGGGAGGTTCAGTTCGCCGTCCTTCTTCTCGTGGGTGAAGCGTGTCTCGCGGCGGATGGAGGCGATCCGGTCCAGGGGGAGGAGGACGTCGGTGTTGGCGGCCTGCCGGATGCGCAGGGTGCGGCCGGCGAGGACGTGCGGCCGGGTGCGGGAGGCGGCGTGCAGGCCGAGGACGAACAGGACGGTGTAGACGTCCACGACCAGGAGGGCGGTGTGGATGACGGGCCGGTCGGCGAGGAGGTAGGACAGGGCGACGGTCTCGACCACGCACGCGAAGGTGAGTCCGTACATGGTGGTGGCCTGGTCCCGGCCGTGGGTGAAGACCGCGTCGGCTCCCTCGACGCCGTGTGGCCGGCGGGCGACCCACCGGATCAGGCTTTCCACGACCCGGCGTTCGTGTGAGAGGAACCGCGCCACGGATGAGGCCCCGGATCGTGTGTGCTCCTGTGGTGCGGGGGCGGCGGGTTGCGGCCGGGCCACCGGGGGCGTGGGGGTCATGCGGGTCCTTCCTGTCGGCGCTTGACGAGTTCGAGTGCGCGTCGGACGGCTGCCGCCTGTGCCGGGGTCAGGTCCTCGTAGAGGGCCTCGGCCAGGCCGTGGGCGTCGGTGTCGGGAATGTGAGTCGCCAGGCCGTCGGGCAGAAGGGCCGCGAGCGCTGAGGCGGCTCGGGCCACGTGCGGGCTGTCCGGCTTCTGGCCGGCGAGGCCGTCCAGGAGGCTGTAGACCTGTCCGGCGTGCTCGCGCATCTCGTGCAACGCCGTCATCAGCGAAACCCTCCTCTCCTCGGGGGTCGCGGCGTCGAGGAACTCCAGATGCTCGCGGTCCTTCACGGCCATCGGTGAGTCGCCGAGGTCGCCCAGGTCGCCGAGAGCGGCCAGCAGGCCGGAGAGCTCCGGCGACACCGGTCCCTCAGGGAGCAGGGATCCGGCCCGCACCTGGGCCAGCAACTCGGCCAGTCGCGTCCGTCGCTGCCGGAGACGGGCCTCCTGCCGTGCGAGGTCGGCGTCCAGCTCCTCCAAGACCTCCCTCAGGTCATGGCCTTCCGTGTCCGCGAGGACGTCCCGTACCTCGTCGAGCCCGACACCGAGCTCGGTCAGACGCCGGATCCGGGCGAGCAGCACAGCGTCCCGGACGCCGTAGTCGCGGTATCCGTTGCTGCGCCGCAGGGGCTCGGGCAACAGCCCGAGATGGTGGTAGTGCCGCACGGCCCGCGGGGTGACCCCGACCAGCGCAGCGACTTCGCCGATTCGCATGAGACCAGTGAAAACCATGACGTCGCGGCAAGGTCAAGCACAGCCGATCGCGCGGCGGCCGGCACCCCTGACCTCGGCAGACGGCCGCGAACCAGCTCTTTGACCTTGCCGCGACGTCATGGTCTTCACTGAAGGACATCGGCCCCCGGGCGATCACCGTGCCCGGGCCTCCACCTCCGAAAGGACACAGAGATGACCACTGCCACCGACCGGAACGTGACCCTGCTGCGCACGGCGTACCGGTGCGTGGAGCGCGGCGACCTCGACGCGGCGACGGAACTCATGGCGGAGGACTTCATCGCCAACGTTCCCGGCAGCCCCGAGCCCCTGCACGGCCGGGAGATCTGGCGCTTCGGCACCCAGGCCATGCTCGACGCCTTCCCGGACCTGAAGATCGACGTCCAGGACATCTTCGGCGTCGGCGACAAGGTCACGGTGCTGGTCAACTTCCGGGGAACCCACCTGGGAGCATTCCAGCAGTTCGAGGCGACCGGCCGGACGGTCGCCTACCGCAGCGTCGAGGTCTACCGCATCGAAGGAGACAAGATCGCCGAAGAGTGGGTCGCCCCGGACATGATCAGCCTCATGCAGCAGATCGCGCCCACCACGACCGATCACTGACCCACCCTGCGGGCCGTACCCGGGGCGGACCCGGTGGCGTGGACAGGTATCCCACCGCTCACACGGCAGGAGGAACTACCGCATTTGCGGCGCGTCGTCGCGGAGTCCACCGCCGAATCGCCGGACGCACTGTTCGAGACGGTGGTGGCCATGCTGATCGCCGGCATCGAGACCATGCTGAGGCGAGACCGGCGGCCGCGTCGCGCACAGCGCCCACCGGAGGATCGCTGAACCTCCCCGACCTGGACTCATGAGCCGTCGTTGAATCCTCGCAGCCCCGTTCCCGCGAGGAAACGCCGACCGCCGACCCGCGGATGGACACACCCCGGTTATGCGTCGCCTGTGGCACCGCTGAGCCCGCTGCTGACCATCGCCTCAAACGAATGGAATGCCGGCGGGGGCTGGGTCCGATTCCACCGACACGCCCTCGACCGAAGAGAACAGCAGCTCGTTCAACTGCGGCAGCACTTCGTTCACGGCGAAGGACCGTCGACCACACCCCCGTCCAGCCAGGCGATTTTCGGCCCCCTTGGAATCGATCATCTGGGGAACCGAGAGGCGCTCTACCGGCGGATCGCCGAGATCAGTCCGCCGGGTCGCTCCTCGCGCTGCGGCGGGGTGCTGATCGGGCGGCCGTAGGCGGCAGCGCGCTCGCGCAGGGTGTGGCTGTCGGCCTCCCAGCCGTGCCCGGCCAGCCAGCCCACCGGGTCGTCGGGCATCTCCGAGACCCACATGGACGCCGCCGATCCCTGCGCGGCGTCCGCGCCGAAGCGCTCGATCACGCCGCGCGAGCCCAACGTCAGCCCCATCCGGCTGCCTGCCGCCGACTGCGCGCTGATCCGGGCCAGCAACAGCTCCACCGCGTCCTCGGGCAGATAGATCAGCAGTCCTTCGGCGATCCACGCGGTCGGCACGGCCGGGTCGTGCCCTGCGGCGGCCAGCGCGCCTGGCCAGTCCTCACGCAGGTCCACCGCGACGGTGATCCGCTCGCAGCGCGCGACGGCCCGCTCCTGGCGCAGCACCGAAGCCTTGAAGTCCAGCGGCGCGGCGGTGTCGACCTCGAACAGCCGGGTGCCCTCGGGCCAGTCCATCCGGAAGGCCCGGCTGTCCATGCCGGCGCCGAGCAGCACGACCTGCCGGACCCCGGACGCCGAGGCCTGCTGCAACAGGTCGTCGAGGAAATTCGTCCTGATGACGATGGAGAACGACACGGCCAGCCGACGGCGTCGCGCGGCCTCGTCATCGGGCAGCGGCGGCGAGGAGGGCCACAGGCCGCCGGCGGCGGCGAAGGCCTGTGCCAGTGGGTCGCGGAACAGCGCGTTCTCGCGCTCGGTCTCCAGCGCCCGCACCCTGGCCACCCCCACCGCCGTGGCCCACACTCCCGACGGCTGCACCCGCTCCTGCTCATCAGTCATCGGGCCAGCCTAGAAGCTCGATTCCAAGGGGCCTGAGAGGTGAGCCAGCTTCGTGCGCGGCCGGCCAGTCATGCGGGCACCGAACGCCTACGACCACCAAAACCACCATGGGTGGAAGCGTTCCCGGCGGTGGGTGGGCGTAGTTGAGTCATTCGCGTATCTGAGCGTTGACAGTGGGATGCGCGTCACCGCTTTCCGCGCCCAGGCCGGCGAGCAGGCGCAGCCCGTCCTCGGCGGGGCTACCGGGGGCGGCGGACAGCACCAGCAGCTCCATGCCTGATTCGTCCGGTGGTGCGAAGTTCTCCTGGTGCAGTTCCAGCAGTCCGACCAGCGGGTGCCGGTACGCCTTGCGGCCATGTGTGCGGGCGCGCACGTCCGCGCGGGCCCAGAGACGGCGGAAGCGCTCGCTGCCCATCGCCAGCTCGCCGATGAGCGAGGCCAGGCGAGGGTCCTCGGGGTATTTGCCGGCGGCCAGGCGCAGGTGCCCGACCACGTCGAGGGTGCAGTTCTCCCAGTCCGCGTACAGGCCGCGCTCGGCCTCCTCGAGGAAGATGTGCCGGGCGGTGTTCAGGCCCGGCATCGGCCGGCCGTAGAGGAGCCCGGCGAGGCGGTTCCCGGCGAGCACGTCCAGGCGGTGGTCCATGATCAGCGCAGGTGCGGCAACCAGGTCGAGGACGCGCAGCAATTCCGGCCGGACCCGCCCGCCCGGCGCCTTCGCGCGGCGGCGGCGCTGCCGGGCGAGCCGGCCGAGGTGCTCGCGTTCGGTCTCGTCGAGGCCGAGGACATGGGCGAGCGCATCGAGGACCTGCTCGGAGGGCTGGGTGGCACGCCCCTGCTCCAGGCGTACGTAGTAGTCGACGCTGACTCCGGACAGGTGCGCGACCTCTTCGCGGCGCAGTCCTTCGACCCGGCGGCGGCTGTCGGCGGGAATGCCGACGGTCGCCGGGTCGACCCGGGAACGCCGGGTCCGCAGGAAGCCCGCAAGATCGTCCATGCCCCCCAGTATGGCCTCGGCGGCGCCCGTGAAGGTGGTCCTGCCGTTACCAGGAAGTCCGGTCCGACGGAAGGGGCGTCCCTGAACGCCGGGCGCCGCGGGGCTCAGGATCGAAGACACCCGATCCGAAGGAGTTCCCATGAAGACGCTGATCGTCTACGCCCACCCGGAACCGAAGTCGCTCAACGGCTCGCTGAAGGACCTCGCGGTGTCCACATTGGAGACCGCCGGGCACGAGGTACGGGTGAGCGATCTGTACGGGATGAACTGGAAGGCGGTCGTGGACGCCGCGGACTACGGCCCGGACGCCTCAAGTCCGTTGAAGGTCGCTCTGGACTCGGGCCGGGCCTTCGGCGCCGGGACGCTCACCCCGGACGTCCTCGCCGAGCAGGAGAAGCTGCTGTGGGCCGACACGATCATCTTCCAGTTCCCGCTGTGGTGGTACACGATGCCCGCGATCCTCAAAGGCTGGGTGGACCGCGTGTTCACCCACCGCTTCGCGTACGGCGTCGGCGAGCACAGCGACACCAGGTACGGGGAGCGCTTCGGCGAAGGCACTCTCGCGGGCAGGAAGGCTCTGCTGTCGGTGACCGTCGGCGGCCCGGAGTCGCACTACGCCGCTCGCGGGATCAACGGCCCCATCGACGATCTGCTGTTCCCGATCCACCACGGCATCCTCTATTACCCGGGCATCGAGGTGCTCCCGCCGTTCGTGTTGTACGGCGCGGACCGGATGACCGGCGAGGACTACCCGGACGTCGCCAAGGCCTGGGAGCAGCGCCTGCTCACCCTGGACTCGACCGAGCCGATCGCGTTCCGACGGCAGAACTTCGGCGACTACGAGATCCCTTCGCTGCACCTGAAGGAGGGACTGGAACCCGCGGGCCGCACGGGTTTCGGGCTCCACATGCGGGGCTGACCGCCGACAAGGCGTACGCGGAAGGCCTGTCGTTGTTCTTGCGCTGGTGTGACAGTACGGAGCGGAGGACTGGCGAACTGCCGCACGCGACATGGGGCTGTTCGTGCGCTCACGGCGGTACGGACGTTCCTGCCTCTCCCACGCCGTGGTCGGCAAGGAGGCGTCGGCCTGGGCGCTGGAGCAGGTCTACGAGCGCGGCGACGACCGCGACCTGCCACTGGAGGCCGGGGTGAGAGCGGCGGGCTGCCGAGGCCGTCGGCTCACCGATCCGCGTTGCTCAGCCGACCGGTCCCGTCCACGCGTGCGGCCGTACCGCCGGTTCGAGCAGCGACAGCGTTCGCTGTTGCGCGTCCAGGGCGACGCGGATGCCGACCGGCATCGGCAGATTCGGGCCGGCGTGTCCGAACTCGACGTTGCCCAGGACCGGGATGTCACGGTCGCCGAGGACGTCGAGGACTATCTCGGGCAGGGTCGGGGACGCGTCGGGCGAGTCGAGTCCGTCGATCGCGTGCGGGACGCCCACGACCATGCCGGAGATGCGATCGAGGATGCCGGAGTGCCGCAGCACCTGTAGGTAGCTCCACACATACGATGCCTGGCCGCCCGTCTCCTCCCAGAACAGCACCGCGCCGTCGAACCAGTCGAGCGGCAGCGCATAAGGCGTCGCCTGCGCCATCACGATACGGTTGATCACCCCGCCGATCAGCCGGCCTTCGGCGCGACCGGCACGCCAGCACTCCCACGACGGGGTGGCCGGCAGCGCACCGATCGGCTTCGTACCGGTCAGCAACGTCGAGTAGAGCGTTTCAAGTTCCGCTCTGCGCGCCGCGGACGCGGCCTGCCAGTGGCCGCCGAGTCCAGGGGTGGCCACGTCGGTATGGAAGCCCACCAGACCCGTGCGCGCATAGAGCGCCAGATGCAGCAGCGAGATGTCGCTGTAGCCGAGGATCGGCTTGGGGTCGGCCACGACCGCCTCGAAGTCGATCAGGTCGAGGTAGCCGAGCACCGACTGACCGCCGTCATGCGCGATGATCGCGCGCACCTCAGGATCACGCAGCAGAGCATTGAACTCCCGGGCGATCTCCGCCGGCGCAGCCGCGCTCCACCAACGGTGCCGCCCTGCTTCGAGCAGCGGTGCCCGACGCACGCGGAATCCCATCCGCTCGAGCACGACCACCGCCTGCTCGAGGTCGGGCTCGTACATGGCATGGAGCGGCCCGGACAGCGATGCGACAACGACGAGATCTCCGGGCCTCAGGGCACGAGGCCGAAGCAACTGAGGCAGCTGAGGCAGTGCGGCAAGGGTCACCGAGGCAGTATCCCGACCCCCTCAGCACCACGCGACACAGTTATCTGCTCGAACAAGCCCACGGCGAGAACCTCGACCTCCGACTCGAACTCGCCCGCCACGGCGACACCCCATCACGGACACAGACCCTCGGACCCTGTTGAGATCAGTCCGCGGTCATCGGCTCGGTGCCCGAGACGTGCGACCGGAGTCGGACGTCCTGGACCTCGTCTGGGCGCCGGCCATGTGGGTACAGGTCTGCGAGCCGGCGGGGCAGGGCGGAGGTCAGCGATTGCCCGTCCAGATGACCCGCTCGGCGAATCCTCCGCGCTCACGGGCCTTTTCCTCACGGATCTTCTCCAACTGCGCCAGGCCAATGCCCAACTCGGCCGCGAGAGCTCGTACGACTTCAAGTACGTCCGCGAGTTCCTCCGGAGCCTCCGCCTCGTCCGCGGCCAGAAATTCAGCGACTTCCTCGCCGAGTTTGTCCCGCAGCCGCCGCCTGTACTCCAGGGGGCCAGCTGTATGAACCACGGGCTCTGCGCCCGACGATCGGATGATTTCGGGGATTCGATCCCGTACCAGCTTGCCCTGGCTGCTCACGCGTGCTCTCCCGCACCCATCACCTTGGAACGGCCACCGACTGCCGCTCCTCCCTGCCGCCGCAGCCTAGGCAAGGAGCGCGATCGGCACGCGACGCCGCGAGTCCTCTTGCCCGGTCGGTCTATGGGCAGGAGGCTGCCCCCGATGCTCTGGTCCACTCCGGGCAGCTTCCTGCATGTATCCCCGCTGGGGGGTCAGCTCGCGAAGTAGGCTGTGTGGAACAGCCTTTCAGGGGGAAGCCGCCATGGCGAAGGTCACCATCAGCCTTGACAGCGATCTGGCGATCGAGGCCATGCTGCTGTCCGGCACCAGAAGTCCTCAGGACGCGGTCGAGTTGATCGTCCGGGACTATCTCGCCACCAGGAGCCGCACTGAGGCTCGCACCGGCGACGCCGCAGACTCGCATCGCCTTGTCGACCGGCCACTGCGCGCGGAGGAGGGCTAAGCCCCCTCCGCGGACGCTGCCGCACGGCCGTGGCGTGACAGTGGCCGCACGGGTTCTTGGAGTGTGACCAAGAAGTGGGCCCGTGCGGCCTTGTCCCATCCCGACACCATCAAGACCACCGCCGTCAGCGACGGCCAGGGCCGGCTGCTGTGGTCAGGTGCGGACCGGCCCGGCCGCATGCACGACCAGACCGCGATGCGCACCGAGGGCAGCGCCGAGCAGTTCCGGCTCCACCCGCAGGTGGGAGCCGAAGTCGACGAGGGCTACCGGGGCCTGGCCAACGAGTTCCCCAACCAGGTCAGTGCCCCGCCCAAGAAGCCGAAGGACGACGCGCCGCTCGGCGAGCGGTACGCCTGGCGGGAGAGGCGCCGACGGCAGTCCTCAAACCGGATCTGCGGGCTGTTCGCAGTTGGCCGTGGTGGCCTGCTGATTCAAACGTGTGCGCCGTGTGCGCCGTGTGCGCCGTGCGTGCTCGGGTCGCCAGGGTGGAGTGGTGGCGCGGCTACCGTGGGTGCACGGCGTACGTCAGGTGCGTCACCCGCGACGACGGCTCCGAACGGAGCGGCTCCAGCGCGACCCTGGACGCGTCCACGCCGTCGAACAGGCGGGTGCCGGCGCTGAGAAGCACCGGTGACAGCGTGATCGAGAACTCGTCGACCAGGCCGGCGTTCAGGTGCTCCAGGATCGTCGCGCCGCCCCCGGCGATGCGGACGTCGCGGTCGCCGGCGGCCTCGCGGGCCTGGTCGAGGGCGTGCTCGATGCCGTCGTTGACGAAGTGGAACGTGGTGCCGCCAGGCCGCTCCCACGGGTCACGCCTGGTGTGCGTCACGACGAAGACCGGGGTGTGGAAGGGCGCTTCCTCCGGCCATGACGGCTCGCCGAGGTCGAACATGCGCTTGCCCATGACGCTCGCGCCGGTGCGCTCGAACGTCTCCCGCGCCACGTCGTTGTCGAGGCCCTCCTCGCCGCCCTCGCCCAGCTTCAGGTTCTCCCGGAAGAACCGCAGCGGGAACGCCCACTGCTGCAGCTCCGTCCACTGCTCCATCCAGCGCCGAACGTCCGGGTCGTCCTGCTTGTCGGACGCGAAGAGCTCGTCCTCAACGGGTACGGGCTCGGGCGCGATGAAGCCGTCCAGCGACATCGTCACGCTGAAGAACACTTTCCCGGCCATCAGTCCTGCGCCCCCTTCCGCGCGAGGTCGGCGACGTAGGCCGCCAGGCTGCTCAGGGTCTGCCGGCCGCCCTCGACCGCGTGGTACTTCTCGACTGCCTCGTCGCGCAGTGCCTTGGTGAGGAACACCGTGCACATCACGATCCGGGTCGCCGCGCCGTCCGGCGCGAAGGTCAGGACCGACTCGAAGGCGTTCGGGTCGTCGCGGGACTCGCCGTGCAGCAGTGCGATCCGCTCAGGCGGGACGATCCGCAGCCAGCGGATCCACTCGGAGTAGTCGGTCCCGTCCGGCCCGTGCAGCACGAACTCCCACTCCCCGCCCTCGCGGAACTCGAAGGACCGCGTGGTGGTGGTGAACCCCTCCGGACCCCACCACCGCGACAGGTGCCGGACCTCGGTGAACGCCTCGAACACCAGCTCTCGCGGGGCGTCGATCACCCGGGAGATCACGATCTCCCGTTCGGCCGTCGTCGGCTCCGCCCGCGTCTCTCGCCTTGCCTCTGCCATCGGTCAGTCCTCCTGCCGTGTCTGCTTGAGGTCCTGCACGTAGGCGTCCAGCCGGTCGAAACTCTCGTTCCAGAACCGCTCGAATCCGCCGACCCACTCGTGGACCGGCCGCAGCCCGCGGGCGTCCAGGCCGTAGAGGCGCTGCTTGCCCACGCCGCGGACCCGCACCAAGCCCACCTCACGGAGCACCCGCAGGTGCTTGGACGCCCGCGGCTGGCTCATCCCCAGCTCCTGGGCCAGGTCGGTCACCGGCCGCTCACCCGCCTGTAGCAGCGCCAGGATGTCCCGGCGCTGCGGTTCGGCGATCGCGTTGAATGCGTCCGACGTCGTCGCTGCTCGTGCCATGCCAGCCATCATATTCCCATATCGGAATATGACAAGCCGGCGGGCTCGGGCGTGCCGGGCTGAACGTCGTGAGCGAGCGCAGGCCGCCCTACAAGATCGACCTGTCCGACGAGCAGTGGGCGCTGATCGAGCCGGTGATCGCCGCGCGGAAGGCCGTACACACCCATCCGGACCTGCCATCCGGACCCGTCATCCCGTACACGCGTCCGGCTCCGGAATTGCTACTGATCGTGACGTCTGGCAGGGGCACGGCTGATGTCAGAGGCATCCGGTTGGATGAGCCCCGTGACTGTCTATAACGTAGCCCGCCAGCTTCCCGCCCTCGGTGACCTTCGGGACCTGTGCCGCTCGCTTGCGATGCTCGACGCGATCCTGAGCCCGGACTGGGAAAGCCGGTACTACTCCTTCAACGCCGCTTGGGCTGAAGGCGAGGAGATGGCCTCGATGCGCAACGGGTCGGGAGACGAGTACTCCATCGTGTTCTCGGCGGCGGGAGGCTATGTCCGAGGCTTCGGCCACGAATCGCCGATGAGCCCGTATGGCCATGACGGCGAGCCCTGGCCGGGAGTGATTGACGATGTTCCTGATGTCTTCAAGCCGTTTGTTCAGGAGCCGGCGTTCACCGACGAGGACGGAGTGCCCGTCGTGACGGCCTGCCTGTGGCGGGAGGCGACGGATGATCAGTGGCACCACGGCACGATCGACTTCCCCTCGAACCGTGCCGATGCTGATGGGGCCACGGACCTCTTCCAGCTGCTGGTCGACCGTTCGCCCGAAGCGTTCCAGCGCTTCGCCGAGGACTATTACGAGGTCTCTGTGGATCTGGAAGCGGTGAGTCACGTGTATGCCTTGCGGCCGCTGGACGAGGAACTTGTGTCGTCGTTGAATGCAGCGCTCACCCTGACGGACCTGGCCCAAGACATCTCCGAAATCGGCTATCCGCAGGTCCACTGAGAGTCGATCTGTCTGCCCACCAGCTCATTTTCACTGGTGGGCTCTCCTCAGCTGCCGCCGGTTCCTTGTGGAGTCCAGGCTGCTGGGGAAGGAGTCGATACGGGCGGGAATGGGGACAGCAGGCGGTCAGCCGGCCAGGTGCTTGCCGAAGAACTCGGTGAGCTTGGCGACGGCGGGGGTGACGTATTCGTCCTTGTCGTACAGGTCGATGTGGGTGGCACCGTCGATGACGACAAGTTCCTTGGGCCCGGCCGCCTTCTCGATCGCTTCCCGGCTGAAGTAGGCGCTCTCCGCCTCCGAACCAGCGATCATCAGCAGGGGACGGGGCGAGATGAGCCGGATCAGCGCGAACGAGTCGTACTGGGCGATCAGGTCGATACTGCGCAGCACCCATCCTTGGTTCGCGCGGGGGTGGTAACCGCGCGGGGTGCAGTAGAACTCGAACGTCTCCCGGAACTGTCTGGTGGCGCTCTCCAGCAGTTCGTCGGCGTTGTCGGGAATCCATGCCGCCAACTGCGGGGCCGCGCCGCGTGCTTCCGCGGTGCGCAGTGCACCGGCCTGGTCGAGCATGGCGATGAGGATCGCCGGGTCCTGTGTGCGGCCCAGTCCCTCACGGAACACCGACCCGAGGTCCACGGCGCTGACCGTGGCGACGCTCCTGATACGGCGGTCGGTCTGCGCGGCGTAGGGGACATAGCCGCCTGACGCGCAGATCCCCAGAGCCCCGATGCGGTCCGGGTCGATGTCGTCACGGGTGGTCAGGTAGGTCACTGCGGACTTGATGTCCTCGGCCCGCTGGAAAGGGTCCTCCAGGCCTCGCGGCTCGCCCTCGCTCTCGCCCTGGTGGGCGGCGTCGAAGACGAGCGCGGCGAACCCGGCACCGGCCAGACGCTCGGCGTAGATGCTCGGGCTCTGCTCCTTCACGCCGCCACCCGGATGGGAGACGACGACGGCCGGCAACCGGCCGGCAACGTGGTCATCTGGGGTGAAGAGAATCCCGGCGAGGGCGAGATGGGTGCTGGGGAAGGTGACGCGGGTCCTCATGTTTCTGTGTCTCCTGGGTGCAGGTGAGCGAGTGCTGTGACCGCGGAGGGGCGGAATCCCTCCGGCCATGCCTCCCGCCCCGGGGCGGCCCGCCCGCCGGTCATGTCACCGACAGTCGCACGCGGTGCGTGGGTGGGTAAGGGGCGTCTCGTGTCCCCGGACAACGCTGTCCTGGGACAGGACAGGCCCCCTGTCACGGACATGGCGCGGTGCAAGACTTGTCCCTATGAGCAGCAGCAACGCCCACCACAGTGAACTGGGTGCCTTCCTCAAGGCGCGGCGCATGGAGCTGAGCCCGGCCCAGGTCGGGCTGCCGGATGCGGGCGGCAGGCGCAGGGTCAAGGGTCTGCGCCGGGAGGAAGTGGCCTTGCTGGCTTCGATCAGCCCCGACTACTACACGC
Organism: Streptomyces sp. NPDC002623; assembly: GCF_053592635.1. Taxonomy (NCBI): domain Bacteria; kingdom Bacillati; phylum Actinomycetota; class Actinomycetes; order Kitasatosporales; family Streptomycetaceae; genus Streptomyces; species Streptomyces sp. NPDC002623. The sequence goes on along the minus strand of NZ_JBSFWB010000029.1, from coordinate 89,761 downwards.
GCCTGGAGCAGGGCCGCCGCCAGGCTTCCGAACCGGTGCTGGACACCCTCGCGCGTGTTCTCCGGCTCGGCGACGGCGAGCGTGCCTACATGTTCGAACTTTCAGGCAAGGACGCCGCCCGGCCTCGTCGGCGCACCACGCAGAAGGTCCAGCCGCAGCTGCAGCGGCTGCTGGACGACCTGTCCACCACGCCGGCCGTCGTGATGGGCCGGCGCACGGACATCCTCGCCTGGAACCCCATGGCCGCCGCCCTGTTCACCGACTTCGCGCAGATCCCGGAGAAGCAGCGCAACTTCGTACGGCTGGTCTTCTGCGAACCGGCCATCAGAGCGCTGTACCCGGACTGGGACTGGGTGGCACAGACCACCCTCGCGCAGTTGCGCATGGAGGCCGCCCGGGACCCGAAGGACCCACGGCTGGCGGAACTGGTGGGCGAGCTGTCACTTCAGGACCCCGACTTCCGCCGGTGGTGGGGCGCCCACCACGTTGCCGTCCAGGGCCCAGGCACGAAGACCTTGAACCATCCGATCGCCGGTCGGCTCACCCTCGACTGGTCCTTCCTCACCTGCACCGCCGATCCCGACCAGCAGCTCATCACCCTGACCGCCGAGCCCGGCTCACCCAGCCACGACCGTCTGCGCATCCTCGCTTCATGGGCCGCGCAATCCGCCGGCCGCTCCGTGTCAGACCGCTAGACCCAGGGTTCTCAGCGGCTGTTGCTCCCTGGGGTGAGCCGACTCGTGAGTCCAGCGATCGCCTCCGGCGGCGGCTTGAAGCAGCGGCGGACGTTGCCCGGCCTGTCGGGCCTGTCGGACCTGTCGGGCCTGCTTGCCGTCCGGCCGGGAAGGGCAGCCGTGCCCCGCCTCCAGGACCTCGCGCTGCTCGCGGCGCTCAGCGAAAGCCGAACAGCCGAACAGCCGAACAGCCGAACAGCCGAACAGTCGAACAGGGGAGTTGCGGATCCTCTCCTAGAGGTCGTAGCCGCCCGATACCTCGATGTTCTGAGCCGTGACCCAGCGGCTCTCCTCGGAGACCAGTGTGGCGATCATCGCCCCGATGTCGTCGGGTTCGCCGACCCGGCCCAGCGCCGTCTTCGCAGCGAGGGCCGGGACGACCTCGGGGAACCGGGTGAAGGCGTCGTCGGCGATCCGGGTGCGGGTCGACCCCGGCGAGACGGCGTTGACGCGGATGCCGCGCGGGCTGAATTCCTTGGCCATGTACCGGGTCAGCACGTCCAGTCCGCCCTTCATCGAGGCGTAGGCGGAGTAGCCGGGCTCCAGGCCGGTCGCCGCCGTCGCCGAGTTGCTGCTCGTGTTGACGATGGCCCCGCCGTCCGCCATCAGGGGCAGCAGCTTCTGCGTCAGGAAGTACGGGCCCTTGAGCAGTACGCGCATGAGCTTGTCGAACATCTCCTCGGTCGTGTCCTCGATCAACGACGTCTGCGCGAAACCGGCGTTGTTGACCAGGTGGTCGAAGGTGTCGCGCTGCCAGGTGTCGTGCAGCACGTCGGTCACCGTGTCGCGGAAGGCCGCGAAGGTGCCTGCTTCGCCGACGTCCAGCGGGAGCGCGACGGCCGTGCCGCCCTCCTTCTCGATGATGTCGGCCGTCTCCAGCCCACCTTGCCGGTTGGTGCTGTAGGTGAGGATGACTCCCGTTCCGCGTTTGGCGATCTCGATCGCGGCGCTTCGTCCTATGCCGGAGCTGGCGCCCGTGACGACGGCGACCTTCATGGTGTTCCTCCTGGTGTGCGATTCGTGGGTGTGGTGGTGTGTGGGCGCGCCGGTGGCGCTATGCGGCGGAGTCCGGCAGCAGGAGCCGGGTCAGCCAGGCGGTGCGGGTCCGGCGGGCTGCGGCCGAGATGCGTGCCTGCGGATACAGGGCGTCGAAGCCGTGGAAGCCGCCCGCCCAGACATGGAGTTCGGCCTGGCCGCCGGCCGCCCAGATGCGGGTGGCGTAGTCGGTGTCCTCGTCGCGGAAGACTTCGGCGGAGCCGGTGTCGATGTAGGTGGTCGGCAGGCCGGAGAGATCGTCGGCCCGCGCGGGTGAGACGTACTCGGGTATCTCCTGGTCGGTGAGGTCGCCGAGGACGGCACGCCATCCGAACTCGTTCATCTCGCGGGTCCAGACGCCGGGTTCGCCGGAGTACTGGTGGCTGGAGGTGCTGCTGTTGCGGTGGTCGAGCATGGGGCAGATGAGCATCTGCGCGGCGATCGCGGGGGTGCCGAGGTCGCGAGCAAGCAGGGCGACGCCGGCGGCGAGGCCGCCGCCCGCGCTGGCACCGGCGACGACGATCCGTGCGGGGTCGATGCCCAGTTCGGCGGAGTGCTCGACGACCCACAGCAGTCCCTGGTAGCAGTCGTCGACCAGGGCGGTACCGGTGGCCTCGGGTGCGAGCCGGTAGTCCACGGTGACCAGGACCGCGCCGAACTCGTCGAGCCACTCCAGGGGGATGTCGATCTGCGAGAAGCGGTCGCCCATGACCATCCCGCCGCCGTGCATCCAGTAGACGCAGGGTGCGGCGGTGGTGCGATCGGTGTTCGCGGGGCTGAAGACCGACAGAGGGATCGGGGCACCGTCCTTGGCGGGCACGGTGACTTCGCGCCGGTCGACCTGCCGGTGGGCGAGGAGGGGCTCGACGGGCGTCGACGGGAGCCGGCGCAGTTGCGCGAGGATTTCCGGGCTGAGCTGGGACATGAGAGGCATGTCGGCGAGCAGCTCACGCAGTTCGGGGTCCAGGGCGGGTCGTGGCGTGGTCATGGTGGCGGCCTTTCGCGGGGTGGCGGCGGACGGTCGGGGGAGGAGAGGGCCGGCTCGCGAGGCACCGAGGCGTCGAGGCGTCGAGGCCTCAAGGCACCGAGGCGCCGAGGCGGCAGGGGTCGGGATGCGGCGCGATCGGCGGGTCAGAGGCGCGATCGGCGGGTCAGAAGGCGGCCTTGCCGCGGACCGGGACGTAGTCGGTGTACTCGGACTCCTTGGCCAGCAGTCCGCCGATCTGCGCCACGATGGCCTGGGCGGCCTCACCGGCGAAGATCCGGTGGTGGTCCTCCTCGCTGGTCCACCCCTCGGTGACGTGGACGACGTCGGGGTCGGACGCGGAACGGGAGACGAGGTAGACGACGCAGTGTTCGTCTGCGCCGGGGCTGCCCTCGTTCAGCCCGGTCAGCAGCAGTTCGACCAGCTGGTCGCCCATTCCGGGCCTGGCGGTCAGGGTGGCGTTGAAACCGTAATTGACGATCATGGCCGTCTCTTTCTCGGCAATGGAGTGAAGTGATTCCATTCAACCGAGCTGACCTGCGAAAACGTTAGAACGATGCTCGCTCGTACTTGCACGATCCTCGCGGACGCGGGAGCTGCGGCGCGGAGCGGTGCTGGAATGGACGTATGTACCTCGAAGAGCTGCGCACCCTACTGGCCCGGCACGCCCGCCCCGACTGGACCACGGCCATCGACGGCGTCCTCATCTCGAAGGTCGACCGGCCCGATCCGCCGTCACCCTCGATGTCCGGCACGGTGCTGGCGGTCATCGCCCAGGGTGCCAAACGACTCGCCCTCGGCGAGCGGGTGTACGAGTACGGGCCCGGGCAGTACCTGGTCGCATCCGTCGATCTGCCCGTCACCGGGCAGTTCACCCAGGCCGACCCCGAGGAGCCGGCGCTCGGATTCGGTCTCGTGCTGGAACCGTCCGCCGTTGCCGAACTGCTGCTGCAGGCCGGCCCCGGAGACACTCCCCGCGCCGGTGGGGGCGCGCCGTCGGGCATCGCCGTCAGTGACGCTCCGGCCGCGCTGCTCGACGCAGGGGTGCGGCTGCTGCGCCTGCTCGACGAGCCCCGCGACCGGGCCGTTCTGGCTCCGCTGGTCAAGCGCGAGATCCTGTGGCGCGTGATCACGGGCGAGCAGGGTGCGACGGTTCGTCAGCTCGGCCTGGCCGACAGCAGCCTCAGCCACGTCTCCCGGGCCGTGCGCTGGATCCGCGAGCACTACGCGCAGCCCTTCCGGGTCGAGGACGTGGCGCGGCTGTCCGGGATGAGCGTCTCCGCCTTCTACCGCAACTTCCAGGCGGTGACCGCGATGAGCCCCATCCAGTTCCAGAAGCAGATCCGGCTGCAGGAGGCCCGGCTGCTGCTCGCCACCCACCCGGGTGACGTCACCGGCGTCGGCCAACGCGTCGGCTACGACAACCCGTCACAGTTCAGCCGCGAGTACCGCCGCCAGTTCGGCGCGCCGCCCAGCCAGGACGCCGCCCGCCTGCGCCAGGCCGTGCGCACCCCGGCAGGCGTCCTCCCGTGAGCCGACCGCTCCGTGTCACCAGGCCGCAAACGCGGGTGATCTTACGGCTCTACCAAGCGCCGCCGGTGAAGGTGGGTTTCACGACGCACGGCTGCAGGCACCCGGCACCCGGGGGTCTGCGACGCTCACATCGGTAGCCGTCTCACCCCGGCCGGCGATCGAGTCGGGACTCCCTGGAGGCGTGAGGCATGGAGGTTGCTCCGCGGCTGGGCCATGCGATGTCGTCAACGGCGAGAAACGGCTCGCCGGCCACGGCGTTCACCGCGACGATGCGGGCCACCCGTTCCTACCTGGAGGAGCGGGCGCTGCCGGACCGGCTGACGGCCCTGGGCAAGCCACTGCTGGTGATCTTCGGCGAGGACGACCGCAGATGGCGATCCTCATCCGCCTTCGACTATCGCGCCGTTCCGGGGGCGAAGGTCGAATTGCTGCCCGGCCTCGGGCACTCGCCCCTGCTCGAGGACCCGCCGCGGACCGCCACCCCCCTGCTGGCCTTCACCGCGATCCACGCCGCACGGGTGGACTGAATGAAAAGGAGCGGTGCCATGCGGATTCTCGTCTCCGGCGCCGGCGTCGCCGGTCCGGTTCTGGCCTACTGGCTCACCCGGCACGGCTTCTCCGTCACCGTCGTCGAGCGCGCGCCGACTCTGCGCAAGACCGGCGGCCACGCGGTCGCCCTGTTCCGGCCCGCGATGAACATCTCGGAGAAGATGGGTGTGCTTCCGCGAGTAGAGGAGCGGGCCACCGGCACGAACCGGATCACCGTCTACCGGGAGGGCTCACGGCGTCCCGTCGGCGACGCGCGGGCCCTTTTCCTGTTCCGGAGCGAGCGCGAGCTCGACTACCACCGCCATGACGTGCCTCGGCAGAAGGAGCTCCTGCGCGGTGCGTTCGCCGGCATGCACGCCCACGTGGACCGCTGGCTGGACGAGCTCGACCGCACCCCGGCGTTCTACTTCGACTCGATCACCCAGCTCCGCATGGACACATGGTCGCAGGGGAGGGTGACGCTTGTCGGCGACGCGGGCTACTGCCCCGGTCCAGCCGTCGGCGGCAGCACCAGCCTGGCGGTCGTCGGCGCGTATGTCCTGGCCGGAGAGCCGGCGCGGGCGGGCGGCGACCACGAGCGAGCCTTCCCCGCCTACGAGCGCGCGATGGCGGAGCACCCTGCCCGCGGGCCCCAGCCGCGCCCTCGTTCGCCTCACCACCAAGAGCGCGCGCCTCTACGACTCCGTGACCGTCGACGACTATCCGCCGTCGCTCACCGCATCAGGAGGTCGGTGCGGCCTCGCGGGCGACCCCGGAGGCGGCCTCGCGGCGGAGTAGCACCGGCTTGCTTCGAGGTCGCTCGCGCTCCATTACTCCTTCAACTGTCCGAGGTTGAACGGCATTCGCATACATCCCGGGATGCGAGCACGCAACCGAAGGCGGACGATGGGATGGGTGGGGAGCCCATTCCCGGAGTGGAATGTGTGGAGTGGTCGGCTGGCGCGGGGCCGTCTCGCGGAAACCACGGACACCCACGGACACCCACGGATGCCCACGGATGCCTTCTCGTGCCGCGCCAACCGCTCTCGCGGTTCCGCTCGCTCGCTCCCGAACGGCTGTTGCCGCCCGGGACGTTCAACCGGTCACGTGCCGATTCCGGGCCGGTTCACTTCGTGGAGGCGCCGACATGCCTGTGCTCTTCTTCGACATAGGAGCGACCCTGGCGGATGCCCGGGAGGAGGCGGACGGTTCGCTGACGCTGCTGCCCCGACCGCGCGTCCTCGCGGTTCTTGACGCCTTCCTCGACGTACACAAGGGCGTCATCTCCAACCCGGGCCCGAGCGAAGGCGCCGCGGAGCGGCTCGCGTCGGCCCTGCAGGCGGCGTTCCCCGGCCGGTTCACGGACGACGCGCTCATCCATTGGGGCCCCAAGAACAGCCGGGAGATCTTCGACGAGGCGGTCGCCGGCACCGGGGGAGAGGGGATCCCGGCCGCCGCAGCAGGCGAGTGCGTCTTCGTGGGCGAGGACCACGAGGAGCGCGCGTTCGCCGCACAAGCCGGGCTGCGTACGGCGGCCCACCCCGTGTTCACCGGCGCCGCTCTGGAGAACCGTCCTGTCCTGTGGGCGCGGATCGAGCTGCCCGAGGACCTGGGGCTGTCTGCACTGGAGACGGTCGCGAACCAGACCGAGGTCGTTCCCGTGCACATCGCCTCGGCGCGGCTCGTGCTGGCCATGGCGAGCATGCGCGGCGCCGCGGCACTCGAACAGGCCGGTTTCACGGTCGACCTGCGGGGACCGGTGGAGGACACGGCGGCCTTCCTGATCCGCGACGACCGCATCCACACCCCTGCCGGCGACGTCGCGGACGGTCCGGACAGGGCGATCACACGCGCCACGTCCGCTTTCGGCGTCGTCGCAGACGAACTCGCCGGTCTCGCGGCCCGGCCGCTCCTTCCGCTGGGTCCCGCACCAGGCGGTGTCTACGTCGCGGCACCCGCCGGCGCCCCGATCGAGGACGTCCACCTGCCGGGCGCGAAGCCCGGCCACACCGAGCGACTGCTTCCGGATCCGGCACTCCTCTCCCGCCCCGGCGAGGCATGGGCACAAGGACTCGCCGCAGGCCTTGCGGGAGGCCCTGCAGAGCCGGGCCCACCCGCGTCGGCAGCCGGAGACGGCCGTCCCTCCGCGGAGACGATCGCCGCGGTACGCGCGGCCGTGACCCCCGAGGTACTCCGCGGCCATGTCGCGCGCATCTCTGGTGCCGCACCGCTCAGAGACGGCGAGGCGCTGCTGGTGAGCAGCCGTGACGCGTCCGCCGCGGACAACCCCCGAGTCGTCGAAGCGCTCGCGGACCGCTTCCAGGACCTCGGCCTGAGGGTACGACTGCACCGATTCCGGTGGCACGGACGCCGGTTGTTCAACGTGGAGGCCGAGCATCGTGTAGCCGGGGCGGACTCCACGGTCCTCATCACCGCGCATCTGGACTCCACTGCCTCCAGCGGTGAATTCGTCGACGACAACGGCGACCCACGCCCCTACGATCCCGCCGTGGACCCCGCACCGGGCGCCGACGACGACGGCAGCGGAACCGCCGCCGTCCTGGCCGCGGCGGAGTGCCTGCACGGCTTGCTCGACGAGGGCAGGACACCGACCCGGAACGTGCGCTTCGTGCTCTTCAACGCCGAGGAACAGGGCCTGGTCGGCAGTAAGTTCTATGCGCGGGCCGCCGCCGCGGCGGACGACCGCATCGCCGCTGTCTTCCAGATGGACATGATCGCGGGTCGCCAACAGGGCAGCCCACCCACCGTCGAGATCCACGCAGGTTCCTCGGTGCCGGGGCCGGTCGTCGCCGCATCCGACGCGCTGGGCGTTCTCGTCGCGGACGCCGTCCCCGCCGTCGACCCCGCGGTGACGGTCCAACAGCTCACGGGCCCTTCCGATCCGGCGCTCGGCCGGAGCGACCACGCCAGCTTCCATGAGCGGGGGTGGGCGGCCATCGCCGTCTCCGAGGACATTTTCGCTCTGGACGGTGGGCCCGGCACGGGCACCAGGCAGTACCACACCCCTGGAGACACCCTCACCGACGAGGATCACAGTCCGGAGTTCGCGGCCACGATCGCCCGCTCGGTCACCGCGACCGCCCTCACCCTCGCGGGCCTGTGACCGACAGGACAGCCGAAGCCGGGCCTCGCGTCCGGTGACAGGAGCACCGCCATGACACAGCTGCCGGGCCGGCACCAAGCTGCCTCCGGCCGGACACGAGGACTGACCTCATCCTGAGACGGTCAGTTGGCTCCCCTGAACCACCCCGGCCGCGCCTAGTTTCGCCCCGTACCCCGTACTTGCACTCCAGCGCGCGCATCGACAGGCCGGCACCGAACGACAATCGACTCCCCCCGCTCACCGATGCAGCCAGTGCGTGTGGGGTGGGGTGGGTGTGTCGGTGGGCGCGGCTACTGTCTTGGTCATGTCTGGAGAGTCGGCTCTTGGTTCGGTCGCGGGTTGCGCGGATCTGGAACGGGTCATGCATGGGGATCCCGACCGGGTGTTGGCGTTGTTGGACGCCGACCCGGGGGCGGGGCTGTTGACGACGGTGTACCGAGGGTCGGTACACCGTCATAGGGGTGCGAGCGCGGCGGTACGGCGTCAGGTGCTGGCGTTGGGGGCGGCCCAGTTCGGGGATCGGGAGCTGGCCGGACGGTTGGCCGCGGTGACGGTCGACGGCGACGCGGGAGAGGCGGGCGGCTGGATCCCGGTGTGGGCGACCGGGGCGTTGGCGGACCAACGGTTGCGGCAGTGCCTGACGGGCCACACCGACGAGGTTTCGGCGGTGGCGACCACGGTCGTCGACGGCCGCCCGGTCGCCGTCACCGGGAGCGCGGACACAACGGTGCGGGTGTGGGACCTGACCACCGGTTCCCCGGTCGGTGCCCCGCTCACCGGCCACGCCGGCCAGGTCGCCGGGGTGGCCACGGCGATGCTTGACGGCCGTGCGGTGGCCGTCGTGGGCAGCCGCGACGGAGCGGTGCGGGTGTGGGACCTGGGGACGGGACGGCAGATCGGCCCGTCCCTCGAAGGCATCAGCCCGCGTGTGCCGGCGACAGCGGTAGTGGACGGCCGCGCAGTCGCCCTCACCGTCAGCGCCGCCGACGACGAGTCGGTGCGGGTCTGGGACCTTGGCACGGGCGAGATCGTCGGCGCGTCCCTCGAAGGACACACCGGCTCGGTGTACGCCATGACGACGGCCGAAATCGACGGTCGTCCCATCGCCGTCACTGGCGGCTACTACCCCGACTCCACGATACGGCTGTGGGACTTGGCCACCGGACAACCTGTCGGCCCGGCCCTCGACCCCGGGGCAGCCTCCGACTACATCGACGCGGTGGCGACGGCGGTGGTCGGCGGCCGCCCGGTGGTCGTCGCCATCACCGGATTCAACGAAGGCACGTCGATGCAGATGTTGGATCCGGGCACGGGCCGAACAGTCGGCCGGCCCATGCACACCCGTGACTACGCTGCCGGCATCGACACCAACACCTGCGCGATGACCTGTGTGGCGACGGCGGTGGTGGACGGTCGCCCGGTTGCCGTCACCGGCTGCGATGACGGGACGGTCCAGGTGTGGGACCTCACGGCCGGCCGATCGGCAGAGCCGTCTGCCGAAGACCACGCCCACGAGGTGACCGCGGTGGCCACGGCTGTCGTCGATGACCGGCCGGTTGCCGTCACCAGCACATGGAGCACGGATGCCGACGGGACCGTCAACATATGGGACCTGGCCACCGGCCGGCCGGTGGGCAAGCCCCTCCACGGCCACTACAGCCCGGTGCACGCGGTGGCGACCGCAGTGGTGGACGGTCGGCCGGTCGCCGTCAGCCTCGGCCACGACCCGACAGTTGTGGTCTGGGACCTGACGACCGGACAACCCGCCACCCAGCCCTCGAAGGACGATATTTGGTGTACGGACGTGGTGGCGACCACAGCCCTCCACGGTCGTCCCGTTGCCGTCACCGGTGACCGGAACGGCCTGCAGATGTGGGATCTGGGTACAGGCGATTTCTCCGGACCCTTCGATCGCTGCGAGGTGGCGTCAGTGGCCACGGCAGTGGTGGACGGTCGCCCGGTCGTCGTCGCCGGTGGCCGGGACGGCGCAGTGCGAGTATGGGACCTGGCCACCCGCCGACCGGTCGGCGAGCCCTTCACCGGCCACGCCGGAGGAGTCAACGCGGTGGCGACGGGGGTGGTGGACGGCTGCGCTGTCGCCGTCATCGGCAGCGGGGACAAGACGGTGCGGGTGTGGAATCTGGTCACCGGCCAACCGGTCGGCGAGCCCTTCACCGGCTGCACTGGAAGAGTCAACGCGGTGGCGACGGGGGTGGTCGACGGCCGCCCCGTCTTCGTGGCCGGCAACGTCGACGGGGCGGTGCACATCCGGGTCCTGACCACCGGTCGGCAGGCCGGACCCGAACTGCTCCTCCCCGGCTCGGTCAACGCTCTGGCCGTCACATCCGACGGGCGACTCGTGGTGTGCTTCGACCGTGACATCGCAGTCCTGACTGTGCGAGCAGGAGCAGCGGCAGTTGCTGGCCTTGGATGCCGCCCGGTACGGGGAGCGGGAGTTGTCGGTGAGGATCACCGCCGTGGCCGTCGACCGCGGTGAAGCGCGGTGGGAGGTCCTGTGGGCCACCGGCAGCATGGTCGACCCCCGCTGCCGGCAATTGTCGGTCGGCCACACCGGCAAGGTGACCGCGGTGGCGACGGAGGTGGTCGATGGCCGGGCGGTCGCGGTCACCGGCAGCGAAGACGGGACGATGCGGGTATGGGACCTGGCCACCGGTCGGCAAATTGGTGAGCCGCTCACCGGCAACGGGTACGAGGTGTGTTCCGTGGCCACGGCGGTGGTGGACGGCCGTACGGTCGCCGTCGCCGGCGGCTATGACACGGTGCGGGTGTGGGACCTGACCACCGGTCGGCAGATCGGTGCATTCCTGCAACGGCACACTTACCTGGTCTGGGCGGTGGCAACGGTGTCGGTGAGCGACCGCACCGTCGTCGTCACCGGCGGTATCGACAGCATGGGGCGGGTGTGGGACCTCGCCGCCGACGACCAGACTGTCGGCGAACCTCTTCAAGGCCACACCCACTGGGTGCGGGCGGTGGCAACGGCCGTGGTGAGCGGCCGTACGGTCGCCGTCACCGGAAGCCTGGACAAGACAGTGCGGGTGTGGGACCTGGACACTCGCGCAACGGTCGGCAAGCCCCTCACCGGTCACACTGAGTCGGTGTGGGCGGTGGCGACGGGAGTGGTGGACGGCTGCCCGGTTGCCGTCACCGGCAGCAGCGACAGGACGGTGCGGGTGTGGGACCTGAGCACCGGCCGGCCCCTCGGCGAGCCTCGAATCGGCCACACTGACGGGGTGACCGCCGTGGCAACGGGGGTGGTGGACGGCCGGCCTGCTGCTGTCACCGGCAGCGACGACTCCACGGTGCGGGTATGGGACCTGGCCACCGGTCGGCAGGTCGGACCGGAGCTGGTCTTTCCTGAGGGGGTGCGCGCGGTGGCCGCCACGTCGGATGGCCGGCTGGTGGTGGGGTTCGGACGGGATGTGGCGTTACTGGCCCCTGCGGACCAGGTTCGCGCACGGTACGCCTCCTGAGGATGTCTGCCGGGGGCCGAACTCGGCGTAGGCGGTGGTGCGGTCGGGGCGCCGAGGACCGTCAGGCGGCGATCGGGTTCGGCGTTGTGGTGGGGCACGGAATTGACGCCACCTCGGCGCGGGGCGCAGGGCGCGGATGCGCGCCTGCAGCCGAGGTGGGAACCGACGCCGCCGGTGCGAGAGACCGACGACTCCTGTCAGCCGCCGAAGGACCAAGGCCCGAAGCGGCCCCACGCGATGAAGACGGCAAGCGCGAGATAGACCGTGTTCAGCAGCACCAGTTTGGACTGACCGAGGCGACCGTGGGTGATCATGGCGCCGACCATGAGGGCGATCCAGCAGACGGCCGTCACCGGCACCATGACCGGTGCGGTGTCGAGCACGGCGGGCAGGATCAGGCCGACCCCGGCCAGGAGTTCGAGGATCCCCAGGGTCTTGATGAAGCCGGCGCTCGCGTCCTGCGTCCATTCCCCGCCGTGCTGCGCAGCCAGTCTCGCCTTGGGGATGAAGGCCTTGCTGCCGCCGGCGGCCAGGGCGACCGCGGCCAGCAGTCCGGCGGCGATCCAAAGAGTGAGGTTCATGGGTGGACTCCCGGTCTTGTGCGAAATGAGTGCGGCGTCGTGGGAATCGGCGGGGAATCAGCCGCCGAAGGCGGGTGCGTTGTCGCGTGCCCAGTCGGCGAAGGTGTGAGCCGGGCGGCCCAGCAGGTCTTCCACGTCGCTGGTGGTGGGTCCTGGGCGGTGGGCGTAGTCGGCCAGGGAGCCGAGCAGGCGGTCGGGGACCTCCTCGGGCAGCCCTTGCGCGAGCATGCCCTTGCGGATGTGCTCCGGCGGGAGCTCCTGGAAGGACAGTGCCCGGCCGAGGGCGGCACCGATGAGGTGCACCTTCTCGGTCTGGTCCAGTGACTGAGGCCCGGTCAGCGTGTGGACCGATCCCGGGGGAACACCGCCGCGGAGGGCGCGTGCAGCGACGGCCGCGATGTCGGCTTCGTGGATGGGCGAGGTGGCGGCCTGACCGTACGCGCCGCGCACCACGTCACCGGACCTGATCTGGGGCGCCCAGGCGAGTGCGTTGGCCGCGAAGTCGGCCAGGCGCAGGACCGTCCAGTCCAGGCCGGAGCCGTTGACCAGTTCCTCGGCGTGCCGGAACTGCGCGGCGAAGCGGGCTTCCCCTGCGGGATGCTCCACGGTGGTGGCCGAGAGCAGCACCACACGCTGCACGCCCTGCCCGACGGCGAGCCGCAGGAGTTCGCCGAGTCCGGGGCCGGTGGCGCGCGGACTGATCTGCAGGGCCTCCACTCCTTCTAACGCCGCCTCGATCCAGTGGGGGCGAGACAGGTCGCCGCTGACGGCTCGGACGCCGTCCGGGAGCGCGGCCGAGCCGGGACCGCGCGTGACAGCGGCGACAGCCGTGCCCTCCTGCAGCAGCAGGTTCATCACCTGACGCCCGACGACGCCGTTGGCTCCGGTGATCAGGATCATGACAGTGCTCCTTTGCTTGATGCCGAGTTCGGTTGACGCGGAGGATGAAGAACAGGGGTCGTCAGACGCGCCCACGCCCCAGGCGTCGGGGCGGTGCGCCCGTCAGCGGGGTGGAGTCGAGGTATCTGACCTCGTAGACGCGTTCGGTGAACTTCCAGCCGTCGCGCGTCCGCTGGTAACGATCGTGATAAAGGGCGTAGTTCAGGTGCGAGCTGCCGTCGTGCATCCGGCCGAACTCCTGGACGTACACGCGCCCGGCCGCGCTGTCGCCGTCGAGCCGGGTGACGCCGGGGTGGACGTTCTGCACGAAGAACTCCCACAGCCCCTGCCCCCACTCGATCCCCGCGCGGATCTCCTCGCGGCCCACGAACTCCTTGTCGATGTGCGGCCATCGCATGGCGCCGTCGGGCGTGAACAGCGAGGCGACGCGGTCGAAGTCGCGCATCATCACCGCGTCGGTGACCTCGGCGCGCAACTCCTCGATCTCGAAGCGATCGACGACGGCCTGCAAAGCGCTCATCGGGTCTCCCTGCCTCATCGATGCGTCGGTCAGGCCTCCGTCGCCTGCCCGGTGAGTGATGTGTCCAGCATCGATGCAGGTCAGCGGCGGAACAAGGTAGAGTCCGTGGAGCTATCCATAACGTGGGGGTTATGCATGGAGCTGCGTGACATCGAGATCTTCCTGACACTGGCGGAAGAGCTGCACTTCGGTCGCACCGCCGAACGGCTTCACGTGTCCCAGGCCCGCGTCAGCCAGGCCATCCGCACACAGGAACGACGCCTCGGTGTGGCCCTGTTCGATCGCACCAGCCGACGCGTGGCCCTGACCCCTGTCGGCCGGCGCCTGCGGGAAGACCTCCAACAGGCCCTCGACCTCCTCCACGCAGGACTCGCCCGCGCCCAAGCAGCCGGCCCGGGCGCGGGCCGGACCCTGCGGCTGGGCGTCTTCGGCCACGCCGGACACGAACTACGCCCCCTCGTCGACGCGTTCCGCACCCGCTACCCCGGCAGCGACATCGAGTTCCGCGAAATCAACGGCAACGACGCGTTCACGGCCCTGCGCACCGGAGAGCACGACGCGCACGTGCTGTGGCTGCCCGTCGCCGAACCGGACCTCACCGTCGGCCCCACCGTGCTCACCGGAGGCCGCGTGCTGGCCGTGGCCGCGGACCATCCGCTCGCCCGACGCGGCACCGCGTCCCTGGAAGACCTCGCCGACAACCACGTCGTCGACCTCGGCCCCGAAGCCCCCGAGTACTGGGTCGCCTCCATGGTCCCCACCCGCACCCCGCTCGGTCGCCGTATCCCACGCGGGCCCGCCGCGCGGACCTTCCACGAGATCCTCTCTCTGGTCGCCGCCGGACGCTGCGTCCACCCGCTGGGCGAAATCGCCGCGCGCTACAACAGGCCCCCAGGCATCGTCTTCCTGCCCCTCCATGACGCCCCCACCCTCGAATGGGCGCTCACCTGGCGTACCACCGACGACAGCCCCACCATCCGCGCACTGGTCCAGACCGCCGGCGACCTCGGCCCCATCGCATTGTGACCGCGACAACGGGCAGTGACCGCGACAACGGGCAGCGACCGAGGCCCGCGGCCCGCCGGTCGCTGCGTCCGCCACGGCGCCCCCGCCCCGCGACCCCTGCGTGTTGGTTGGGGCCGCGGAGCGTTCCTCCCGTGGGGAGGGATGAGGCCCCCGGGAGCCCCGACCGGCTCAGCTCTGGCCGGCTGTCCCACCCTTGCTCTTCACCGCGTCCAGCACCTGTTCCGCCAGCTTCTTCGCGCTCGCGGCCCCGTTGTCGGCGCCGTCCGTGGACAGCACGCTGACGACGGCCGTGCCCGTGCGGGAGGCGATCAACGTGGTCCCGCTCTCCCAGGCGCTGTCGGTGAGGGTGATGGTGTACGCCGCGTCCCCCAGTCCGGCCGTGGAGGCGCCGGTGACCGTCACCTTGCTCTGGGTGTCGGAGTCTGTGTAGCCGGGGCAGGCGGCGACGACGCTCGCCAGGTCCTTCAACACGTCCGCGGCGGTGGTGCCACGGTAGACGTCGATCTCCTGGTCGAGTTCGGCGCTCGTGTCCTTGTCGATGTAGGAGTTCTGTGCGAACGAGACGCCCTCCACACCGGTGAGGCTGATCCAGCTCGTGGCCGCCAGGTCGGCGCAGTGCGGCTTGGCGGCGGTCTTGGTGGCCGGTGCCTGGTAGGTGTCCCCGGTGTCGCGGGCGAGGCTCGGGTCGGCGGCGAAGCCGGAGGGGAAGTACGAGGAGGGGGCCAGTGCCTCCTTCAGCTGCGTGCCCGTCAGAAGGCCGGCGTCGGGGTCCTTGGCCTGTGACGGCGTGGCGGCTGTGGGGGTGGCGCCGGCGGAGTCCGTGGAAGTGGAGGAACAGGAGGCCAGGGCCAGCGGGAGCGCAGCGACGGTGAGCATCTTGACGGCATGGAACGGGAGACGCATCGAAATCCTCGAAAGTGAAGTGCACCGTGCGCCGGACCTGGGTGGGGGACCGGGAGCGGCCGTGCCGCGGAAGCACGGAGGCGTCCGGGGCCTGGTCGGCGGGGCCGGAAGATCGCCGAGCCCGGAGCGACCCTAGGAGGGCGCAGACCACAGAATGATCACCGGTTCCTCAAAGCAAGGTCAAAGCATCGGCCCTGGTCCGAGGTTTTACCGTGTCTTGGGGGAGTCTTGCGGTGATCCGGGAGCGGGGTGATCGGCAATCCGTAGACGTGGGTGCGCGACAGGAGAGGACGGCAGCTTCTGGGAGGCCGCGCGTCGACTCGGTGACCTCGGGCGAACGAGGGGTACGCGACGCAGCACTACGCGTCGGCTGAACCGTCGCCGCTGGGCAGGTGCTCGAGCGCGGTGAGGAAGTCGCGGAAGGCCCGGTCGGTGCGGGTGGTGTCGGCGGTGGCGTCGAGGTCCATGAGGAGACCGCGGATGACGGCGAGGACGAGCGTCGCCAGCTCCGGTCGGCCGATGCTGCGCAGGCCGTCCTCGAGCGGCCCGAGCCAGTCGGTCGTCGCGGTGCGCCGGAAGCCGGGCCACAACTGCTGCTCCGCGCTCTCACGCAGCTGACCGAACATCCGCAGGTACGGGCGCCCGTCCGGGCCGGTGATCGAGGTCCAGGCGCGTTCCAGAGTGGCGGTGTAGGGCTCGCCGGGGCGCGCCCGCAGGAGGTCGCCGAATGCGTCGAGCTGGCGTCGGCGCGCGTGTCCGAGGACGGCCCGCAACAGGGCGTCGCGGGTGCCGAAGTGATAGATCAGCATGCGGGCCGAGGTTCCGGTGGCGGTGGCCAGCGGTTCCAGCCGGTCGGGGAGGCCGTGCGCGAGGGCGTGATCAGCACAGGCGTCGAGCAGTCTGGTCTTGATGTCCGGCTGCGGTCGTCTGCCCATGAAGGCATCTTTTCCCGTAACGGCGACTACGTCTACCGTTGATCGAAAGGCGGTCGAGGCAGACGTGGAGGCAGCGATGAGGGTCGTGTTCGTGCATGGGGCGTGCGTGCGGGACGGGTCGTGGTGGTGGCGCCGCACCGCCGAGCTGCTGCAGGAGCGAGGGGTGCTCAGCGTGGCCCCGGCGCTGCCGAGCTGCGGCGAGGCGGGCCTGCCCGCGGGCGTCGGCGGTCCGGGGCTGCCCGAGGACGTCGCGGCGGTGCGGCAGACGCTGCTGGACAGCGACGAGCCGACCGTGGTGGTCGCCCACAGCTACGGCGGCATCGTCACCGCGGAAGCCGCCGCGGGCGTCGGGTCGGTACGCCACCTGCTGCTGGTCTCCAGCTACCTGCCCGAGGCCGGGCAGAGCCTGTCGGAGTTCGGGGACGGCGGCCCCGCCCCGTTCCTCGACGTCGACCCGGACACCGGCACCTTCGGGGTTCGCCCCGAGCTGCTCGTGGACACATTCCTGCAAGACTGCGACCCCGAGGTCCAAACGCAGGCAGTGGACCATCTCGCCCGGCAGAGCGTGCAGGTGACCGGGCAGCCCGTCGGGGCGGCCGCATGGCAGCAGACGCCCTCGACCTACCTCGTCTGCACCCAGGACCGGGGCACCCCGCCGCAGCTGCAGCGCGAGTTCGCCCGCCGGGCCGACAAGGTCGTCGAACTCGACGCCGGACACCACCCGTTCCTGTCCCGGCCCGCCGCAGTCCGGGACCTCCTGCTCAGCCTGTGACGACAGCCGCGGACGAGCCCGCACGCCAGAACTCACCCGGGCCGCCTCGATGTTGCCGCGCGCCTCCTCGTCGCTGACGAATGCGAACGCATGCCCAGAAGATCGTCGTGGTGTTGCTGAATCGGGCGAGACGTGTACGGGCGCTTCCTGCCGCGTTCAGTGGTCCTTGGGCGGGCCGAGTACGCGGTGCAGGCCCGGCTCGATGTGCGGGGCGCTGATCGAGCCGTACCCGAAGACGAAGCCTGGGCGCGCGGAGCGATTCGCGGCGACCTCCGCCAGCGTGTAGACCGCCACGCCGGATGACCTGGCCCGGCCGGCTCGGTCCGCGAGGGTGTCGGGGTCGGCGAGGTGGCCTCGGGTGAATGCGGTCACGTGCAGGCCCGCGGCGGACGGCACCAGCTCGGCCAGGTCCGCGAAGTGGTCGGTGAGCACACGGGTGATGGCCAGGTGCCGGGTCGCGTAGGTGTGCTGCATCCGGCGGATGTGCCGGGCGAGCAACCCGTCGTCGACGAAGCGGGCGAGCGCCGCCTGCGTGGGGACCGCTGTGTGCCAGTCGGCGGTGTACTTGGCGGTGCGCAATGCCATGCGCAGCGGGGCGGGCGCCACCAGGAAGCCGACGCGCAGGGAGGGCAGCATCACCTTGGAGAACGACCCCACATAGATGACGTGTCCGTCCCGGTCCAGACTCTGCAGCGTCTCGACCGGCCGCCCGCCGAACCGGAATTCGCTGTCGTAGTCGTCCTCGATCACCGCCGCGCCGTGCCGCCGCGCCCACCGCAGCAGCGCCGTTCTGCGCCGCAGCGACATCGGCATGCCGAGCGGGAACTGGTGGGCGGGGGTGACGTACACGGCGCGGGTGTCCGGCGGGATGGCGTCCACCAGCAGGCCCTCGGCGTCCACCGGTACGCCCGTGACTTCGGCGCCCTGCGCCAGGAACGGCAGCCGGGCCGGTGGGTAACCGGGCTCTTCTACGGCCACCCGGTCGCCCGGTTCGAGCAGCACCCGCCCGACGAGGTCCAGGGCCTGCTGCGTGCTGGTGGTCACCAGCACGTCCTCCGGGCCGGTCCGCACGCCGCGGGAGAGTCCGATGTGCCGGGCAAGCGCGGCCCGCAGCCCGGCGTGGCCGGCCGGGTCGCCGTATCCGACCGCCCCGGCCGCCGAGAGGCGCAGTTCCCGGGCGATCAGGGGACGCCAGGCGTCGTACGGGAAGAGCCGGGCGTCCGGCAGACCGACCCGGAAGTCGTGGTCCGCCGTGGTCGGTCCCGTGGTCTCCGGGGCCGCCCAGGGGGACAAGCGCGCCCACAGGGCGCGGGGGCGCAGTCCCGGGCCGGTGGTGTCGGTGGCGGGCGCGGCCTCGCGCGTGGGCAGGCCCGTCGTACGCACATAGGTCCCGGAGCCGACCCTGCTGTCCGCGTAGCCCTCGGCGACGAGCCGTTCGTAGGCGACGCCGACGGTGTTGCGGGCCACCGCGAGGCGGCGGCCCAACTCCCGGGTCGGGGGCAGCCGATCGCCGGTCCGTAGCAGCCCGTCGTGGATCGCGGTGCGCAACTGGCGGTAGATCTGGCCGGACAGGTCGTGTTGACCGTCGAGCCTGACGTGCACGTCCATCTCGGTTTTCCGTTTCCGGCTCGGCTGTTGTCGGCTTCGGCTCGGCAATTGGCTCAATCGATCAGCAGCTTATTGGCTCTGGAGCTGGACCGAAGTACGGTTCTACGCTCCGGCCATGGACATACGACGACTGGACAGCCAGGCGCTGTTGCTGACCGGGGAGATGGTCTCCCGGGTGAAGACCGACCACTTGAGTTTGGCGACGCCGTGCGCGGACTGGACCCTGTACGGCCTGCTCCGCCATCTGGTCAGCCAGAACGAGGGGTTCGCCGCCTCCGCCCGCGGCGCGGGTGAGCGGTGGGCCGTATGGAGCGACGGCGACCTCGGCGACGACCCGGCCGGAGCGTACGAGGCGTCGGCGGGGGAGGTCACCGCGGCGTTCGCGGACGACGAAGTGCTGGAGCGGCGGTTCGCGCTGCCGGAGGTGGGCGAGGGCTTCGCTGTCCCCGGGCGGACAGCGATCGGCTTCCATCTGCTCGACTACGTGGTTCACGCCTGGGACGTCGCGGTGACGATCGACGCCCCGTGGGAACCCGCCGCCGAACTCACCACCGCCGCGCTGTCCGTCGCCGCCCTGATCCCGGACGAGGGCCGCGGGGCAGGTGCCGCGTTCCGCCGGCGGATCGCCGTCCCGGACGAGGCCCCGCCGGGCGACCGGTTGCTCGCCCTGCTCGGCCGCGACCCGTCCTTGACGCCGGCGCCATGCTGAGGAGCCGCTGGCGTCAGGGCCCGGCCGGGGACTCGCTCGGCGACCGCTCCGCGGTGAATGGCGTCGACAGCGGCATGCGCGGTGGCCGCAGCGGCCCGCTGATCGTCAGCGTCACCGACTTCACCAGCGACGCATACCGCGCCTTGCCCGGCATCGCGCGTCGCGGATTCGAGCTGCAGCGCCGCTGGCCGCATCTCGACGGGGCGGTCGGCATGTGGCTGTGGGTCATGCCCTCGGCCCGGCGCTGCGGATCGGTCTCGGTATGGACCGGGCGGCAGGCCCTGGCGGAGTTCGTGCGCCTGCCGGAGCATATTGCGATCATGGACGAGTACCGCGGGCGAGGCACGATCAGGTCGATGGTCCGGAAGTACGAGAACTTCGACGCGGCACGGATCCGCCGGGACGCGGAGGCATGGCTGATGTCGGACGATCGCCGCCGTGCCGCGCGGGGGGCGGCACGGCAGAGCGGCTGACAACGCCTGCGCAGCTCAAGAGCCAGGCACATCCTGTATGAGCATTCCGCCCAGGCCGAGGCCGCCGAAGGCTTCGACGAGAACGCCTCGGCCGCCTCGACCTGGACGCGTGCCATCGCATGACGGCCGGACGGTGGCTGTCATGCGGTGAGGTCAGGTGGCGAGGAGACCGCCGTCGATGTGGAGGTCGTGGGCGTTGATGGCGGTGTTGCGGAGCAGGAAGTCGGTGGCGTCGGCGATTTCGGCCATGGTGACCAGCCGCCCGATCGGTGTCTGGGCGGAGTGGGGCGGGTCGGGGACGTCCCGCCATTTGGGGCTGTCGCCGATCAGGCCCGGGTGCAGGGCGTTGACGCGATGCGGGGCGATTTCCACCGCGAGCGTCCTGACCAGGCCGGTGATGCCGGCGTTGAACGTGGAGACGATGGTCGAGCCGGGGTAGGGGCGCTCCTTGGCGAGTCCGCCGAACAGGACGACGGAGGCATCCGGAGTGAACCGGTCGTGCAGCACGCGGACGGTTTCCGCGTAGCCGACGAGTTTCATGGTCACGGCGGAGACGGCGTCCGTGATGTTGAACTGCGCCAGTGTGTTCGCCGCTTGGCCGACCGCGGTGATCACGAGGCGGTCGACATGGGTGATGTCCGCGAGCGAGGCGCTGATCGTCTCGGGTCGGGCGAGGTCGAGGGCCAGCCCGCGGGTGCGGCCGCCGATCCGGGCGGCTATGTTCTCGGCTCGTGCCTTGTCCCTGCTGGTGACGATGACGTCGTCGCCGCGGCTCGCAAAGTGCTCGGCGATGACGCTGCCCAGCCCGCCGCTGCCGCCGACGATGAGTGTGCTGGTCATGCAGTGACCGTCCTTCCGTGTTCGGTGGCCTTCAGGCTGCTGAGAGTGGCTCGGGCCTGCTCGCGCATGGCCGGGACGAGGTGCAGGGCGGCTTGCGGCAAGTTCGCCGTGACGGCCGCGAGCTCGGCGTAGGCTCCGTCCCTCGTAGTTAATATCCACATGGATACTAAGGTAGCAGTGGCGGTCGGTACCGCGCCGCGGAGCCGTAGGGTGATCACATGAAGGAGGTGCCGTGAACGACGCAGAGACGGCTGACGAGCCGCCGCGCAGGCGCCGTCGGGATCCCGAGGGACACCGGGCGGCCATCATCGAGGCGGCCCGCCACACCTTCGCCGAGCGCGGCTACGCCCGTACGACGGTGCGCGAGATCGCGCGCCGGGCCGGAGTCACGCACGGCCTGATCACGCGTCACTTCGTTTCCAAGGAACGGCTCTTCCTCGCAGCGGTGCCGGGCAACCGCGACCTCGAACGCGTCGCGGCCGGCGACCCGAAGACGCTGCCCGACCGGATCGCCCACGCCTTCGTGCAGCGCCTGGAGAGCGACGCCGTCAACGATCCGCTGATCATCCTCGTGCGCAGTGCCGCATCCGACGAACACGCCGCCGCCCACCTCCTGGTCGCGATGCAGGAGCACAGCGCCGCCGTATACCGGTCCGTCCTCGCACCCGGTGCACCCACGACACCCGACGACGACCTGGACGCGCGCGTGGCGCTGGTAGGGGCGCAGATGATCGGGGTGGCGTTCAGCCGGTACATCGCGCGGACCGAACCCCTCGCCTCGATGCCGCCCGACCAACTCGCCGAGCACCTCACCCGGATACTGCGGCAGATCCTCTTCGGCTGACCGTCGCGATGAGGGCGCCACCGGTGCCTGAACTCACACAGCCGGAAGGCGTGAAGGCATGGGCGAGAGGGCCTTGATGGAGCTGATCCGCTCCTCGGCCGGCGCCCCCCGCCTACGAAGCCGCTCAGGAACTGGCAGCGAGGATCGCCGACCTACTCGGCTGGGAGGTGGTTGGCTGCGAGAGCGACGAGGTCCTGTACGCCGGGCCGGCTGTAGCCGTTCCGGCGAGGTGCGGCGTCGAATGTCCGGCGTGCGCGACGCCGGAGGGCCCGCAGCACCTGACTGATGCCCAAGTGGAAAGCGGGAGCCCTGCGGTGCGGGCGCGCGGCCCGGTGCCCGCGTCGCGGGTCTCTAGACGTCGAGCCAGACCGCGTGATCCGTCGCCAGCGAACCGTCCTCGACATCGGCGCTGCCGAGGAGGACGGAGGAGCCGTCGGGGAGTGGGTACGGGGCGGCGGAGAGGTTGACCACGCAGACGAAGCCGGGGTCGCGGCGGAAGGCGAGGACGCCGGGTGGCGCGTCCAGCCAGGTCATGGTGCCGTCGCCGAGGGCGGGGTGTGCGCGGCGCAGGCGCAGGGCGGTGCGGTACAGCTCCAGCATGGACGCCGGGTCGCCGGTCTGTGCCTCGACGGTGAACCCGGTCCAGTCGGAAGGCTGGGGCAGCCAGGGCGTGGCGGTGGCGTCGTCGGGGCTGAAGCCGAACGGCGGGTGCTGCCCGGACCAGGGGATCGGCACCCGGCAGCCGTCGCGGCCGCTGTCGGTGTGTCCGGAGCGCTCCCAGATGGGGTCCTGGAGGACCTCCGCGGGCAGGTCCTCGGCCTCGGGAAGGCCGAGTTCCTCGCCCTGGTAGATGTAGGCGCCGCCGGGGAGAGCGAGGGTGAGGAGAGCGGCGGCGCGGGCTCGGCGCATGCCCAGGTCGAGGTCGAGGGGGCCGCCGGGGGTGTAGCGCGCGCCGGCGGTCCAGCCTTCGGCGGTGTTGCGGCCGTAGCGGCTGGGGTGGCGCGTGACGTCGTGGTTGGAGAGCACCCAGGTGGCGGGTGCGCCGACGGCGCCGAGCATGGCGAGGGAGTCGTCGATGACCCCGCGCAGTTCCTCCGGGTCCCAACTCGCCTTGAGGTAGTCGAAGTTGAAGGCGGTGTGCAGGGCGTCCTCGCGGACGTAGGCGGCCAGGCGCTCCGGGGTGTCCGCCCACGCCTCGGCGACGAAGCACCGGTCGCCGTCGAACTCGTCGGCGACCTTGCGCCAGGCGCGGTAGATGTCGTGCACCTCGTCGCGGTCCCAGTGCGGGTGGTCGATGTGTCGGCGCGGTTCCCCGTCCGCCGCGTCCAACCGGGCGGGGGCATCGGGCAGTTCGGGGTGCTTGACGAGGCCGTGGGCGACGTCGATACGGAAGCCGTCCACGCCCCGGCCGAACCAGAACCGCAGGATGTCCTCGAACTCGGCGTGCACGTCGGGGTGTTCCCAGTTGAGGTCCGGCTGCTGCGGGGCGAACAGGTGCAGATACCAGTCGCCGTCGGGCAGCCGGGTCCAGGCCGGGCCGCCGAACTCGGAGACCCAGTTGTTGGGCGGCAACGCGCCGCCCTCGCCCCGCCCGGCCCGGAAGACGTACCGCTCCCGCTCCGGGCTGCCGGGGCCCGCCGCCAAAGCCGCCTGGAACCAGACGTGTTGGTCGGACGTGTGGTTCGGGACGAGGTCGGGGACGACACGGATCCCGTGCCAGTGCGCCTCCGCGATGAGCTGTTCGGCATCGGCCACGGTGCCGAACAGCTCATCGATCGCACGGTAGTCGGCCACGTCGTAACCGTGGTCGGCCATCGGCGACTTGTACCAGGGGTTGATCCAAATGGCGTCCACGCCGAGCGACTTGAGATACGGCAGCCGGGAGCGGATACCGGCGATGTCGCCGACGCCGTCGCCGTCACCGTCGGCGAAGCTGCGGATGTAGACCTGGTAGATGACGGCGCTGCGCCACCACGGTGAGGTGTCGGGAAGGGACATGCGGTTGGTCGCTCCTTGGAGGCGGGGGAGTGGGGTGGTCCTTCAGGCTGCCCTTCAGGCTGCTGTCAGCAGCAGCCCGCCAGCGTGTTGGCACTGGGCCCGGCCACCGGCGTCAGGCCGTAGAAGACGCGCGGTGCGCCGTCGAGCGTGAGGGTCACCTTGCCCTGGGCGGGCGGCAGTTGGCGGCTGCGGCCGATGGCGTCCACCTCGCGCACGGCACTGCCCGCCGTGGCCTTGAGGACGGTCTTGGTCGGCCAGGGGTCGACCCAGACCTCGGGGGCGGGGAAGTGCCAGTCGGTGCGGGTGCCGGAGGTGTTCAGCAGGTAGCCGTCGGCCCGGTTCCACAGGACGACCGCCGGGCCGTCGGGTGTGTCGAACCACAGGCCGAAGGTCCGCGGGTCCGGGAAGGTCAAGTGGCCCTGGAACGTGGCCTGGTCGAGTGTGCGGGCCGCGTTCGCGTACGCCAGGAGCGACGGCTTCGGGCTGAGGTCGCGGTTCATCAGCCCGTAGTGGTACTCGACGTTGTCCGGATCGGCGATCTGCGGCATGCCCAGCACGCTGTCGTGGAACTGGTACCAGCACACGCAGGTGACGCCTTCGGACTTCGCCAGTGCCAGAGTCAGCAGGACGTTCTCGGCGGCGTGCCGGTAGGTGTCGTGCCACCAACTGTTCGGCTTGGTCGGCGCGTAGGCCTCGGTCAGCCAGATCTCCTTCTCGCCGTGCTGCGCCATCAGCGCCTTCAGCTGCTTCAGGCCGCCGTAGAAGTTCCAGTACGTGCCCGCCGAGCCGGTGCTCCAGTCGTCGCCCGGCGGGATGTAGTCGGGAGTGAAGTTGCCGCGCCCGGGGTGGTAGGCGAACGCGTCGATCAGGTCCCACCCGCCGGCGGCGATGAAGTTCTCCACCCAGGGCTTGTCCATCCCGGCGAGACCGTTGTTCATCAGCTTGACGGTGTCGCCGGTCACGGCCCGCCGGTCGAAGACCGGGCGCAGCGCCTTGTCCAGGTAGGCCTGGGCGGCCGTTCCGGTGTTGAACGGCCGGTTCAGTTCGTTGCCGACCTCGAAGTACCCGGCCCCGGCCCCCTGCGCCACGGCCAGTTTGTCGGCCGCCCAGGTTGCCGCGTCCGTGTCGGTCGCGTCCAGGGACGGCTGCAACTCGATGTTGTGACGCATGCCCCGCGCGTCGAACGCCGAGGGCGGCAGGCCCGGGCCGCCGTCGTAGGCGATACGGACCAGGGAGATGCCCGCCCGCTGCCAGAGGTCGAGCAGGGCGTCGGCGCTCGGCCGTTGCAGCCACGGGTAGTTGGCGATCCCGAACATGCTGTCCGCGCCCGCCTGGTAGGTGAACGGCGGAAGGGTCGCGAGGTTGGTCCGGGCGAAGGCCTCGTCGTCCCCGGACCGTACGACGACCTCGGCGAACGCGATGCCGGCGGTGGGCGCGGCGACGGTGAAGGTGTGCTGCCAGGTGCCCGCCGCGTCAATGCTGCCGGACACGGTGGTCGCGGCCAGCTGGGCGCCGTCGAAGTCCCTTACGGACAGCTCCAGTTCGGCCGTACGCGCGGCACCGCCGTTGGCGACGAGGGCGGTGAGTTGCATGGGCTCGCCAGGGCTGTCGTACAGGTTGAAGTCGCGGTCGGTCGTCAGCTCCAGGCCGAGTTCGACGCCGCGGCCGATGGTAGCCGTGGCCGACGGTCTGGTCGCGGAGAAGAAGAAGTCGGCGCTGCTGGTCCAGCCGCCGGCCGGGTCGGTTGTTCCCGGTGCGTGGATCCAGGTGGTGTTCGTCCAGGCCTGGCGTGAGCGGTCGAGCAGGAACAGGCCGTGCAGGCTGCCCCAGGTCGAGGTGTGGGCGACACCGGCGGGCTCCTCGTGGGGGATGCCGCCGCCGGTGTCCCGTACCCATTCGGTGATCGCGATGTAGTCGTCGGGCGCGGTCGGCGCCTGGATCGCCCGGCTGAACAGGAAGCCGTCCGGCAGCAGAGTGTCCGCTCCCGTGATCCGCCACTCCAACCGGGCATGCCCGGTGGTGACGCTGAACCAGCCGGTCACGGTGGTCGGCCCGGCGGCCGCGTCGAAGGTGTAGTCCATCCGGATCGCCGGTGTCCCGTCCGGCAGGGCGGCCAGTGCGGGGGTGCCGCCGGTCGACAGATGGATGCCGGTGAGCTGGTCCTTGATCTGGAACTTCGACCCGGCGCTGCGGGTGACGCCGGCCGCGTCGCGGATGGCGAGCCGGCCGCCGATGCTCGCCAGCAGGCTGATCCCGCCGGCGGTGAGGGTGACGTCGCCGGCCGCGGCGTGGGCCGTCACGGCGGTGGGCTCGGCGATCAGTACGACACCGGCCGCGAGCGCCGCGCCGAGAAGTCGGCGACGGCTGAGACGGGCGCCATCGGTATCGCGACGGCTGAGACGGGCGCCTTCGGCATGGGGAGTGGTCATCGTCTGCTCCTGTCTGGCCGAGAACCGTCGTGATAATGCCTATCATCAACGGCGTGACACGGACGGTCTCAACCGGACAGGCCGTTGGTCAAGAGGTATTGCGCTCTTGTTTCCGGCGGTTTAACGTCTCCAACGTCCGGTGAAGTTACGCATTATCAACGGAGGATCGATGCCATCGAAGCCGCGCCGGGTCACCCAGCGCGAGATCGCCGAGATCGCGGGGGTCAGCCAGACCACCGTCTCGCTGGTGCTGAACGACCGTGACGGCACCAACGTGCGCATCCCGGAGGAGACCCGGGCGCGGGTCAAGCGGGCGCTTGAGGAGGCGACCTACGTCGCCGATCCGGCGGCCCGTCGGCTGGCCGGTCTGGACAACCAGATCATCGGCGTCTTCACCTACGAGGAAGCCCTGTCGCCGGAGAGCCTCGACTTCTACGGCCCGCTGCTGAACGGCATCGAACGCGCCGCCGAGGAGATCGGCTGGGACCTGCTGCTCTTCACGTCCTCGCCGGTCGAGAACGGCACCCGCAGCCTGTTCCACCGCAAGACCCGGCTGCGCCTCACCGACGGCTGCGTCCTGCTCGGCCAGCAGATGGTCGGCTCCGAGCTGGAACGGCTGGTCGCCGAGCAGTTCCCGTTCGTCGCGGTCGGCCGCCGGGACGAGACGACCGCGGCCGTGCCGTACGTCGGCGTCGACTACGTCACTCCGGCGAACGCCCTGATCGACCTGGCCGCGGACAGCGGGCACCGCCAGGCCCTGTACGTGCACCGCGGCCGGGACACCGCCACCGCGCGGGACCGGCGCGGCGCGGTCGAGGCCGCCTCGGCGGCGGGCCGCATGGCGTTCATGCTGGTGGGGGAGGAGCGCGTCGCCGACCTGCCCAGGCTGGCCAGGGCCACGGAGGCCACGCTGATCATCGCCGAGGACGCCTTCCTCACCGAGGACGTCATCCTCGCGCTCGTCGGAGCCGGGGTGGACGTGCCCGGCGAGATCTCGGTCGCCGCGTTCGGTGAGGTCCGCGGTCATCGCACCGACGGACGGGCGCTGACGGGCTTCCGCGTGCCCCGCAAACAGGTCGCCGCCGAAGCACTCGAACTGCTCCGGCAGCTCATCACCACCGACCCGGGGGAGTGGGCCGGGCTCGACACCCAGCGGCTGCTGGTCGCCGAGGTCGAAGCGGGCGACACCATCGCCGCCCGGCCGGCAGGCCGGTCGTGAACAGGATCGCCACAGAGGTGGCGGTCATAGGCGGCGGACTCGGCTCGGTGGCAGCAGCTCTGGCGCTGCTCCAGCGCGGGCACCGGGTCGTGCTGACCGAGGAGTACCCGTGGCTGGGCGGCCAGTTGACGTCACAGGCGGTGCCGCCGGACGAGCACATCTGGGTCGAGCAGTTCGGCGTGACCGCCCGCTACCGGAACCTGCGGGAGAACATCCGCCGCTACTACCGCGACCACTACCCGCTCTCGGACGCGGCCCGCGCCGACCGCGAACTCAACCCGGGACGCGGCCGGGTGAGCCGACTGTGCCATGAACCGCGGGTGGCGCTCGCGGTGATCGAGGCCCTTCTCGCCCCGTACCGGTCGAGCGGCCGGCTGACCGTCCTGCAGCCCGCGGTCCCGGTCGCGGCCGACACCGTGGACGGCGTGGTCCGCACGGTCACGGTCGCGGATCCGCGGACCGGCGCGCAGAGCGTGATCACGGCGGAGTTCGTGCTGGACGGCACCGAGACAGGCGACCTGCTGCCGCTGACCGGCACCGAGTACGTCGTCGGCGCCGAGGCCCGGTCCGACACCGGTGAGCCGAGCGCCCCCGAGGTCGCCGACCCGGCCAACGTGCAGTCGATCGCGTGGTGCTTCGTCTTCGACCACGCGCCCGGCGACCACACGATCCCGCGCCCCGACGACTACGACGACTGGCGCGCGTTCGAACTGCCCTACTGGGGCGCCCCGATGCTGTCGTTCACCGCACCCAACCCGCGCACTCTGGCCCCCGAGCAGCGCACCATGATCGTCAATCCGGAACGGGACGTCTCCGGCGATCCCCGCTTCGACGCCGGCGACCAGGACCTGTGGCAGTTCCGCCGGATCGCCGCCCGCCAGACCTTCACCGACGGCCTGTACGACAGCGACATCGTGCTCGCCAACTGGCCCCAGCTGGACTACGTAGGCGGCTCGATCATCGACACCGACGAGCGGGACCTGCACCTGGCGGCGGCGAAGGCGCAGTCCCGGGCCTACGTCCACTGGCTCCAGACCGAAGCGCCCCGCCCCGACGGCGGCCGAGGCTGGCCGGGCCTGCGACTGCGCGGGGACCTGGTCGGAACCGACGACGGCTTCGCGCAGGCCCCGTACATCCGCGAATCCCGCCGCATCAAGGCGCTGACGACCGTCCGTGAGCAGGACATCTCGGTGAAGGCCCGAGGATCCGACGGGCCCGCCCGCTTCGACGCCTCCGTCGGGGTCGGGATGTACCGGATCGACCTGCACCCCTCGACCGGCGGCGACAACTACATCGACGTCGAGTCCGCGCCGTTCGAGATCCCGCTGGGCGCGCTGATCCCGGTGCGGACCCAGAACCTGATCCCCGCCGCCAAGAACATCGGCACCACCCACATCACCAACGGCGCCTACCGACTCCACCCGGTCGAGTGGAACGTCGGCGAGTCCGCGGGCGAACTCGCCGCGTTCTGCCTCGACCGCGGACTGAGCCCGCGGCAGGTCGCCGCCGAACCCGCACTCGTCGAGCAGCTCCAACGCCGCCTGGCCGAGGCCGGCGTCGAACTCCACTGGCCCGAGGTCGTCGGCTACTGAGGCGGACGGGCACCAGCACATGACCGGACTGGCACCCGCATCTGACCCGCTGGCATCAGCATCTGACCGGCCGGCACCCGCACCTGACCGGACTGGACCGGCACGAGCACTGAGCCGGACCGGCACCCGTACATGAAAGGAACCCACCCATGACCAGAACCGGAACCGGAACCGGAACCAGAAAGGTGCTGAGCGCTGTCGCACTGACGACGGTCCTCGCACTCAGCGCAGCCTGCGCCGGGCCGGCGGCCGACACCTCGGACAAGCCGGCAGAGCTGCGGATGACGGTCTGGACCTCGGACAAGGACCAGCTGAAGCTGTTCGACAGCATCGCCGCCGCCTACCGGGCCGACCACCCCGACGTCTCGAAGATCACCTTCGAGAGTCTCCCGTTCGCCGACTACAACACGACGCTCACCACCCAGATCGCCGGCGGCAACGCCCCGGACCTCGCCTGGATGGGCGACCTGTCACGCGACCTCATCGCCTCCGACGCGCTCCTCGGCCTCACCGACAAGCTCAAGGCCACCCCCGGCTGGAAGTACGACGACCTGCTCGACAGCGTGACATCCGAGTTCAGCCACGACGGCACGCTGTACGCCTACCCGTTCTCCAACTCGCCGTACGCCCTCTACGTGAACACCGACCTGTTGGCCGAGGCCGGACAGAAGATCGACCCGGCCACCCTGACCTGGGACCAGGTCGCGGCGGCCGGAGCGGCCGTGCACGCCAAGACCGGCAAGGCCGGTTTCGTCGTCCGCGACTTCGACTACAAGGCGTGGAACACGCTGGCCACCGTGTGGACCGGCTGGGGCGCGTCGGCGTGGAGCGCGGACGGCAAGACCTGCACCTTCGACAGCCCCGAGATGCAGAAGGCGTTCACCTTCCTGCACGACGCGGCGTTCAAGACCCAGGCGATGCCAGGGCCTGGCACCAGCGCCGACTTCTTCGCCGGCGACGCCGCCTTCACCGTCGCGCAGGTGTCCCGCGCCTCGTTGCTGACCGGCTCGTTCAAGTTCGGGCTGTACCCGCTGCCCGCGGGCCCCCAGGGCAAGTACTCCGTCCTCGGCCAGGCCGGGATGGGCGTACTGGCCTCCAGCAAGCACCCGGAGCAGGCGGCGGACTTCCTCGCCTACCTGACCAACCCCGAGAATGCCGCCAAACTGGCCCAGTACTTCCCGCCGCCCCGCAAGTCGCTGCTGACCGGGGACAAGCTCGCCGCGAACAACAAGGTCCTGAACGCCGCCCAACTCCAGGACGCGGTGGTCGACCAGCTGCCGGACGCGGTCACGCTGCCCAACCACACCAGCCCGGCGGAGATCGCCCAGAAGGGCAAGACGGCACTCGACGCGATGTGGCGCGCTGACGCCGACATCCCGGCCGTCCTGAAGTCGGTCTGCGCCGCGATCAAGCCGATTCTGGCCAAGTGAACGGGACACGGGCCGCCGAGCGGGCGGTGGTGAAGTCCGCAGCCGAGACCGCGCACGCATCGGGGTCGGCGGGGCCGGTGGGTCCGGCGGGTCGGGCCTTCTGGACGTCCCGCCGACGGGACGTACTGACCGGCTACCTGTTCATCCTGCCGCAGCTCGTCGGGGTGGCGGTGTTCGTCCTGCTGCCGGTCGGCATGGCGATCTGGTACAGCCTGAACGACTGGAACGTCTTCACCGGCAAGCAGACCTTCGTCGGCGGCGAGAACTACGCGGCGCTGGCCGACGACCCGCAACTGCCCAAGGTGCTGCTGGCGACCGTGCTCTTCTCCGGCGGGGTCGTGGTCGTCAACATCACCCTCGGTCTCCTCATCGCCGTCCTCCTCAACCGGAAGTTCCGCGGCGTCACGGTGTTCCGGACGCTGTTCTTCTCCCCGGTGGTGGTCTCCGTGGTCGCGTGGACCCTGGTCTGGGGCTTCCTCCTCCAGGACAACGGCGGCATCAACGGCCTGCTGGGCACCCTCGGGATCGACGGACCGAACTGGCTTCAGAAGGGCGACACCGCGATGGTGTCGGTGATCCTCACCCAGGTGGTTCGCAGCGTCGGGATCAACATGGTGCTGTTCCTGGCCGCCCTCCAGGGCGTACCGCGGGAGCTGTACGAGGCCGCCCGCATCGACGGTGCGAACAGTCGCACGGTCTTCACCCGGATCACGTTGCCGATGATCTCCCCGACGGTGCTGCTGACCGCCATCGTCACCGTCGCCGGGGCGCTGCAGTCCTTCGCCCAGATCGCCGTCCTGACTGGCGGCGGACCGGGCCTGTCCACCACGGTCCTCGTCTACTACGTGTTCCAGCAGGCCTTCGAGTTCAACGACATCGGCTACGGCTCGACGCTGGCCCTGATGCTGCTGTCCTTCGTCATGCTGCTCACCTTGCTGCAATGGCAGCTGCGCCGTAAGTGGGTGTTCTATGAGGACTGACCGAGTCCGGCCGGCCCTGCTGGTGATCGCGCTCAGCGTGCTGGCGATCCCGTTCGTGGTGCCTACGATCTGGATGGTCGCCGCGTCGGTCAAACCACTGGCGGAGATCTTCCAGGCCCCGCCGTCGCTGTGGACCGACTCACCGACCCTGTCCGCGTACCGCGAGGCGTTCACCTTCCAGCCCTTCGCCCGGCAGTACTTCAACAGCGTCTACATCGCCGTCCTGGTCACCCTCATCACTCTCCTGGTGTCCAGTCTGGCCGGGTACGCCTTCGCCCGGATCCGCTTCCCCGGCGCGAACGCGCTGTTCCTGGTGGTGCTGACCGGGATGCTGGTACCGAGCGAAGTGACGATCGTGCCCCTGTTCCAGCTGTTCAAATCGGCGGGCCTGATCAACACGCACTGGCCGCTGATCCTGGTGACCGCGCTGGCCGGACCATGCGTACTGGCGACGTTCATCATGCGGCAGTTCTTCATCGCCCTCCCCGTCGAACTGGAGGAGGCCGGCCGCCTCGACGGCCTCGGCCGCCCCGCGATCTGGTGGCGGATCTGCCTGCCGCTGGCCAGACCGGCCCTGTCGGCGGTGGCGATCCTGACGTTCCTCGCCTCCTGGAACCTCTACCTGGAACCCACGGTGTACCTCACGTCACCGGAGCTGTTCACCCTGCCGCAGGCCCTGACCCGCTTCGCCGACTCCTACGGCGGCCCGATGTGGAACACCCAACTCGCCGCCGCCACCATGACGGTCCTCCCGATGCTGATCGTCTTCGTCCTGGCCCAGCGCCACTTCATCGAAGGGCTGTCCCACTCCGGCCTCAAATGAACGCCGGGCCGCCTCCCGCCTCCCGCCTCCCGCCTCCCGCCGAGAAGCCCGAACCCTCGGCACGCCGGGCACCCACCAGATGCCGCACCGCGACGTGCTCCGGTCGGCTGCGGTGTCCGCGCCGGAGGCAGCCCTGCGGGCCAACGGCCGCACGTCCACGGTGCGTCGACTGCTGACGGCGCAGGCGTCGAGAACGGGCCGACGCGCGAGGCGAGGCTTTTGGCGCCTGCTCCGGATGCGGCCATGCCATGACGGTGTTGGTGGATCCTGGGTTCGTTGCGCGCGACTGTCAGCCGTGGTTGGCTCGCCCGATGAACCTTCTGTTGACGGCCAGTGGCCTGCGCAACGAGACGCTGGTGGATGCGCTGCGGGACATGCTGGGCAAGCCGTTCGGGTCGGCGAACGTCGTGTTCGTTCCCACGGCATCAGTCGCCGAGCCCGGGGACCACGGGTGGTTCGTCGCGGACATGAACCGGCTGCACGGCCTCGGCTGGCGGGAGTTCGACGTCCTGGAACTGAACGGCCTGCCCCGGCAGATGGTGCTCGACCGGCTGCTCCACGCCGACGTCGTCTATGTCGAGGGCGGCAACCACTACCACCTCGCGCGCAGCATCACCGGCAACGGCCTGACCGACGGCTTCCTGGAGGCGCTGGAGAGCCGGGTCTATGTGGGGGTGAGCGCCGGATCAATGATCTTCAGCCGTAATCTCACCGAGCACTCCGCTGACGTCATCGGGGACACCCCGGACCTCCACGTGCTCGGCGCGACGACCGTGGAGCCGCCGTTCGGCTTCTTCGACTGGTATCTCAAGCCCCACCTGTACTCACCGGATTTTCCTGAGCGCGACGACGCCTGGGCCGATCGCATCGCTGCGCGGGCGGACTTCCCGATCTACTTCATCGACGACGAGACGGCCGTTCAAGTCAGGGACGGCAAGGTGGATGTCATTTCTGAAGGCCGGTGGCGGTTCCATCCGTGAATCGACGCGTGGTGGGGTGGGGAACCCTGGGCGGGGCAGTGCGGTGCCCAGGGGCACGCTGATGCGGAGCTGCCGGGGTGAGCACCTGCGTCAGGCGGCTTGAGCAAGGTAGTAGGGGCGGGCTGACGTCGCGCCGTTCGGCAGGCGGGTCGTGCGGCGCGCGCAGCGAAGGACAGCACAAGCCACTCGACCTGCGTGCCCGTCGTCATGTCACGGTCGGTCCCGTGCTGCCGAGTATCGAGTCGCTAGGCTCGGAGGCATGACTCTTCAGCGGATGGACAACGTCGCCATCGTCGTCGACGATCTGGACGCGGCTGTCGCCTTCTTCGCCGAGCTCGGCATGGAGCTGGAAGGCAAGGCGCAGATCGAAGGCCTCTATGCGGACCGCACCGTCGGACTCGACGGCGTCCGGAGCGAGATCGCGATGATGCGGACCCCGGACGGCCACAGCAAGCTGGAGCTGACCAAGTACCACGCCCCCGCGCTGTCGGACGCCGAGCCGCGGAACCCTCCGCCCAACACGCTGGGCCTGCATCGCGTCATGTTCGCCGTCGACGACATCGACGACACCGTCGCCCGCCTGCGTGCCCACGGCACCGAACTCCTCGGCGAGGTGGCGCAGTACGAGAACGCCTTCCGGCTCTGCAACCTCCGCGGCCCCGCAGGCATCATCGTCGCCCTGGCCGAACAGATCGGCTGACGCGGGCCTGCCGCGCTCCCTTCTCCACCGGCGATGGTCCAGAAGGCCGGCTGCTGCTGTGGGCAACCCGGCGCCGGTGTCGATCACCTGTGCGGGTCATGGTGTGTCAGCCGCTGTCACCCTGGTCGTCGGCGGCTCGATGGCCCGCTCCTGGGACCTCGTCGCCCCCGCTCTGTCCGCCGGCCTCGTGACCGGGGGCTGGACACCGGACGCCCCGCGTGCCGACGCGGATTCACCGCCTCCCGGAGCTCGTGAGATGAAGCCTGCCGGCCCCGAGGGACTCGCCGCGCTGGTGGGCGCGGCCCGCGCGGCGGTGGCGTGAGACCGACGAAGGGGAGGCACCGGCCTTGGACGCCTGGTTCTCGTTTCTCCTCGGCAGAGAGGCTCGAAGTTTTCGTGGCCATTACTACGGCGACCCGAAGAAGACCTGCTGCAGCAGATAGACGTTGATCCCGGAGATGAGCAGGGCTGCCCCCCATCCCATGAACGTCGTCACCGGGCGGTTCACCAGATCGCCCATCAGATCCCTGCGGCGGCTGATCAGAACCAGGGGGATCAGTGCGAAGGGGATCCCGAACGAGAGCACCACCTGCGACATCAGCAGCACGGTGTCCGGTGACACCCCGAGCGCGAGGACGACCAGCGCGGGTGCCATGGTGACGGCCCGCCGGAGGAACAGCGGGATCCGTATGCGCAGGAAGCCCTCCATGATGACCTGCCCGGAATAGGTGCCCACACCCGAGGAGGAGAGGCCGGACGCCAGGAGCGCGGCGGCGAAGGCGAGCGCGGCGCCGCCTCCGACGATCCGGGCGAAGCCCTCGTGGGCGCCGGCCAGACTGCCGTCGAAGTCCCCGGCGGCTCCGTGGAAGACGGCGGCCGCGACGCACAGCATGGAGAGGTTGATCAGCCCGGCCAGGCTCAGACCCAGCGTGGTGTCGACGCGCAGGGTCCGCAGGGCGCGCCTGCGTTCGGCCGGCCCTTCCGGCCGCTGCCGCTGCGCGGTCAGAGCCGAGTGCAGGTAGATGACGTGAGGCATGACCG
The DNA here is from genome assembly GCF_053592635.1 of Streptomyces sp. NPDC002623. NCBI lineage: Bacteria > Bacillati > Actinomycetota > Actinomycetes > Kitasatosporales > Streptomycetaceae > Streptomyces > Streptomyces sp. NPDC002623. The sequence continues at coordinate 55,025 of NZ_JBSFWB010000029.1, read as the reverse complement.
TCGCACCGATGATGCCGATGGCCAGGACGATCGAGTCGGTGCCGTGGAAGGCAGGCCGCATCCCCGAGGCCAGCCCCGACGGGGACTGACCGCCGGCGGCGACGACGGTGTATGCGAAGCCCATGGCGATGACCGCGAGCAGAAAGACGATCGCCAGCTCGAACGGGCGGTATCCGCGCCGTTGGAGGGCCAGGATCGCGAAGCTCGCCACGGCGGTGATCAGTGCGGCGGGCAGCATGGGGATGCCGAAGAGCAGGTAGAGGCCGATGGCAGCGCCCACGAACTCCGCGAGGTCGGTGGCCATGGCCACGACCTCGGCCTGCGCCCAGAGCCCCACGACGACCGGGCGGCGGAAGCTGTCCCGGCACAGTGTGGGCAGGTCGCGGCCGGTGGCCAGACCCGTCTTGGCTGACAGGTACTGGATGAACATCGCGACCGCACAGGCCGAGACGAGGACCCAGACGAGCAGGTAGCCGTGCCGGGCTCCCGCCTGGAAGTTGGTGGCGAAGTTGCCGGGATCGACGTAGGCGACAGCGGCGACGAAGGCGGGGCCGTAGAAGGCGAGCCGACGACGCCTGACGGTTCTGCGGAGGACGGGGGCCGGTGCGAGGGCCGGGGCTGCTGCGGAGGTACCGGTGCTCATCAGGGCTCCTGCGAGTCGGGGAAGGTGAAGGGCACGTCCACCGGCGTCGACCACAGCATTGCGTCGGACGGTGTGTGCGTATGATTGTCATACAAGAATGCCGGGCGTGGCAATGCGCGGAGAGAAGACCCTTGTTGAGCGACCCGGGCCGTTCAGTCCCGCGCGGTGCCGGGCTCGGGGGTGCCCAGGGCGGCCAGCGCCTGGAAGCCCGCCTCGTAGGAGCGGGTCACATGGACGGAGCAGGCCTGGGCGGCTCGTTCGGCGTCGCGGTCGGCCAGGGCCTCGTAGATGGCGCGCAGCTCGCCTCCGGCGGCCCGCCCGCGGCCCGGCGAGCGCAGTGAGGCACACATCAGTACGACGATCCGCGCCCGCAGTTTGACCAGGGCGTCCAGGGTGACCATCACCCCGGCGGCGCGCAGCAGCAGGCCGTAGAAGTTGTCCCTGGCCTGCATGAGGGCCGAGGGGTCCGGCGGGAGTTCCGCCAGCTCCTCGAAAACGAGGAGGGTGCCGTGCAGTGCCCGCAGCTGAGAGTCGGAGGCCTGTGCGACGAAGCGGCGTACCGTGACCGCCTCCAGGGCGCGCCGGACCTCGTCGATCTCGGCGGCCTCCTCCGGAGAGGGCACGCACACGATGCAGCCCTCGTTCAGGGGGGTCAACCAGCCCTGCTCGGAGAGGTCACGAAGGGCCTGGCGCGCCGCGTTCCGCGAGACGCCGGTGCGCAGCATGACAAGGTTCACGTCGAGAGGCTGTCCGGGCGTCAGCCGCGACCAGCAGATGTCCTCGCGCACCGTCCGCAGGACGCGCTCCCTCGAGTCGGCCATCACCGCGGCCGACTCCAGGCGAGAGTGGGGCTTCCTTGCCCCTGAGCCTTCGTGCTCCACGGCAGCGAGGCTACGGCCAGCTCGTCATACAATCAATGCCTCGTGTGGCGTGATTTCGAAGGATCCGCGACCACCTCGACCCGTTCCAGCAGGCGGGTGCGCAGCATACGCCGAAGCCGCACGATCGAGTCCTCGTTGAGGTGGTGCAGGGGATCGTCGTACGTGGTGAACTCGATCCTCGCACCCAGCGAGGCCAGGGCACCCGCCGTCTGCTCGGCGCGGGCGAGCGGGACGAACTCGTCCTCCTCCGCGCACAGCAGCACGATCTCTGTGCCGGGCAGGCCGCCTTCCGGCGCCGGGGACCACGGCTTGGCCTCCGGCCCCAGGTGCCCCCCGGTGTGCAGGAACGCGCCGGCGCAGGACGGCTGGTCCCGCAGCAGGTACTCGGAGAGCAGACAGGCGCCCTGCGAGAAGCCGAACAGGACCACGTCACGGGACGCCCAGCCCGCACGGGCGAGGTCGGAGAGGTGGGTCCGGACCGTGTCGAGCGCGTGGTCCAGGCGTGGCTGGTTGTCCTCCGGGGGCGCCATGAAGGCCCGCGGGTACCAGGTGTCGTCCTCGGCCCCGGGGATCACCCAGGTCACACCGGGGAGGCCCACACGCTCGTACTGCTCGACCATGAAGCCCGGACCCTGGCCCCGTCCGTGCACCGCGTAGACCACGAGCCCGGCGTCGGCGAGGGGCGCGCCGCGCAGCAGCGGGGGACGAGCCAGGTGCGGGTTACCCGGCGTGGTGGTGAAGCATGTCGTGGTCATCTCAGGTCGCCTCGCTGTCTCGTGGGGGCTCCCCGGCCCACGCCCGGGTGAGCAGGTCGGTCAGGTCCTCGGCGCCGACCGGAACGGGGTTGTCCTGAGGCACGTACGGCAGGATCAGCCGGGCTGCCTCGGGAATGTCCTCGCGCCGCAGCCCGTGGTCGGCCAGTGCGCATGGGGCGTCGAGTTCCTCGCGCAACGCGTTCAGCCCGGCCACCGGCCCGGTACTTCCCAGCGCGGCGGCGATCCGGTGTGCCGCGTCCGGCGCGCCCGGTGCGTTGAGTTCCAGCACGTACGGGAGCACCGTGGCGTGGGTCTGCGCGTGCGGCAGGTCGTACGCGCCGCCCAGCACATGGCAGATCTTGTGGTGGAGCCCCGAGCCGGCGGAGGCGAAGGCCACCCCGGACAGGTAGCAGCCGTACAACGTGGCGTCCCGGCCGTCGATGTCGTCCGGCTTCCGGGCGATCCGGCGCAGCCCGTCAGCCACAGCCCGCAGGCCCTCCATCGACAGGGCCTGGTTGACCGGGTTGGCGCGCGGGGCCCACATGGAGTCGACGCAGTGGGCGATCGCGTTGAGTCCGGAGGCCACCGACAGGCCGACGGGCAGCGACAGGGTGAGTTCCGAGTCGTACACCACGGCGACCGGGAGGACCGCGTCGTCCACGCCGGTGGTCTTGCGGGAGGCCTCCGTGAGCCCCCAGACGTTGGTGGCCTCGGAGCCGGCGTAGGTCGTGGGCACGGCGACGATCGGCAGGCGGGTGGTGAGCGCCACCGCCTTGGCCAGTCCGGTCGTGGACCCGCCGCCCACGCAGACGACCAGGTCTGCGCCGCTTTCCTCGGCTGCGGCTCGGGCGGCCTCGGCCTGCTGCGCGGGGACGTGAGGGCGTACGTCGCTGTGCAGCAGTACGACCGGAAGGCCCGCGGTGACGCGGTCGGCGACCGCGGCCTCGGCGGGGGCGGCGATCACCATGATTCTGCGGGCGTCCAGCCGGTCGACCTCGGCGGCCAAGTGGTGTGCCGCGCGGCCGTACCCGAAGCGGACGCGCTGACCGAGCGTGATGTTCTCGAAGGTGAGGCTCACTGATTCGTCCTGGAGGGGAGGGCGGAGGGCCCGGGCGTGCTGAGTGCGCCCGGGCCCAGGGTGTTCGCGGGGAGCGACGGGGAACGTCAGTCGGTCGTGACCGGCTCCAGGCGCGACAGGATGTCCTCCCGCTCGCTCTCGAACTGCGGCGGCAGCATGAAGTTCTTGCCGAGTTCCTCGGGGGACTCGTCGCAGTCCCAGCCGCCGGCGTCGTCCGTGACCGCCAGCTCGAAGAGCGCGCCGCCCGGGGTCCGCACGTAGTGGGACTTGAAGTAGGTGCGGTCCTTGAGCTCGGAGATGTCGGTGTAGCCGGCGCCCTCGATGTCGAACTTCACCGCGGACTGGTTCTCCAGGGTGTCCAGGTTCCAGGCGAAGTGGTGGTACGTACCGGCGCCGAAGGTCCAGGTGCCCTGGTCGTCGGTCCGGTTCCCGCGCAGCTCGATGAAGTTGCCGTAGCCCTGCGTGCCGACCTGGAAGGAGGCGACGTCGCCCTCCTCCGAGACCTTGCCCTGGGAGAAGAACGCGTCGTTGCCGAAGTCGACCATGCGGTCCTGGTCGTACACGTGCAGGCCGACGCCGTGGATGCCGTGGACCGCGGCCTCGGCGGCCACACCGTTCCCGGTGAAGCCCTCCCGGGGGTCGTTCTCGTTGCCGACCAGGACGTACTCGATGCCGGACGGGTGGTCGAACGCGAGGCGTCCGGTGCCGAGGGTCTCGAAGCGCCTGGCCTGGATGTCGTGCTGCCCGAGCCGCTTCGCCCAGTAGTCGAGTGAGTCGGCCGGGACGGACAGGAGGACCTCGCGCGCCTGGTTGGTGCCCCGCTTGCCGTACACCCCCGCCTGAGCCCACGGGAACGTGGTGACCACCGAGGAGGGGTCGCCGTTCGCGTTGGAGTAGTAGAAGTGGTAGATCGGCGCGGAACCGTCGTACAGGACGGTCTTCTTGATGAAGCGCATGCCCAGGACTCGCGTGTGGAAGTCCACGTCCTCCTGCGCGCCACCCACGGACAGGGTCACGTGGTGGGAGCCGACGAGATACGTCATGGTTCGGATCTCCTTCTCTGCGGAAGCCAGCCGTATGATTGTCATACGATATGACGGCACCGTGTCAAGGGAGTGTCGGGAAGTCGACCAGGTCGGTCGGGCGTCTGTGCTGAAGGGGCCGTTGTCAGGTACGACCGATCTGCGTTAACGTGCCCCCGTACTTTGTCGGACAATCATACGGGGTGACCGTGATTCAATTGCCCACGGACGACACGTACGAGGTCCTGATCGTGCGTTACGCGTCCCGTACGACCACCCGAGGCCTGGTCTTCCTCAACCACCATCTGTACGGCGAGCCGGACGGGCCCATCGGGATGGACTACTACGTCTGGATCGTGCGCAACGAGCGGCGCACGATCGTCGTCGACACCGGATACAGCGAGCTCGGCGGGCGCAACCGGAACCGCGGCCACCTCATCCACCCCGGGGAGGCCTTCCGCCGTCTGGGTGTCGAGCCGGCCGCGTCCACCCTGGTCCTCACCCACGCCCACTACGACCACGTGGGCAACGTGGACCTGTTTCCGGACTCCAAGGTGATCGTGCCGCGCACGGAGTTCGACTTCTGGACCGGCGACTGCGCACAGCGGTTCCAGTTCCACCACACCGTCGAAGAGACCGAGATCGACCATCTGCGCAAGGTCCACGACCAGGGCCGGATGGTGTTCCACCGCGGCCACGAGGAGATCGCGCCCGGGGTGGAACTGATCGAGCTGGGCGGCCACTCCCCGGGCCAGGCGATCCTCACCGTCAAGACGAACGAGGGCCTCGTCCTGCTCGCCTCCGACGCCACGCACTACTACGAGGAACTGGAGCGGGACCTGCCGTTCCTCGTGGTCGCGGACCTGGAGGCGATGTACCGGGGCTTCGACCACATGAAGCGACTCGTCGCGGACCACGACGCGATCCTCGTCCCCGGCCACGACCCGGCCGTCCTCGACCGCCACCGGCGACTCGGCGGCCCGATGGGCGAGTTCACCGCGGTGATCGGCGGCCCCCGCAGCGAAGGAGCAGTGACATGACCGGTACGGCAGCTCCGCCGGTGGGCTTCATCGGCCTCGGCAACATGGGCGGGCGCATGGTCCGTCGTCTGGTGGACGCCGGACACGAGGTCCTCGGCCACGACACCCGCCCGGAGAACGTCACCGCGTGCGGCGCCACCCCCGCCGAGTCCGTCGCCGAAGTGACGCGGAGCTGTGAGGTCGTCCTCCTCTCGCTGCCGGAGAGCAAGGTCGTCGAAGCGGTCGTCCTCGGGGAACACGGTGTGCTCTCACAAGCCCGTCCGGGCCAGGTCGTCGTCGACCTCAGCACCTCGGCGCCCGCCTCCACCGCGCGTCTGCACGCCGAACTCGCCCAGCGGGGCGCCACCCTGCTCGACGCGGGGATCTCCGGCGGGGCCGCCGCGGCCGAGAAGGGCACGCTCACCCTCATGGTCGGCGGCGACACCGGCACCCTCGACCGGGTGCGCCCACTGCTCGCGGCCTTCTCCGCCGACGTCTTCCACTGCGGAGCCGTCGGCAGCGGCCACACGGCCAAGCTGCTCAACAACTTCCTCAACGCCGTCGCCCTGTCCGCGACCGCCGAGGTGATGGTCGCCGGGCGCAAGGCGGGACTCGACCTCCAGGTCCTCCTCGACGTGCTCAACACCAGCTCGGGGGTGAACTTCGCGACGCTGAACCGCTTCCCGAAGATCATCCACGGCGACTACCTCAAGGGCGGTCTGACCAACGCGCTGATGATGAAGGACGTCCTCGCCTACGTCGACCTCGTCACCGGTCTCGGCGTCGCGAGCCCCAACTCCGCCGCCCCGCTGGCCTCCTTCGGCCTCGCCCTCCAGCTGGGCTACGCGCAGGACATCAGCAACACCGTCGTCGACGCGCTCGGCGACGTCTCCGGACGCGTCCGCGTCCACGACGGCGCGTACGACGCCGGAAAGGCCACCTCGTGAAACTCATCCACGGAACTACCCAGCACGGCGTCGGCACCAAGACCGGCTCGCGGTTCACCGGCACGGTGCACGCCTACCTGACCATGCCCGCCACCGACGGCGTGACGGTCAACACCGTCAACTTCGTGCCGGGCGCCCGCACTTACTGGCACACCCACGAGCACGGCCAGCTCCTCCAGGTGCTCGCCGGGAGCGGCTGGGTCGCGACCGAGCGGGACGGCGTCCGCCCGCTGCGCGCCGGCGACACCGTGTGGTGCCCGCCGGGCGAACGGCACTGGCATGGCGCCGCCCCCGACTCCTTCATGACCCACACCGCCATCTCGCTCGGGAGCACCTCCTGGGCCGAGGAGGTCGGCCCCGAGCAGTACACCGCTCCGGCACCCGCAGAGGACTGAGAACCCATGGCAACCGAACCGCTCGTCATCGACAGCAGCCCCCGCGACACCACCCACCGCGACACCTACGAAGCCGGCCTCGCCATCCGCAAGGCCGTCCTCGGCGCGGACCACGTCGAACGCTCCCTCGCCCAGGTCAGCGAGTTCGCGCGGCCGATGCAGGAACTGGTCACCGAGTACTGCTGGGGCGCCGTGTGGAACCGCCCCGGACTGGAGCGCGGCACCCGCAGCCTGATCAACCTCGCCATGCTGACCGCCCTGGGCCGCAACCACGAACTCGGAGTCCACGTCAAGGGAGCGCTCACCAACGGCGTGACCGTCGAGGAGATCCAGGAAGTGCTCCTCCAGACGGCGATCTACGTCGGCGTCCCGGCGGCCCTGGAGTCCTTCCGGGTCGCCGAGCAGGTGATACGAGAGGTCGACGGCGATGTCTGACCGCCACGAGCCCGAGCCCGACACCGCTCTGCCCTCGGTCGCGTTCGTCGGCCTGGGCAACATGGGTGCCCCGATGTCGATACGCCTGGTCCGCGCCGGATACGCCGTCACCGGGTTCGACCCGAGCCCCGACGCCTGCGCCGGTCCTGTCGTCGACGGCGTCCGGATCGCCGGGACGGCCGCCGACGCGGTCCGGGGCGCCGATGTCGTCGTCCTCATGCTTCCCAGCAGCGCGGTCGTCGAGGCGGTGCTGGGCGACCCGGCCCTCCTGGCCGCACTGGGCGAGGGCAGCACGGTCGTGGACATGAGCTCCTCCGACCCGATGTCCACCCGACGTCTCGCCGCGCGCCTCGAAGAACAGGGCGTCACCCTCGTCGACGCCCCCGTCTCCGGCGGGGTCAAGGGTGCCGTGAACGGCCGGCTCACCATCATGGTGGGCGGCGCCGAAGCCGACGTGGAACGACTGTCCCCGCTCCTCGCGGTCATGGGCACCGCCCGACGCGCCGGCCCGGTGGGCGCGGGGCACGCGCTCAAGGCCATCAACAACCTGCTGTCCGCCACCCATCTGCTGGCCACCGCCGAGGGCGTCCTCGCCGGCGAGCGGTTCGGGCTCGACCCGGCGGTCGTGGTGGAACTGATCAACTCCTCCAGCGGTCGCAGCGGCTCCACGGACAACAAGTTCCCCAACTTCGTGCTGCCCGGCACCTACGACTCCGGCTTCGGCCTGCGCCTCATGGTCAAGGACATGCGCATCGCCGTCGGCCTCGCCCATGAACTCGGCGTCGCCAGCCCCCTCGGCGACAGCGCCGTCGCCCTCTGGGAGCGCGCGCTCGAAGCCCTGCCCGACACCGCGGACCACACCGAGATCGCCCGCTGGGCCTTCGAGGGATCCGCCGACCGGGAGCCGGTGACCCGATGAGCACCCCGACCGGAGCCGAACTCCGGGACGCCGTCGTCGAGTTGCACGGTGCCTGGGACGAACAGTGGCAGGCGGTGCTCGAACTCGCGCCCCAACTGCTCGCGGCCTACGTCCGGCTGGCCGGCGTACCCCAGCGCAAGGGCCACCTCGACCCCAAGACCCGAGAACTGATCTACCTCGCCGTCGACGCGGCGGCCACCCACCTGTACGCCCCCGGTGTGCGCCGGCACATCCGCCGCGCTCTCGACCTCGGGGCCACCCCCGGGGAGATCACCGAGGTCATCGAGCTGACGACGACCTTGGGCATCCACGCCATGAACATCGGCGTGCCGCTGCTCGCCGAGATCCTGACGGAACGCGGTCTGCGCGACGGACCGGCCGAACTCGACGCGTACCAGAAGGAGTTGAAGGAGCGGTTCACCGCCAACCGGGGCTACTGGCACGCGTTCTGGGACGAGATCCTCGAACTCGACCCGGAGATGTTCGAGGCCTACACCGACTTCTCCTCGGTGTCCTGGCAGCACGGCTCCCTGGAGCCCAAGGTCAAGGAGTTCGTGTACACGGCCTTCGACTGCGCCTCCACCCACCTCTACGTCAAGGGGTGGAAGGCGCACATGGACAACGCGCTCGGCTACGGGGCGACCGTCGGTGAACTCCTCGAAGTCATGGAGATCGCCGCGGTGATGGGCATGCAGAGCGCGCTCCAGGCCCTGCCCGTGCTGCGCGAGGAGCTGGCCGCACCCCTTCGACACCATCAGATGTGAGGCGGAAGAAGATGACATTGCGCGGACTGGCCGGAAAGGTCGCCGTCGTGACCGGGGCCGCCGGTGGCCTCGGACGGGCCACGGTGGAACGGCTCGCCGAGGAGGGCGTGAAGGTCGTCGCCGTCGACCTCGATGCGGCCGCTGCCAAGGAGGTCGCCGCCGCGGTCGGCGGCGAGACGGTCGCCGTCGCGGCGGACGTGACCACCGAGGACGGCGTCGACACCTACATGCGGGCCGCCCTCGACGCCTTCGGGCGGGTGGACCTGCACCACCTCAACGCCGGGATCGCCGGCTCCCTCGCCGACCTCGTCGACGTGACCGTCGAGGAGTGGGAGAAGGTCATGGCCGTCAATCTGCGCGGCCCCTTCCTCGGCGTACGGGCGGCCTTCCGCCACTACCTGGAGCGCGGCAGCGTCGGCTCGATCGTCGTCACCGCCTCCATCGCCGGACTGCGCGGCAGCAACGACCTGCTGGCCTACACCACGTCCAAGCACGGCACGGTGGGGCTGGTCCACGGCGCCGCCGTGTACGGCGGGCCCATCGGCGTGCGGGTGAACGCCGTGGCGCCGGGCATCGTGCCCACGCCGATCTTCGGCGAGGCCGGGATGGCCGACATGCGCCGGCGCGCGGGCACCTCGCCGCTGCGGCGGGCGGGCCGGCCGGAGGAGGTGGCCGCGACGGTCGCGTTCCTGCTCAGCGACGAGTCGAGCTATGTCACCGGCGAGATCTTCTCCGTCGACGGCGGCGCCAGTGTGCAGAACACCAACCGGCGGGGCGGGGGAGCGGGGCTCTGGGACGTCGCGGTGACGGACGAGGCGATCCTCGAACGGCACCGGACGGGGACGGCAGGAAGGGATTCCGGACGATGACGACCATGCGGGCGGCCCTGCTGCGCGGCTTCGACATCCCCTTCAGCGTCGAGGAGGTGGAACTCCTCGACCTCGCCCCCACCCGGGTGCTGGTCCGCACGAAGGCGACGCCGTTCTGCTCCACCGACGTGACCAGCTTCCACGGCCGCCTCGGCAAGGTCCCGCCGACGATCCTGGGCCACGCCTCGACCGGCGAGGTGATCGAGGTCGGCAGCCAGGTGCGCGGCATCGAGGTCGGGCAGCGGGTCGTCGTCCCCGGCACACCCGAGTGCGGCCACTGCTTCTACTGCGGCATCGGCCGCCCCGACCAGTGCTCCGAACTGTTCGACCTCGGCGGTGTCTACCCGGACGTGGCACACACCGCCGACGGCCTGCTGGTCAACGCGGCCGGATGCGTGGGCGGTTACGCCGAGATCATGAACGTCTCGCAGAACCAGGTCTTCCCCGTCGAGACGGACCTGCCGTGGGAGGTGCTCTCGCTCCTCGGCTGCGGTGTCACGACCGGAGTGGGGGCCGTCCTCAACGTCGCCAAGGTCGCGCCGGACGAGGTGGTCGCCGTGGTCGGAGCGGGCCACCTGGGACTGTGGGCCGTCCAGGCCGCGCGCCTGGCCGGGGCCCGCGAGGTGGTCGTGGTGGAGCCTCGGGAGGACCGCCGCGGAGTGGCGCTGAAGGTGGGCGCCACGGTGGCCGTCACACCCGAGGAGGCCCTGGAAGCCGTACGGGACGTGACCGGGGGACGAGGAGCCGACAAGGTCGTCGAGGCGGCCGGGCCCCCCGCCGCCCAGCGGCTGGCCCTGGAGATCTCCCGGCGGGCCGGCACCGTCGTGCTCTCCGGTCTGAAGGACGTGGCCGGGGAGGTCACCTTCGCGCAGATCCCCCTCGCGGTCCAGAGCCGGCAGGTGCTCAGCACGCAGAACGGCAACGTCCGTATGCGCCGCGACCTCCCGGCCTATGTCCGCCTGCTCGAACGGGGCGCGCTCGACGCGGCGCCGGTCATCACCTCGACCTACCGCCTCGACGACATCGACACTGCGCTCCGGCGTTCCGAACGGCTCGAGGACCTCTCGGGCGTGTTCGTCTTCTGAGCAGGGCAGGGAGTGAACCGAGATGAGAGCAGCTGTGCTGGAGGCGTTCGGCGCCCCCATGCCGGTACGGGAACTCGACCTGCGGGATCCCTCCGCGCGCGAGGTGCTGGTCCGGACGGTCGCCGCGCCGTTCTGCTCGACCGACTGGCTCGGCTGGCGCGCGATGCGCGGCAAGATCCCGCCGGTCGTGCTCGGCCACACCGCGCTGGGCGTGGTCGAGCGGTGCGGCGGCCCCGACGGCACCCGCGGTTACGGCGTCGGAGACCTGGTGGTCGTCGCCGGTACTCCGCAGTGCGACGAGTGCTTCTACTGCGGGATCGGCCGTCCGGACCAGTGCGCCCGTCTCTTCGAGAGCCCCGAACCGGTCATCGCCACCGACCACGCGGGCCGGCCGGTGCGCGCCGCGGGCGGGGTCGGGGCGTACGCCGAGCTGGTCGTCGCCGACCGGAGCCAGGTCTGGCGCGTGGACAGTGCGCTGCCGGCCGCGCAACTGAGCCTGCTGGGCTGCGGGATCACCACCGGTCACGGCGCGATCGTGAACGTGGCGGAGCTCCGGCCGGGGGACTCCGTCGCGGTCGTCGGGCTGGGGCACCTCGGGTTGTGGTGCGTGCAGGCGGCGCGGGTCGCCGGGGCCGGCCGGATCATCGGCGTGGACCCGGTGCCCGGGCGTCGCGCGGCGGCCGCCGAGCTCGGGGCGACCGACGTGGTGGACCCGGCCGGACACGACCCGGTGGAGCAGGTGCGTTCCCTCACCGAAGGACGGGGCGCGGACGTCGTGGTCGAAGCCGCAGGGCCCGAACTCGCGGTGCAACAGGCGGTCGCCATGTCCCGGCGGGCCGGGACCGTCGTGCTCACGGGTGTGCAGTGGGCTCAGGGCCGGGTCTCCCTGCCGCAGAACGCCCTGGCGATCCACGGCAGGAGGATCCTCTCCTGCCAGAACGGCCAGAGCGTGATGTCCCGTGACCTTCCCCGCTGCGTGGAACTCCTGGAGAGCGGTGAGTACGACGCCCGGCCGATCGTGACGGCGGAGTACCCCCTCGACCGGATCGACGAGGCGCTGTACGCGGCGGGGGAGTTCCGCGATCTCACCGGGGTCGTCACAGTCTTCCGCTGAGCCCCATCCGCTATATTTGTATGACGCTCATACCATCATTCGAAGACGTAGGGGTGGGGATCATGTCAGCGGCCGCGAAGCCATCGACCTCGAACGCGAACTCGCTCGCGTCGGCCTGGACCACCAGTCCCGTCGGCCGCGTCGCCGCGCCGCTGCGCGAGCAGGTCGTCACGGCGCTGCGCGAGGCGATCCTCGACTTCCGGCTGGAGCCGGGCCGGCGTCTTGTCGAGCGGGAGCTCGTCGAGCAGCTCGACGTCTCGCGCACCACGGTCCGTGAGGCCCTCCGGGAGCTGACCTCCGAGGGGCTGATCAAGGTCGTGCCCCAGAAGGGAGCCGTGGTCGCGGCGCCCACCCACGACGAGGCCCGCGACCTCTACGACGTCCGCTGCGCTCTGGAGACCCTGCTGGTGCGACGGTTCGTCGAGAAGGCGCCCCGCTCCAAGATGTACGCCCTCGAAGCGGCGGCCGAGCACTTCGCCGAGGTCGCCTCGCGGGAGAACGTCGAGCCGCGCGAGGTCCTCGAGGCACGCCACGCGTTCAACGCCGTACTGCACGACGGCGTCGGCAGCGAGGTGCTGAGACAGCTCGTGGACGGTGTCCAGGCCAAGGTGCGCGTCCTGGTGGTCAAGGGCATGTCGACGAACCACTCCGAAGTCATCCAGGAGCTGCGCGACATCGTCGCCGCGATCAGGGAGCGGGACGCGGACACGGCGGTCGAGGTCTACACCAGGCACATGCGGCGCGTCGCCGCCAACGCCCTGGAAGGACTGAAGGGGATACAGGAGCCGTAACTCCCGTATGCGCCGTCCCCGACCCGACCTGTCCGGGCGTCCGCCACCTCCGTGCCTCCTCAGGGTGGACGGCGGCCGGCTCAGAACGTCAGCGGCTGTCCGAAGTGGAAGCGGGACACCGATCCGTAGGTGACGTCCCACTTGGCGGCGATGTGCGTCTTGAACATCGCGACGTCCCGGTAGTACTTCTCCATCGGCGAGCCGAGCCGTGCGGAAGAGGACCCGGCGTTGGAGAAGGCCAGGTCGACGGCCTGGCCCGCGAGCTGGGCGCCCTGCAGGATGACACCGCGCAGCCGGGCGTCCTCCTCGGGCGTGAACTCCTGGCGGGTGCGTTCCCAGCGCCGTCCCAGCTCGGTGTACCGGCGCATCGCGCCCAGCAGCAGGGTCTCGCCGGCGTCGATCTGGGCGAGCATCTTGCCGTACCAGCGGTGGAACTCCGCGGAGTCGGTGCGCGGCATCATCGGCGGGAAGCTCGTCGGGCGGGCGGCCATCAGCTCGTCGAAGGAGTCGAAGGCGGCCCAGGCGGCGCCGATCTGGGTGGCGACGAGCTCGCAGTTGAAGAAGGCGAGGGTGCGGCCCAGGTACATCGGGTTGCGGTGCAGCCGGTAGCCGATCGTGCCGTGCTCGCCCAGCGTGTGGTCCTTGAAGTTGTAGACCACGCTGAGGTGTTCGGGCACCAGCGCGTCCTCGACCCGGAGGGAGTTCGAGCTGGACGCGCGCATGCCGAGGACCTGGTCCCCGCCCCAGTCGTCGAGGATCTCGTAGTCGCCGCGCGGGACGATGTACGCGCGCAGCCCCAGGGGTTGGTCCTGCTCGGTGAAGGTCGGGGCGACGAGCATCGCGTGGGTGCTCCACATCGAGCCCGAGCAGTAGTCCCAGGTGCCGGAGAGCCGGTAACCGCGCGCGGTGCGGACCGCCCGGCCGCGCGGGATGGTGCGGCCCGGCGCGATGACGTCGCCCGCGAAGAGCTCCTCCTGGGCCTGCTCGGGGAAGAAGGACGCGATGTGCCACGCGTGGCCGGCGCCGAGTACGAAGGACCAGCCGACGCCCGGGTCACCGCGCGATATCTCGACGGCGACCCGGAGGAAGTCGTCCAGGGGCAGCTCCAGGCCGCCGTACCGCTTCGGGTGGAGCATCCGGTAGAACCCGGCGTCGAGAAGCTGTTTGTGGATCGCCTCCGAGTAGCCGCCGAGCGCCTCGTGCTCCGCCTGAGCGGCCCGCAGGACCGGGCGGAGCCTGGTCGCCACCCCGAGGAGATGGTCGACCGTGCCCTCCGCCGCAGACGGGGGCGCGGAGTCGGCGGCGTACAGGCTTGCGCTCATCAAGCTCTCCTCTCGACACCTAACTTTGTATGACGATATTATAGGCAGGCAGAGAACGGCGCTAGATGGAACCCCTGGTCGATGAGATTGCTCAGGTGGTAGCCAATCGCCACCCTCTTTACGTCATTGTGCGATCGTCATACAGTCCCCATCGATGTGCCCATCCCGCGCCCGTCGATGTGCCTGGACTTCAGAGGAGTTGGTTGTGATGTCCACGCCGTCCCCCGTCACCCCGCCGGACTCCCGCCCGGTCACCGCGCGGGAGTTCCGAGACGTCATCGGGCGGTTCGCCACCGGCGTCACCGTCATCACGACCGAGTACGACGGCATCCGGTACGGCAGTACCGCCAGCGCGGTCAGCTCCCTCACCGACGACCCGCCGATGCTGCTGATCTGCCTCAACCGCAACTCGGCCACCGCCGCCGCGGTGCGCGACAGCGGCGCCTTCGCGGTGAACGTCCTCGCCGAGGACCACGTGGACCTGGCCACCCGCTTCGCCTCCCGCGTCCCGGACAAGTACGACGGCGTCCCCACCGAGACCGCGGCGAACGGCTCGCCCCTCCTGGTCGGCGCCATCGCACATCTCATCTGCCGGGTCGCCGAGCAGGTCGAGGCCGGCACCCACTACGTCTTCCTCGCCCATGTCGAGGAGGCGATGTCCTGCCCCGGCCATCCGCTCGCCTACTTCCGCGGCCGCTTCGGACGGATGCAGACGGCACCGGAGGCCTCCGTGCTGCGCGAGGTCCGCGCCCGTGTGCTCGACGCCGGCAGCGATGTCGAGGAGGTCATCGACACCGGCCGCTGGGCCGAGGAGTTCGGGATCGACGCGGGCCGCGTCCACCGCGCCCTGGTCGCCCTGGCCGACGAGGGCCTCGTCCGGCACCAGGCGGGGGAGTACCTCATCACGCCCGTCCCCGACTCGATCATCGACGAGGTGTACAGGGCCAAGCTCGCCATCGAGACGGGCGTCGCGGAACTGACCGTCGACCACGCGACGAACGAACAGCTGGTCCGGCTGCGCGAGCTGATGGAGGACACCCTCGGCTTCGTCAAGGACGGCCGGTTCACCGACCCCGAGGGCTGGGTGCGCGCCAACGAGCGCTTCCACGAGTACATGGTGGAGCTGGCCGGCTCGGCGATCCTCCTCGACACCTACCGCCGGCTCTGTCTGCCGGGACTCAACCTGCGCGCCCTCGACACGGCGAGCTACGCCTCCAGCTCCCTCCTCGACGACCACCGCCGGCTCGTCGAGGGGTACGAGGCGGGCGACCTGGCCCAGGTCTCCGCCGTCCTGCGCCAGCACGCACAGCGCCCGCTGGAGATGCGCCGCGAGGACCAGCTGCGCCGCGCCGCCGCCGCGAACCCCGTCGGCTGAACCCGGCTACGACCCCCGCTTAGGAGATGCGATGACCACAGCACACGCCACCGCGCAGCCCGGCCTGGACGCGGCCACGGAGCCCTCGGAGGAGGAGCTCGTCGGGCGGGCCCGGGCCATGCGCGAGGAACTGCTCGCCCGCCAGGAGGAGGCGGAGCGGCTGACCCACCTTCCCGAGGACATCCACGAGCAGTTCGTCACGAACCGCTTCTACGACATGTTCGTACCGAAGACGTACGGCGGCCTCGAGGTCTCGCCCAGGACGTTCTTCGCGGTCTGCAAGGAACTCGCCCGCGGTGACATGGGCAGTGCCTGGTGTTTCGCGCTGGCCGCGAACCACGCCCTGCACGTCGCCTCCTGGTACCCCGAGGAGGTACAGGACCGGGCGTTCGCGGGCCGCGACTTCCGGGCCGCGTCGGTCTCCGCGCCCACGGTCCGGGCGAAGCGGACCGAAGGCGGGTTCATCCTCGACGGCGTGGTCGACTACTGCTCCGGCATCCCCCACTCCACCTGGTACCTCGGCCAGTGCATGGTCGAGCAGGAGGACGGCTCCGCCCCCGTGATGGGCATGTTCCTGGCCCCTGAGGACACCTTCGAGCGGCTGCACAACTGGGGCGAGTCGACCGGCCTGAAGGCCACCGGCTCCGAGAGCATCCGCTTCACCGACGCCTTCGTGGCGGCCGACCTCGTCGTCGAGGACGCCAACATGATCGACATCCCGGTGAAGGACGGCACCGTCGGCTCCCAGCTGCACGGCAACCCCATGTACGCCGGCCGCGGTCTGCTCACCTTCACCGTCTCCCTGGCCAGCCTGGCCGTGGGCGGGCTCTACCACGCCCTCGACGAGTTCGAACGCCTCATGCGCACCCGCAAGACCCCGCTCCCGCCCGTCCAGCTCCGCCTGTACGACGTGGACTACCAGCGCCACTACGGCGCCGCCTGGACGAAGATCAGGACCGCCGAACTGGCCCTGGACGGCGTCATCGCGCAGCACGCCGAGTACTGCCGGGGCACGGTCGACGGCAGCCGCGAGTACACCTTCGTCGACGACTGGAGCCTGGCCTGCGTGGTCCGCGAGATCATCGTCCAGCTCTGGGAGACCTTCGAACACGACCTGCTGCGGGTCGTCGGCTCCGGGTCCATGCGGCAGGGCGAGCGGTTCGACCGGATCTTCCGCGACATGAGCTCGCTCCTCACCCACCGCAACCCCATGCTGCGCGAGCAGGCGTTCCGCAACACCGCGAACCTGCTCCTGGAGATCCCGCCGCCCGAGGCCCGCTGAACCTCGACTCCCCCTTCCTTCCTCCCTGTTGGGCCGCCGCGAGACAGGACGACCGAGCATGACCGACATACCGCCCCACCTCGACGACCGGGTCGAGCCGATCACCCTGCGCACCGGCTTCTTCTGGATCCCGGGCGAGCAGATCGCCACCCCGCACGGCACCCTCCCGCGCGGCCCGCTCCACGTCGCATGGCTGGCACCCGCCGAGGTCACCCGCCCCCACCCGCTCGTCCTCGTCCACGGGGGCGGCGGCCAGGGCACCGACTGGCTCGGCACCCCGGACGGCCGACAGGGCTGGGCCTACGACCTCGTACGCGCCGGATACGCCGTGTACGTCGTCGACCGACCCGGCCACGGCCGCTCACCGCACCACCCGGACGGACTGGGTCCTCTCGCCCCGCCGCTGCCCCTGGAGTTCGCGAGCTTCCTCTTCGCGCCCCCGGAAGCCGCCGAGTCCCACACCCAGTGGCCCTGGGACCGCACCCTCGAAGGACCCGAGTTCCAGCAGCTCACCTCGGCGATGGGCTTCTTCCTGGCCGACTTCGCCGAGGGCCAGCGCCTGGACGGGGAGCGCATCGCCGCCCTGCTCGACCGCATCGGCCCGGCGGTGCTCATCACCCACTCCGCGGGCAGCCCGGGCGGCTGGCTCGCCGCGAACCGACGCCCCGACCTCGTGGAGGCCATCGTCGCCATCGAACCGATGGGACCGCCGTACGCCGACTTCCCCGGACTGGGCGAGATCACCTACGGCCTGACGTACGCCGAGCTCACCACCGAACCGGCCATCGACTCCCCGGACCGGCTGAAGGCCGACCCCGCGGGCCACCGCATCCCCGGTCTCAGCGGCACCCCGGTCGCCGTCGTCACCGGCAGCGCGTCCGGCAGCGCCGTCCAGTCGCCGCCCCTGGTCGACTTCCTGTGCGCGGTGGGCGCCGACGCCGAACTGCTTCCACTGGCCGACGTCGGCATCGTCGGCAACGGCCACGGGCTGATCCTGGAGGCCAACTCCGCCGAGACGGTCAAGCCGGTCATCGCCTGGCTGGACGGACTGGAGGAATCACGATGACGATCACCACACACGAGCACCCGGCCCTGCCGGACGAGGCGGTGCGCCGGCTGACCGAGGCGGTCGGCGCGGACGCCGTCCTGCTGACCGACGCCGAACGCGACACCTACCGCGACCCGTACTGGTTCCAGGGCGACCGCACCTACGACTCCTCCGCCGTCGTCTTCCCCACCTCCACCGAGCAGGTCCGGGACGTCGTACGCATCGCGAACGAGTACCGCATCCCCGTGTGGACCTCCTCCCAGGGCCGCAACAACGGCTACGGCGGCCCCTCGCCCCGCCTCCGCGGCTCCCTCCTGATCAGCTTCCGCCGGATGAACCGCGTCCTGGATATCAACCGCGAACTCGCGTACGCCGTGGTCGAGCCCGGCGTGCGCTGGTTCGACCTGTACGAGGCCCTGCAGGCCTCCGGCGACGGCGACCTGTGGTGCTCGATCCCCGACCTCGGCTGGGGGAGCGTCATCGGCAACTCCCTCGACAACGGCGTCACCTACGGCCCGAACGGCTCCGACTTCCAGAAGCTGTGCGGCATGGAGGTGGTGCTCGCGGACGGGGAGGTGCTGCGCACCGGCATGGGCGCCATCCCCGACAACCCCTCCTGGCACGTCTACCAGCGCGGCCTCGGCCCGGTCCTCGACCCGCTGTTCATCCAGTCCAACTACGGTGTCGTCACGCGCGCGGGCGTCTGGCTCCAGCGCCGCCCGGAGGCGTACGCGCCGCTCTACCTCACCGTCCCCCGGGACGACCAGCTCGCCCAGGCCGTCGACATCATCCGCGAACTCCGCCTCGACGGAGTGATCCGAGGGGTGCCGAACCTGCAGAACACCATCACCATGGCGGCCCAGTTCCCGGAACTCCTGGGTGAGTTCATGGGCGCCGAGGGACCGGCGAGCGAGGAGGCCCTGGACGGCCTCGCCGCCCGCACCGGCATCGGCCGCTGGGGACTGCGCACCGCCCTCTGGGGGGACGGACCCGTCGTCGAACACCATCTCCGCCGCATCCGCGAGGCGTGGTCGGCCATAGAGGGCTCGCGCGTCGACCACCACCGCACCTACCTGCGCGACGAGTGGGGCGAGCTGACCACCTTCATGGAGAAGGTCCAGGCAGGTGTCCCGAGCATGGACCTGATGGAGGTCATCCCCGAGTTCGTCGGACACATCGGCTTCTCGCCGGTGGTCCCGCTCACCGGCGGCGAGGTACGCCGAGTGGTGGACGTGATCCAGCGGCTGGTCACCGACCGCGCTGGGACGAACTTCGTCTGCGCGGTCTTCCCCATCAACGACCGCAGCGCCATCGTCGTCAGCAGCATCAGCTTCGACACCCGCGACGAGAAACAGGTACGCGCGGCGGTCGACACCGCGAAGATGCTGGTGAGCGAGGTGGGGGCGCTCGGCTACGGCGAGTACCGCGCGCACCTGGACTTCATGGACCTGGCGGCCGACCAGTACTCCTTCAACGACCACGCCTACCGGCGCTTCGTCGAACGGATCAAGGACGCGGTGGACCCGAACGGGATCCTGTCCCCGGGCCGGCACGGCGTCTGGCCCGCCGCCTACCGGGAGGCCGGCTCATGACCGTGATCGAGGACGTGACCGGGCTCGTCGCCGTCGTCACCGGCGGCGCGTCCGGCATCGGCAAGGGCATCGCACAGCGGCTGGTGGAGCGCGGTGCCCAGGTGGTGATCGCCGACATCGAGGAGGGCCCGCTGGAGGCGGCCGCCAAGGAGATCGGGGCGGTGGGGATACGCACCGACGTCTCCGACGCGGCGAGCGTGCAGACGCTGGCCGACCAGGTCGTGGAACGGCTCGGCAAGGTGCACCTGGTGTTCAACAACGCAGGCGTCGCCCCCGAGTCGCGGATCGCGGACATGACCCTCGCGGACTGGAAGTGGATCCTCGACGTCAACCTCACCGGTGTCGTCCACGGCGTCCACGCCTTCCTGCCCCTGCTGAAGCGGCACGGCGAACCGGCGTACATCGTGAACACGTCCTCCATGGGCGGCTTCGTCGCCGACATGCCCGGACTGGGGGCGTACGCCACGACGAAGTTCGCGATCACGGGACTCACGGAGGCTTTGGCGCACGAGCTGCGGCGGGAGGACTCGAACGTGGGCGCGGCCGTGCTCGCGCCCGGTACGGTCCGCAGCAACATCGCCCGCAGCCTGCGCACCAGGCCGACGGGGCCGGCGGACAGCGCCTTCGTCCAGAACGACATCTCCGGGGACCCGGAGCTGGCACAGCTGCGCTGGCTGGACCCGGTGGAGGTGGGAGACGTCGTCCTGGCCGGCCTGGCCCGCGGCGAGACCCACATCGTCACGCACCCGGAGTGGTACCCGATGGTCGGCGAACGGGCGGCGCGCATAGAAGCGGCATTCGGGAGAGCTGCATTGGGGAGAGCTGCATTGGGGAGAGCCGCCGACTGACCGCACGGATACGCCTGAAGGCCCCGGCTCGAAACGAGCCGGGGCCTCACGCATGTCCGCCGGGAACCTCAGTCACGGTCCGCCAGATGCCGCAGGCGCTCCGGCCAGATCCCGTGCCGCCCCGGCGAGAGGATCCCGTTCGGATCCACCGCGTCCTTGAGCGTCTCGCAGAACCGTCGATAGGCGTGGTCGTTGAAGGAGTACTGCGCCGACGCCAGATCCATGAAGTCCAGGTGCGCGCGGTACTCGCCATAGCCCCGCTTGCCGGCCTCGGCCACCAGCACCTTCACCGCGTCGTACGCCCGCCGGCACTGCTCGGCGTCCCGGTAGTCGTAGTTGAGGCCGGTGACGTACAGCGCCGTCCGCTCATTGATGATCAGCAGCCCCCCGGCCACATTGACCCCGACCTGCTCCCGCACGATCCGGTCGAAGAGGTCGACAACCTCCCGCACATCGCCCCCGACCAGCGGAATCGCGGGGGAGAAGCCGATATGGGCGATCCCCTCCGGAATGGCCTCGAGCAGTTCGACGCCGGGAAGACCCCCCTGGCACTTGTCGGGGATCGTGCGGATCTCGTCGTACTCTCCGGGCCCGTACGTCCGCTCGAACAGCACCTGCCCGCCCGGAATCGCACTCCATGCGGCCCGGACCTTCGCCAACTGGTGCTCCACCACAGGGGTGTCGCCCCACAGCGCGCCCCGCAGCGCCCATCGACCGAGTCCGGTCGCGTCGGCCATCTCGTCCAGGGTCTCCTCGCTGAAGGCCCCCTCGGCCCCCGCGAACCGCCCCATCACGTCGGGGAACTGGGCCGCCAGCGTCACGGTGTTGTACATGCTCGGCACCCCGCGCAGCGTGCCGTCGAGCCGGAGCCGGCGGATGACGTCCACGGCCTGCTCCAGGTGCTCGTCCCGCGGCACCGTGAGGAAGAACGGCGCGTACGCCTCCGGGCGCGGCATCAGCCAGTAGCCCATCCTCGTCACGATGCCGAAGTTGGACTGCATGAACAGACCGTCGAGAACCGGCCCGAGACCGCGCTTGTAGGTGTGCCAGGACTTGTTGCCCGGGATGGCCCCCATACCGGTGCGCAGCAACTCCCCGTTCGCCAGGACCACTTCCATGCCGCACGGCGCCATGAAGTCGGCACCGTACGGCTGGTAGGTGATCCCGCAGTCCAGCGAGTTGCCGATGACGCTGCCCCAGCCGAGGTCGGGGACGGTCACCATCAGGTCCTCGTTGCCGGACTCCTTCAGCGCGTCGTACAGGTCGAACCAGCGCACGCCAGGCTCGACCACGGCGTACGCCAGGTCGCGGTTGATCTCCAGGACGCGGTTCATCCGGGTCAGACTGACCACGACGGTCGCCTTCAGCCGGGGCGAGGAGCCGCCGTAGCCGTAGTTGCGGCCCTGTGAGGAGGTCCAGATCGGCACTCCGAACTCGTTCGCGATCCGGACGACCGCCTGCACCTCCTCGGTGCTGCGCGGCAGCAGGACGGCGGCCGGGTCGTAGGTGTCGTCGTCGCGGTGCCAGTACTTGTCGCGGTACTGCTCGTGGAAGCGGCCCTCACCGAGGACGACCCCGTCCTCGCCGAGGACGTCGACGAAGCGCTGCAGGGCCTTTTCGCTGAGGTATGCGTCCTCGCCCGGCCGGTTGTTCCCGCTCATCGCGCGGCCTCCACAACGGCTCCGGCGGACGGCCAGGTCGCCGCCGCGTCCTCCAGCACCGACCGCATCGAGCGCGGCGCCCGCCCGGTCAGCGTCTGGACCGTGTCGCTGAGGGAGGCCATGTGTCCGAGGCGGATCGCGCGGCTGAACGACACCATGTCGTCACTGTTCCAAGGGATGGGGGAGGAGGCGATCGCCTCCGCGTCGTACTCGCGGGGGACGCCCATGGAGTCGAAGGCGGCGTACTGCTCCTCGTCCGTGATCGGCACGTAGGCGACCTCCGTGCCGCTGATCTCGGAGATCAGCGCGCACACTTGACGGTATGTCAGCTGCTCCGGCCCGGTGACCTCGTAGGCCCGGTCGTCCTCGCCGCGGCCGAGGAGCGCGCCGACGGCGGCGGCCGCGCAGTCGTCCCTCGACACGAAGCCGACCGTGCCCTCGCCCCAGGCGCCGACCATCTGCCCCATGGCGACGGCGCCCGGAGCGATGAAGCAGGCGACGGCCTGTGCGTACTGGGAGTCGCGCAACGCGTTCCAGCGCAGCCCCGACTCGCGGAGCATGGCCTCGGTCGCGCGGTGCTCGGTACAGACGACGGCGTCGTTCTCCTCGATGCCCGCGCCGACGATCGACGTGTAGGCGAGGTACCGGACCCCGGCCCGCCGGGCCGCCTCGATCGCGTTGCGGTGGAACCCGATGCGCGAGCCCACCTGGGCGGTGGACACCAGCAGCATCCGCTCCGCACTGGTGAAGGCCGCGTCCAGACTGTCCGGCTCGGCGAAGTCGGCGTACCGCACATGGGCGCCGCGGTCGGCGAAGGTCCGGAGCTTGCCGGGCGTCCGCGTCGTCAGGATGACCTGGTCGGCGGGGACCGACTCCAGCAGCAACTCCGCTGCGGTCTGTGCCAGCCCTCCGCCGGCACCGGTGATGAGGTACACGCGCACTCCTTGTGTGCTCGCCGCCCCGGCCCGCCCGGGTGTCGGTTTCGGCAAACCGTACTCTTTGTATGACGAGACGACAATCGTTCGATCGGGGTTCACAGGTACCGCCCGACCTCGTGGCTCCTGGATTCGTTCGGATTCGTTTTCCCGGCAATTCGCCTCTGGACGTCGGATTCGCCACACGCTACGGTCTGCCTCGCACCGAAACATTGTATGACCAGACGACAATCACACAGTCTGGTTCGGTCTCCAGCCATCCAAGTCAGGTCACCCAAGTCAGGAGGGGTCAGTGCCGACCCACCCGCTCACAGCTGAGCCGGAAGCCGTCCTGGCCGTCGACGGCCTACGGAAGCACTTCGGTCCGACGGTCGCCCTCCAGGACGCCGGCCTGCGCCTGTTCCCGGGCGAGGTGCACGCCCTCGTGGGGGAGAACGGCTCCGGGAAGAGCACCCTGGTCAAGATCCTCAGCGGAGTACACCGCCCGGACACCGGCTCCATGACGGTCGGTGGCCGGCCCTACACCCCGCGTACCCCGGCCCAGGCACTGCGGTCAGGCATCGACACCGTGTTCCAGGAGGTGCTCGGCGTCGAGAACCGCACCGTCCTGGACAACCTGTGGCTCGGCGCGGACCGGCTGCTGCGCCCCGTGACACGCGACGCCGGCCGTCGCGAGAAGGCGGCGGAGGTCCTCGCCGCGCTGCTCGTCACACCCCCGCAGCTCGACGCCCCCTTCGGCTCACTCCGGCTCAGCGACCGCCAGGCCTGCGGCATCGCCCGTTCGCTGCTGCGCGACCCCAAGGTGCTGATCCTCGACGAGGCGACCTCGGCCCTCGACCACGACACCCGCACCCGGCTGTTCACCCTGGTGAAGGAGCGGGCGGCGCGCGGCATGAGCGTCGTCCTCATCACCCACCGGATGGACGAGATCCGCGAGATCGGCGACCGCGTCACCGTGCTCCGCTCGGGCCGGACGGTGGGCACCCTCGGCGCGGACTGGGACCACGACGAGATGATCCGGCTGATGACCGGCGGCGCCGCGCACCCGGTCCAGGACACCGAGTGCGCCGCCGCCACCCCCGACCTCGCGGCGCGCCCCGTCGCCCTACGGGTCACGGGCTCCCGGCTGCGCGCGGGCGGGAGCCCCTGCCACACGGAGTTCCGCCGCGGTGAGATCGTCGGGCTGGCCGGCCTGGAGGGACACGGGCAGGACGACTTCCTGCGGCTCCTCGCCGGACACGGCGACACCGAGGGCGTCGTACGGGTCGAGGGGGACGCCGAGCACCGGGTCACCGATCCGCGCGGGGCGCGGCACCTGGGCATCGCCTATGTCGCCCGGGACCGGCGCGGGGAGTCGATCCTGCCGTGGATGTCCATCCTGGACAACTTCGCCATCGCGACCGCCGAACGGGACGTCCGCAGGGGTCTGCTGTCCGAGCGCGCCGCCGAGCAGCGGTTCGGCCACTACGTCGAGCGGCTCGGCATCAAGTACGGGCGCTCGTCGGACGCGATCACCACGCTCAGCGGCGGCAACCAGCAGAAGGTCGTCATCGCCCGCTGGCTGGCCGCAGCCCCCGACGTGCTGCTCCTCAACGACCCTACGAGAGGAATCGACGTGGGAGCCAAACGCGACCTCTACCGGCTGCTGCGTGCCCTGTCCGGACAGGGGCTGACCGTCGTCATGCTGTCCTCGGTGGTCGACGAGCACGTCGAGCTGATGGACCGCGTCCTGGTGTTCCGGGAAGGCTCCCTGGCCACGGAACTCGCCCGGACGGAACTGGACCGGGAACGGCTCGTCGACGCCTTCTTCGGCGGAGCGGCGGTGACCGCATGAGCGCCCTCGCCCAGCGGGCCCCCGCATTCCTCCGCGGCCGGGGCTCCCTCTTCGCCCGCCACACCTATCTCTTCGCGCTCGTCCTGGCGTCGGCGCTCCTGATTGCCAACCTCGCGCTGCAACCCCGCTTCGGCGTCACCTCGCAGCTGGCCGCCCTGGCCCCGCTCGGTATCGCCGCCATGGCGAGCGTCCCCTCGATCATGAGCGGGCGCGGCGGCATCGACCTGTCGATCAGCCCCCTGATGACCCTGAGCGGACTGCTCTACGCGACCCAGCTCCAGCCGGCCGGTCTCGGCGGGTACGCCGCCCTGCCCCTGCTCATGCTGGCCGGCGCGGTGGTCGGCGCCGTCACCGGTCTTCTCATCGTCGTCGGCCGGCTCCAGCCGATCGTGGTCACCCTCGCGATGTTCTTCGTCCTCACCGGGCTCGACCTCAAACTGTCCCCGAGCCCGACCACCATCTCCGGCACCTGGATGGCCGACTTCGCGGGGTCGATGGGGCCGCTCCCGGGCGGACTCGTCGCGCTGGCCGTCCCCGCGGC
The DNA here is from genome assembly GCF_053592635.1 of Streptomyces sp. NPDC002623. NCBI lineage: Bacteria > Bacillati > Actinomycetota > Actinomycetes > Kitasatosporales > Streptomycetaceae > Streptomyces > Streptomyces sp. NPDC002623. Next base: position 29,870 of record NZ_JBSFWB010000029.1, on the reverse strand, counting down.
CCTGTGGCTGCTGGTCACCCGGCTGACGACCTACGGCGGTCTCCTGCGCTCGGTCGGCGGCAACGACGTCACGGCGTTCACCAGCGGCGTGCCCGTCGGCGCGGTCCGGGTGCTCGCCTACGCACTCGGCGGCTCGATGGCCGCGGTCGGGGGCCTGGTGCTCATCGGCCTCGCGTCCACGGCCGAGGCCGGTACCAGCGGCTCGTACACCCTCATCGCGATCGCCGCCGTTTCGCTCGGCGGCCTCCCGCTCCAGGGCGGGGGCGGCGGCATCACCAACGCGCTCACCGGCGCCGCCGCCATCTATCTGCTGCAGAGCCTGCTCGGGGTGCTCCAGGTGTCGCAGACCTGGCTGCAGGTGATCTACGGGGCCCTGCTCATCGGCGCGGTGCTCTTCGGGGCGATCGCGGCCCGCGAACTGAAGGAAGGCCGACGATGACCACCCAGGAAGCCTCGCTCGACACGGCCCCCCTCGCCCCCGGCGGCGACATCTTCCGGGAGAGTCCTTCGGCCGGACAGCGGCTCCTCTCCCTCCAGCGGAGGTTCCCCCTCGTCCAGCTCCTCCTCACCGTGGCCGTCCTCGGCTGGGGCGCGGCCGCCATGCCGGGCTTCCTCGAACCGACGAGCATGCGCACCGTCCTCGTGCTCTGCGCGCTCACCGGACTGGCCTCGATAGGCCAGACGCTCGTCGTCCTCATCAGGGGGATCGACCTGTCCCTCGCCGGGTTCATCGTGGCCGGCGCGGTCACCGTCACCCGGTTCGGCGACGTGCCCGGAGTGCCGCTGCCCGTGATGCTGGCCGTCGCCGTGGTCTGCGGCGGCGCGATGGGCGGGCTCGTCGGCTACCTGTGCCACCGCTTCACCATCCACCCGATCATCGTCACGCTCGCCGCGGGTTCGATCGCCGTCGGCGTGACCGCGGTCCTCAGCGACGGCGGCACCGGGGCGGGCGCGCCCGGCTGGGTGACCCGGCTCAGCGCACCCATGGCCTCCACCTTCGGCATTCCCCTGCCGCCCGTCGTGGTCATCTGGGCGCTCGCCGTCGCCGCCGTCTCCGTGCTGCTGCACCGCACCCGGCCCGGCCGGCGCCTGCTGGCCACCGGCGCGAGCCCGGTGGCCGCGGAACTCGCGCACATCAGCACCCGCAAGGTCTGGGTCACGGTGTACGCCGTCTCGGCGGCCCTCGCGATCCTCGCCGGAGTCGTCCTGGCGGGCTTCGCCGGCAATGTCGACAACCGGCTCGGCAACCCCTACCTCTTCCAGAGCATCGCCGCGGTCGTCCTGGGCGGCACCGCGTTCGGCGGGCCCGGCAGCTACACCCGCACCACCGTCGGCGTACTCCTGCTGACCACCGTCTCCACCGTGCTGGTCGGTCTCGGCTTCCAGGAGGCCGACCAGCAGATCCTCAACGGCGTCGTCATCCTCGCCGCGATGGCGGTCTACGGCCGCGAGCGCAGGCTGCGCGACCAGGTCTGACCCGGCCCGACACAACCTTCCACGTCTCCTTTCCCGCTCTCCTTCTGAAAGGCCTCCCATGAACAGATCCGCCTTCCGGCGTGCCCGCACCCGCGTCGTCGCCTCCTCCACGGGGATCGTCCTCACGGCCCTGCTCACCGGCTGCGGCGGCTCGGGCGGCACGGTCGCCGCCGGGGCGAGCAGCAGTGCGACGGACACCGCGGGGAAGGCCTCCGCCGCCTGCGGCCAGGTGCCGACCATCGCGCCCAAGGACCCCGACGGCGCAGTCAAGGCACTGCCCGCGGATCTGCAGAAGGCCTACAACGCCTATGGCGAGGACGTGTTCGCGAGCGCCTGGCAGAACAAGAAGACGCTCGGGCGCGCCGCCAAGGTCGGCTTCTCCTACCTTCCGGCGTCCAACGCGTTCGCCGCGGCGGTCGTCAAGCAGATGGACGCGAGCTTCGCCGCCGCCGAGGCCAAGGGCCTGGTCCAGGGCAAGCTCGTCAAGCGGATCATGACCGACCCGGCGACCATGACCCCGGCCGAGCAGATCCGCGGCTACAACGAGCTGGTCGACTCCGGCGTCGACATCGTCTACATCACACCGCTCTCCGGCGACGCGATGGTCTCGGCGGTCGACGCCGCCGGCAAGAAGGGCGTGGTCACGGTCGCGCTCGGCTCGACGATCCGGTCCAAGTACGCCGTCAACGTGGCCGAGAACGCCTACCTGAACATCGCTGAGCCGACCGCCCTGGTGGCCAAGCAGCTCCAGGGCAAGGGCAACGTGGTGATCGTCCGCGGCTTCCAGGGGCTGTCGACGGAGACCATCGGCTACCAGGCCGTCAAGGACGTCCTCGCCGCCTGCCCCGACATGAAGGTGCTCGGCGAGGTCAACGGCGCCTTCGTGCCGCCGGTCGCCAAGGCCGAACTGCTGAAGTTCCTCTCCAGCCACCCGCAGAAGATCGACATGGTGGCGCAGCTCGGCGTCATGGGCTCCGGTGTCTACGCCGCCTTCGACTCGACCGGACGGGACACCCCCAAGGTCGTCGACGCCGGCGCGTCCGCCTCGTCGCTCGCGTCCTGGAAGAAGCTGGAGTCGGCCGACGGCTACGAGACCGCCGGCACGGGCGGCAACGGCACCCAGGAGGCGAAGGCCTGGTTCACCGTCGGGATGATGGTGATGGCGGGAGACGGCCCGAAGGCCGGCACGATCACCCGCGAACCGTCGGTGATCACCAAGGCGAATCTGGCCGACTATCTGCCCGCGGGCGCGAAGACGAGCGACCTCGGCGAGGTCCAGGACGGCGAGGCCTGGATGCCGCAGTCGTACCTCGACCGGTTCTTCGACAACCCCTCGCAGAGCTGAGGACGGGGCACGCATGAGCGTGACGTCGAGTGGTGGCCGTCGGCAGTGCGCCGGCGGCCGGCTCGCCGGGAAGACCGCCCTGGTCACCGGCGCGGCCTCGGGCATCGGGCTGGCCACGGTCCGCCGGTTCACCGAGGAGGGCGCGCGGGTCCTGGCCGTGGACCTCGACGCCGCGCGGACGGCCCGTGCGGTGGCCGACTGCGAGGGCGTGGTCGCGGCCGCCGTCGACGTACGGGACAGCGGCCAGGTGGACGCGGCCTACGGCCGTGCTCTCGCCGAGTTCGGCCGGCTCGACGTCGCGGTGAACGCCGCCGGGGTCTCCGGGGCGCAGGCCGACCTCTGCGACCTCACCGACGACGACTTCGCGGACGTCGTCGCGGTGAACCTGACCGGTACGTTCTACTCCGTGCGGGCCGCTGTGCGCCTGATGCGCCGGGGTTCCCCGTCGGGCGGCAGCATCGTCAATGTCTCCAGCGTGGGAGCGCTGGCCAACTTCCCCCTGCCGGCCATGTACCCGGCGTCGAAGGCGGGTGTGCTGGGGTTGACCCGCGCGGTGGCGGCGCTCGTGGCGACGGACGGGATCCGGGTCAACGCGGTGGCGCCGGGGGCGACGGACACACCGATGCTGCCGGACGACGAGCGGATCCGCCGTGCCGTGGTCGATCTGGGAGTGCTGCGCCGGGCCGCCTCCGCGGCGGAGATCGCGCACACGATCCTGTTCCTCGCGAGCGACGAATCGGCGTTCTACACGGGCCAGACGCTCTCACCGAACGGCGGGTACGTCATGCACTGACCGTCGGGGCCGCGGCGCTCCACGCCGCTCGGCTCAGTGCGAGGCGGTGCTGAACGGCAGTCCGCTCCCACTGGTGGCGGACAGCCCCTCCAGTCCCGCCCGCTTCGCCTGCTCGATGTGGTGGTTGGTCGCACGCACGGCGGCCTCGGCATTGCGCGCCTCGATCGCCTCGATCACAGTGCGCAACTCCTGCACGCTGCGGGCGCTGCGGCCGGGCTGGGCCAGCGAGGTGGCCCGCAGCAGGCTGAGGCGGGCCTGGACGCCGCCCAGGGTGGAGTGCACCGAACGGTTGCCGCAGCCGCGCAGCAGGGCGTCGTAGAACTGGTCCTTCGCCTTGAGGATCCGCAGGGTGTCGCCGTCGCCGCTCGCGGCCTCGGCCAGCTGCTCGAACGCCGAGCGCAGTTCGGCCACCTGCTCGTCCGACGCGACCTCGGTGAACCGCCGCACGGCGAGCGCCTCCAGGGCGGCACGCAGCTCATAGAGCTCGAGCGCCTCCTGAGGTGAGGGCACCACGACGACGGCGCCCTTCTGGGGAATGGTCTTGACCAGGCCCTCGGCCGCCAGTTCGCGCAACGCCTCGCGGATGGTGGTGCGCGAGACACCGATCTCGTCGATCAGCTCACGCTCGATCAGTCGCTGACCGGGCGCGTAGTGGAAGCTGAGAATGGCCTGACGCAGCACATCGAGCACCTGCTGACGCAGAGGTGCGGCGACCCGGCCCACCTGGGAGGCCAGATCGACGGATTCGGCGGAGCTGCGGGGTGCTGGGTTGCCTGATACGGTCACACGATCAGGATACGGTAAGGCGATCGTACAACCCAGTGGCTGCGGTTCACCGTCGGAGAATTCCGGCCACCGGCTCGCAATGTTCAAGCCCGTGACATATCTATGGCGCGCACGGGAAGCCCATGCATACGTGTCGACACCCGGTGCCGATAGATTCGTCATGATTGTATGACAGGCCTACGGGCGTCAGAAGCGGTTCAGTCACCGGGTCAGCCCCGAATCGCGGGCGAGGAGGGCGGCCTCGACGGCTGCGGCAGCCGTACCGGCCTCGGCCGCGACGACGATGTCGGGTGCCTCGTTGATGATGGGGTTCACAACTCGATAGGTGGTGATCCGCAGCCGGGCCTCGCTGCGGGGCCCGGCTGCGGCTACGACAGGGGGTGCCGTCGAGCGGCTTGGTCGCACCGCAGGATCGTGGCGACGAGGTGTTCGGTCTGCGTTTCCAAGTCGTCGTGTGCGACGACCCGGTTGACCATGTTGGCCGTGTACGGGCGTTCGGCCCCGGGTTCACCCCTGCGCCGGCCCGGTCGAACATGACCCAGTCGTGGTCGGTGCTTACGTGCACGAAGGTGAACTCGACTTCGGCGTACGTCTGGGTGAGGCGCTCGACCAGCTCCTTGACCGCAGCGTGGTCTGCCGGCGGCACAGGCGTCACGCGTCGCTGACCTACGTAAAACTCGCCCACGTGTGGTTCGTCGGAGCCGTCAGCCCGTGGACGACTTCCAAACGGATGTGTTGACCGGCTCAGTGCTACGGCGCGATGGGCTGCTGCGGGGAGCGGAGCACGAGCAGGGTGATCTCGCTGGGGGCGAAGACGCGGAACGGCGGGCCCCAGAACCCGGTGCCGCGGCTGGTGTAGAGGAGGGTGCGGGGGCCGTGGTGGGTGAGGCCGGCGAGGGCGGGCTGGTCGAGGCGGACCAGGTGGTGGAAGGGCCAGATCTGGCCGCCGTGGGTGTGGCCGGAGAGCTGGAGGTCGATGCCCGCGTCCGCCGCCCGGTCGATGAACTTGGGCTGGTGTGCCAGGAGCAGCACGGGGAGGTCGGGGTCGGCGCCGTGCAGGGCTCCGGCGAGGTGGGCGCGGTGGCCTGCCAGGCCGGAGGACTCGGCGGTGACGTCGTCCACGCCGGCGACCACGAGGGTGTCGCCGCCGCGCTCGAGCAGCAGGTGGCGGTTGCGCAGCGGCTCCCAGCCCAGTTCGTCCATCAGGTCGACCCAGCCCTGGGCCTCGCTGTAGTACTCGTGGTTTCCGGTGACGTAGACCCGGGCCCGGGTGGCCCGCACGGTACCGAGCGGGACGGCCTGGGCACGGCGGCGTTCGGCCGTGCCGTCCGCGATGTCACCGGTATGGCAGACCAGATCGGCTTCCAGGGTGTTCACCGTCTCGCATACCCGTGCCGACCAGCGAGTGCGATCGAGGGGACCGTAGTGGGTGTCGGTGATGAGGACGACCCGGAGGCCGTCCAACCCGGCTCCCAGTCGCGGGAGTTGGACGTCGAGTCGGCGCACGCGTGGCACGCGGCGGGCCTCGGCGTACCCCCAGGCGAGCAGTACGGCGGTCACGCCGAGGACGGTCCAAGTGACGATTCGGGCCCGGTCCTGGCTCTCGCCGACGCCGGCCACGGCCAGGGCGAGCCGCAGCAGGACGCCGAGCAGAACGGACCAGGTGAACAGAACCCAGCTGGTGCCCAGGAGAGTGTCACCGACGATTGCTGCCCAGTCCTGCTGGCGCCGGCCGTGACCGCGTGCCATCGCGAGCGGCATACCGATGAGGCCGAGGACGAACAGGGCGGTGCCGGCGAACGTGACGGGCAGCGGCCAGTGCTGGCCGGCGTGCAGGAGCACCCAGCAAGGCACGGCCCACAGCAGTACGGGGGCGATCAGGGGGAGGTAGCGCATCAGGCGGTGCAGTCGGCTCTGCCGCGGCGCTTGCGCTTCACGGTCCGCGGGTCGAGTGTTGCTGGTGTCGGTCACGCTTGCCCTCTCTCCCCAGGCTGCCGTCTCCCGCACTGTATCCGGTCGCCTAGGGCCAACCGCACGGGCGTTCATGGGCGAGGCCCCTCGAGGCGAAGGCTTCTCCGCGGGACGGCAAGACCTTGAAGGTCCAGGTGGTGTCTTCGGTCAGGACCGCTCCCAGCTCGGGCACATTCAGCTCGTCCAGGGCGTGGGCGTAGTTCGCCACCGCCTGCTGGAGTTCGGCGATCACGAGACCACCGTCAGCACGAGCTTGCCTTGGAGGTGGCCCTGCGCCGCTCGCGCGTGTGCGCTGCCCGCCTCGGGCAGCGGGTAGGTGCTGTCCACCCCGACCTGGAGCTTGCCCTCGTCGAACAGGTGCCCGATCTCGGCGAGCTGGGGGCCGTTGGAACGCACCTGAATGTTCGAGACGGTGATGCCCAGACGCGCCGTCTCTTCCGGGTCGTACTGGGCGAAGAACACCGGAAGCATGGTGCCGCCGCGCTTGAGCACGGTCAGGAAGCGTGAGCTGTCCGGGCCACCGACGGTGTCGATCACCAGGTCGACACCGCTGACCACGTCCGCGGCCTGCGTCCTGGTGTAGTCGATGAACTCATCGGCGCCGAGCTTGCGCAGGAACTGCTCGTGCCGGCCCGAGGCCACCGCGATGACGTGTGCCCCCTTCCATTTCGCCAGCTGCACCGCGAAGTGGCCCACTCCACCGGCGGCCCCGTTGACCAGCACGGTCATCCCTGGCGCGATCGGCACCGGCCGGTGCACCTGGCCGGTGAACGGAGACGGCACGTCGTGGCCGAGATCAACCAGGTACTGCCAGGCCGTCAACACGGCCATCGGCGCCCCGGCAGCCTGCACATGGTCGATACCGGCCGGCTTGTGGGCCAGGTCCGAAGCCGGCGCGGCCACGAACTCGGCGTACGTCCGGCCGTCGAATCCGGGGAACCGCAGCATGCCGAAGACCTCGTCGCCGACGGCGAACCCCGGCACGTCCGGAGCGACCGCCTCGACCACGCCCGACATGTCCGTTCCGGGGATCAGGGGGAACTCCAGTGCCGGCCTCATCTCGGCCGGCATGACCTTCATCCCCTCACGCAGGTACCAGTCCGGCGGGTTGATCCCCGCCGCGTGCACCCGGACGAGCACCTCGCCCGGGCTGATCTCGGGAACCGGCACCTCGTCATACTGCAGAACTTCCGGCCCGCCCGCTTCGTGGAACTGGATCGCCTTCATCGCGCCTGTCGCTTTCTTTCGGAATCTTTGCTCCTTCAGTCAAGGTCCAGGACGGCATGGCCGTCCAAGACCGGTTCGGCAACCTGATCATTCCGAAACGGCATGACGCATACGCTGGAAGGGTGAACGATCTCGGACAGGACCTGGAACTGCGGCTGGTGCGCTACTTCACCGTGGTGGCGGCGCACCAGCATTTCGGCCGGGCCGCCGCCGATCTGCACGTGGCGCAGCCGGCGCTGAGCCGCCAGATCCAACGGCTCGAGAAGTATCTCGGCGAACGACTGCTGGACCGTGTACCCCAGGGCGCCCGGCTCACCCCGGCCGGCCAGAGGTTCCTGCCCCGGGCCCAGGCCCTGCTGCAGGCAGCCCGTGAGGCCGAGCTGGCCGTGCGTGAACAGGCCGAGACCGAACGAATCTCCATCGGCTACGTCGAAGACCTGGTGATCACTGCCGCCGTACGGGAACTGCGCCGCTGTCACCCGGACGCCGAGATCGCCACCCGGTACCTGAGCTGCCGCGACGTCGGGGCGCTGTCCGACAAGCGCGTCGACGCCCTGATCGCGCGGGCCCCGCTGCCGCTCGCCGCCGCCGACGTGCTCACCACCCCGCTGTACGAGGAGCCCCGGATGCTCGCGGTTCCGCGCGGCCATCCCTTGGCCGACCGCGCGTCGGTGACCGCGGAAGAACTGGCCGGCGAGGAGGCGGCGCCGTGTGCCTTCGAGACCGCGGACTGGACTTCCTACCGGATCCTCGGGGCCGGCGTGCCGCCGATCGAGAGCTACGAGGACAAGCTCGAACTCGTCGCGAGTGGCCGGGCGATCGCCGTGCTACCGGTCGGCGATCGGCGTAGCTCACTGCGTCCCGACCTCGTCACCGTCCCGCTCGAGGGTGCTCCGCCCAGCCAGGTCGTCCTGGTCAGCCGCAAGGGCGACCCGAATCCGATGATCAGGAATCTCCGGCTGGCAGCCAAGACCGTCCTGACCGCCCCGGCAGCCTGACCGGGACGGGACCAGCCGACCCGCTGCGCGCTGAACTGCACCAAGCGGTGCGCACGCGCTCCGACCAGGTCGACACACACCTGTTGTAAGAGACAGTCGAGGCCCGCAGTGGGCTATCCCATGACCGCTCGGGCCGCGTCGAGAAAGGCCAGTCTGTTGTCCTCCAGGTAGTCGCGGACGCTCTCACCGTCGGGCAAGCCTTCCCACACAGTCCGGTTGAGGTCGAGAAAGTACCTGCGTGCCGCGTCGTGCACGGGCAGCGGAAACTGGATACGGATCAGCCGTTCCGCGACCCAGAGTCTGTTCATGACGTCCTGGGCCGTGAGGAACCAAGGGGTCGTGTCGTCCCACTCGTGCGGCCGACTGAAGGCCGTGCGCTCCGCCTCGGCCCCCACCTCGACGAACCGCTCCAGCAGCACAAGCCGCTCTGCACGCCGGGCCTCCGACAACTCGGTCTGCTGCCGCCGCTGCTCCGTCCGCTCAGCCGACCGCTGCGTCGCAAACTGGACGAGGAAGGACAGCGTGCCACCGAGGGCAACGCCGCCCAAAGATATGAGTGACACCCAAACTTGACCAGACATGGTGGCTATCGTTCCATGCTGTCGATCTTTAAGTCCTGCCTCCGCGGGCCCGGGCCCGCTTGTGCGAGCGGTTGTGCTCCTGCTTCCAAGCGGGGAGTTCCTCACCGGCCCGGCGGCGGTGCGGCAACACGAGTCCGGTGCCTGGGTAGCCGCCGTCGGCGATCGTCATGGTCTTGCCGACGGCGGCCCTGGCCCCGGATTCCTGCCACGCTCTGCAGTCGTTCCGGTTGCCCGGCAGCGGCCGGCCGTCACTACGTGACGGAGTTAGTTCTTGGACTGTTCGGCGATCGCGTGGACGGCGTTTGCGCACCGGCTCCGCGCCTTCGCGGCGTAACGCGGTGATCAGCTTGCGGAAGCAGGACGGGCTCAGCCCGGAGAACGGGGGTGTCCAGGAGGGCTCCGACGCCGTGATCACACCAGCCACGGCAAGATCGCCTCACTCGCCGACCTGCCTCACGGAGGTGCCAGGGAGTCCCCGGCCGCACGTCGCTGTCCGGGCCACAGGTCGTCATACGAGGCGTCCATGAACTGCACCTGCGGCCCGCGCAGTGCCGACGCGTCGGCTATCTCGCCTCGGGCCGCCTCGGCAAGGCGGGCCGCATAACGAAACGTGGCGCCCCGCAGAGGCTCGCTTCTGGCAGCCAGGTCGATCTCCGCCTGGGCAAGCCACAGGTCATCGACGAGCCGGTCGAGCACCGGATCCGCTGCGGTTACACCACTGGGCGGGCACGTGAGCGCCGCCTTCTCCACCTGCGACGCGATGCTCAGGAACTTCAGGATCACGTTCTTCAGCTCCGCACGGTGCGCGGCCGACTCCTGCATCTCAAGCTGCCGGGCGCTCGCTCGCGACACCAGGTACTGGCCGAACAGCGACCCGCCCGCGCCGAGCGCAACACCTGCCAGAGACAACAACGCCGGCCCCAAGGTTCCCCAAGATCCCATGACAAGAGTCTCTCAACTCACCGCTTGAGCTTGAGAGAGACGGGCTCCCCATGGACCGCCCACGCCGGGACAGTTACGGGACGACCCTCAGTTGATGATTTCGGCGCGGTCATCCAGACGGATAGCGGCCAGCCGCTCTTGCCACATCTGGAGAGCTTCGGGTGTCTGTCGCGTCCAGTCGGTGACCTCGCCGACGATCCGGAGCGGTTCCCTGCTGCGATAGGAGCGAGTGGGATTGCCGGGGAACTTCTTGTCGGTGACGTTCGGATCGTTCTCGAACTCCCCGGTCGGTTCGACGACATACACTCGCGGGGCCCCGTCGCCGACGGCGAGTTCGGCCGCGAGTCCCGCGCCGTCGCGCAAGGCGGTGAAGTAGATGTGGTTCATCACGACTTCGGGCCGGTAGTTGGAACGGAAACCGGCGGTGAGGTGATCTCCGACCCGCAGCTCGGCCTTTGTGCCGTGAAAGAACGGCCCCTCGTCCAACGCCTCGTCCATTGCCGCAGATTATCAAAACAGGCTGTCGTGACGGCGAGCGATCCAGGACGGATCGGACGCCGTGATCACACCAGCCACAGCAAGCTCATCTCACCCCGACCCGTACCTACGGGACAACCCTTGGGTGGCGACGCGGGAATCGGCCCGGCCGGGTCGCTGAACGTGTCTTACGCACGTCCTGTGGCGGGGTGCCAACGTGCGATGAGCGACGGCCTCTCCCGCGCAGCAGCATGTCCTGTACACGCCTATTCAAGGTGGTCCCCGCGAGACCACTATGAGACACCCCCCTCCACCTCGTTCCCTGAGCTTGCCGGAGCGGTCGATGACGCGTCGTTGGTGTGCACTCCTGCTGCTGTCGGCCCTGGGGGCGGGCATGGCCGGCTGCGGGGACGAAGAGGTCAGCCGACTGCCGTCCAGCGCGCTGTCGACCAAGACGCCGCAGACGTCAGAGCTCGACCTGGTGGAGGCGCTGCCCAAACCGTCGCACTTCGGAGCGGGCTGGATTCTCGAGACGGACTCGCTCGGCGGGGACGACTACTTCCTCGGACTGGCCACGGGATGGTTCCCCGAGCAGTGCGCGTGGGCCGACACCGAGAAAGCGGGTCTGGAAGCTGTCGAGTCCGCCTATGCGGCCTCAGCGGAATTTGACTCGGATGACGTGGACATCTCGCCGGTGACGGCCGAAATCGCCGTCGACTCACCGGCGAAAGCGGAGCGGCGGTTCGCCTATCTGCGCCGGATCTTCGAGAAGTGCACGTCACTGACCTACCGGTGGGACGGTAAGGACGTCACCAGGAAGCTCCACGTACTACCAGACCCAAAGCTGAACGCCGACGACACCCTCAGGGTGCGTTTCGAGGACCAGGGCAGAACGCCCGACTTCACCGGTGAGCAATGGTGCGCGCGCGCCGAGGGGCTGGTCCTCTGTCTCGCTGGGGAGCATGTGCCCGAACAGACCCTGTCGGCAGCCTTCACATGGGCCCGACAGACCCTCGACACCTAGTCTCCTAACGTCCTGGTCCATCGGCGTTGACGCCTGGTGGGCCGAGTAGCAGGCGCGGTGGTTCGTCCTCCGGGCACCCACCGGCTCCGAGAGTGCGGCGCAGGCCTGGTGCGGCCGTGCGGCGGGCTCCGAGCACTCCCCGGTCCCGCAGTTCGTCAAGGCCGGGGAAGCGCTCGCCAGGCAACGTGTCGAGAAGGTCGGCCTGGGCGGCACGGATGGTGCTGTGGGCGGGCGACTGGGGGCCAGTGCCAAGGGTTCGGCGGTCGGTCACCCTTGGCATCATATGGGCGTCCTGGGGGCGTTCAGGTCCTGATGCGAGGTAGGCCCCGCCCGGGAGTTGGGGTCGCGGGTGGGGTGTGGGACGTCGATGCAGCCGAGGTCGTGGCCGAAGGCCGAAGGCCGAGCTGACTGCGCAGGTGGGGCGGCACGCAGGTGATCGGTCGACCCGTGGGGCGAAGTGATCAGAAACCCTCGTTCTGTCGACGGGCGGAGGGCTCTTGCGGTCATGTTCGCGCTTGCGGGCCGGGGGAGTCGGCGGTGTCTGGCAGGGTCGGTGGTCAGGCATCAGCGGCTCCCCGCACGAAGGGCGAAAGCTTTCATGGACGACCCCTTCACGCTTGCCTCGGTCGGCGCCACGGTGCTCGCTGCGGGCGTCACCTTCTTCTACGACCAGGCCGGCGAGCTCCTGAGGCAGACGCGCGAGCGGCGGGCGGCGGCCGCCGGGGAAACATCCCCTCGCATTCGGATCGAGTTGCCGCCGGCGTTCGACACGCCGTCCGTGGAGGCCCACGTGGACGACGACTTCGTGGAGGCGAGAGCCGGCGCCCTGTCCGTGGTCCGTACGCGGCTGGCTCCCTACGCGGAGGGTGCGCTGCCGGTCCGGCCCGAGGACGAGTGGCTCGTCCGGGAGGTCGCGGCTCTGCGGGACCTGGTGGAACGAAGCCTCCGGGTGAGCCTCACCCTGCGCGGGGAGTCCCGCGGGCCGAGCGGCGCACCGGTCGTCCGGGGCACGGTCCACGCGCGGCATGTGTCGGCCCGCGCCACCGTGGCGGCGGTCGACGCGGAACAGGTGGATGGTGCGGCCTCCGTGCTGGGGGAAACGGTCGTCGACGAGGACGTCGCCGCCGGGGCCGAGGTCTACGGGGTGCGGGTGCGCCGGATCGGCGGCTCCACCGCGTGACTGCCGCCCGCCCCGCCCAGGCCCCGGCGGACCTGTTCTTCGACAGTGTGGTGAACGGCCATCTCTCCGGTCCTCAGGTCGTGGAACGGGACTGGCTGGTGCGGTCGGTGGAAGCCGCGGTACGGGACGGGAACCATGTCCTGCTGACCGCCGAGCCCGGTGCGGGCAAGACCGGTCTCATGGCGGCGCTTGCCCGACGACATCCCGGCTGGCTGCGCTACTTCGTACGCAGAGACAGCCGATCCGCGCTGAGCGGCGGCGACACCCAGTCGCTTCTGCTGACGCTGGGCCACCAACTGGCCGTCGAACGGGCGGAGTTGTTTGACCCCGGCCTGCTCGAGGTCGTCGTGCGGCAGCGCATCGACGAGGTCGCCGAAAACGGAACGGTCACCGGTGTACGGGTCGAGGACCTGATGGTCTCGCCGTTCTACCGCACGTCGATACGCGTCACCCAGCAAGTGGGCCGTACCCGCGGAGTCGTGCACGGCCTGGACATCGGCCGCCTCCACGTGGAACCACGCCTGCTGGAGACCGGCAACCTGGCGATGCTCGCCCTGCTCGGCCCGGCCGCCGCGCTGGCTCGGCGCAGCCCGGACGAGCGCATCGTCGTACTGGTCGACGCACTGGACGAGTTGGCCGACCACGAAGGGGGCGGCGGAATGCTGCAGTGGCTGTGCACCAGCCCCCTGCCCGCGAACGTGTCCCTCGTCGTCGCCTCCCGCCCGCAGTCCGACCTCGTGCTGTTCCGCTCGGCGCGCGCCGAGCGGCTGACCGAGATCGCCGTCGCCCCCGAGCATCCGCAGACGCGGGCCGATGTGCTGGCGTGTCTGGATCGGTTTCTGGCGCTCCCCGAGGTCACGGAGACGCTCGATGACCGGGATATCGACAGACAGGCGCTGCGCGCGGCTGTGGCGGCGAGGGCGCACGGCAATTTCGCGTACCTGGTGTCGTACGGCCGCAGTCTGTCGGAGACGATCCGCCGCGGCGACTGGGAATCCGTCGACAGGCTGATGGCCTATCAGGAGCTGCCCCATGGTCTGGACGACCTGTACCTGTACTTCCTCCACCAGTTCAGGCTTGCGGTGCGGCAGCTGGGGCTGCTGCCGGTCCGGGACCCACAGTCGCCGCAGGACCTCGGCGTCCCGGCCTGGGAAGGGGTGGGAAGACCGTTGCTCGGCGTCCTCGCGGTGGCCCGCAAGGAGCTCTCGGTCGAGCAGTTGGGCCGCTTGGCGGGAATCAGGACCTGGCCGAGCGGGCTCCAGTGCGTGATCGAACGCCTGATGCCCTTTCTCGACCAGGACGCCGAGGGACTGCGGCTGTTCCACGGCTCGCTGGCCGAGTTCCTGGTCTCGCCGGACACACTGCGTGCCCATCCACAGATCGCTGTGGACGCCGGGGAATGGCATGACCGGATCGTACGGGCCTATCAGGGCACCGCCCGGTCGCTCCGGGACGTCGACTGGGCGACCGTCGACCGCTACGGACTGTGGTGCCTGCCCGACCACATCCTTGCTCGCGAGGGGTCTGGTCCGGACGCGATCCTCGACCTGGTCTGTGCCGGATTCCGCCTGGCCTCGTCCGCGGCGTCGAGAAGCAACCTCCATTTCGACGGCGTGGTGAAACGGGCCGCTGAGCGGTCCCGCCGGAAGGCGAACGTCGTGACGGCGGTCTCCGAGGTGCTCTTCCTCGGTCTCGTCCGAACGGGTCTGCGCCGCCAGGGCGCCGGTGCCGCACCCGGGGTGCTCGGACTCGCGGCCCGGCTGGGCCGTATCGACGAAGCCCTGGACCGGCTGGCGCTGCAGGAGCCCTCCGCCCAGAAGTTCCAGGGTCTGATGGAGATCCGCCGGCATGGAGGCGACGAGGAGCTGAGCCGACACGCGGACCGTACGGGCCTCGACGCGCTGGTCGACTGCGCGCTCGCCATTCCAGGGGGCTCCGACGCCGTTTCATGTTCCCCGCGTCGGCAGTCGATCTCCTTGGCGGCCGCGGCTTTGGCCCCGACCGATTTCGATCGGGCGCTGAGTCTCGTGCCGCTCGCGGAACGGGTCCGGGACGACGCCGAGAAGGAGGTACGGATCGCGGCCGCCAGGTCTGCCGACCAGGACAGCGCGGTGGAACTCCTGCGCACCGTGAGCGCCGCGCCCCGGTGCCGGGTACTGCTGGACCTGTCGAACACCGGCGAAGGCGCCGGACGGCTCCGCCTGCTCACCCTCGCCGAGGAGGCCGTCGGCCAGGTCGACCCCACCGAGGCCATGCCCCTCCACGCCAGGCTGGCGGCGTCCTGGCTGCGCACGGGTGACCCGACGCGAGCCCGCCCCCACCAGGACACGCTGCGCCGCCGACTCGGCCAGGCCCGTGAGGACTGGACGGAAGCCGAGTGGTACGAGCCCGCCCGACAGTGGGTGGCAGCGGCCTCGATGCTGGTGACGACGGACGGGCCCCTGGCGGGCATGCTGTTGAGCGCGGTGGGCGCCGGCGTCGGTGCCGGCGACTACCTCACCAGGCACTCGATGATCTCCGCGGTCGGCGTGTGGGCCCGGCTCGGCGATCTCGAGAACTGTCTTCGGACGGTGCGACAGGTCGTCGACGGATTGACCGACGTGACCCGTGCCAAGACCGCGGAAACCTACGCCGACCTGGCGGCAAAGGTCCGTGAGGCCCACCCGCGTACCGCTCGGCACCTGCTCGACCAGGCACTCAAGATGATCGACGAAGACCGAGGAACTCTCGACGCCGAGGACCACGGGTCCCCGATTCCCAGTGCCGTCACCGCGCTGCTCGCCCGCGACGAGGGTGACGACATCGAGGCGGCACTGCGGTTGGCCCGGCGGATCCGCCGCACCGACTGGGTCAACGGCTCCGCGGCCGACTGGGCCACCGACCGCGCTTCCGTGCTCGCCCGCATCGGACACAGGCTGGCCGAGGACCGACCGGACCGGGCGCACGCGGTGCTGGACGAGTGTTTCGCCGACGAGGACCGGCCCCCGGTCTTCGGCGAGTCGTCGGCTGTGTCCAGGCGCGTCGGGTACTT
Organism: Streptomyces sp. NPDC002623; assembly: GCF_053592635.1. NCBI lineage: Bacteria > Bacillati > Actinomycetota > Actinomycetes > Kitasatosporales > Streptomycetaceae > Streptomyces > Streptomyces sp. NPDC002623. The sequence goes on along the minus strand of NZ_JBSFWB010000029.1, from coordinate 14,039 downwards.
CCGGCTGGACGACGGCACGCCTCGTTCCCCTTCCACCACGTCGGAGGACCTGGCGCTCGGCATCAACGCGCTGGAACGCCTGCAATGGGTCCACGCCCAGCAACTGTTCCGGGACCCGGCCGACGTGGTCCGGGCGGCGCTTCCGTCCCCGAGCGACATCTCGTCGCCGTACCGCTGGTCACGGACGCTTCGTGTCGCCGCCGAACTGCTCCTGGAGGTGGATCCACGCGGCGCGGCGCGGGCCGTGAGACGCCTGGCCGACCCCGTCGAACACGCCATCGGGGCCGCCGCACTGGCAGCCCACGCCTCGGCACACGACAACCCCTGCGCTCCACAGATGTGGGCATCCGCACATGAGGCCCTGGCCGCGGTGCCGGACTACTACACGGATCCCGCCCTGGACTTCGACGCCGCCGATCCGGCCCGCACGGCGCAGATCCTCAATCCGCAGGCGCGGGCCGGGTTCGAGGCGGCCCTGAGGATGATTCCGGCGGTCGGCTTCTTCGCGGCACACACGCTGGTGGAGGCCGCGAGCTCCGACTGGCTGTCCGCCGGGGTGGCGGCGGTCGGACTGTGCCAGAGCGTGGAGACATTCGTCGGCGACCGGTCCGCGTTGGCGAGGATGAGTCAGGCGAGCCGGGCGTCCTTCGGCGCGGACCTCACCGACACCCTCGTCCAGGGAGACCCGGTGCTCGGATCGGTGACACTGCGCCGTCTATCGGTCACCGCGTCCCGCGTCGGGCTCTCCTTCCCGGTCGAGCGGATCGCACATCCCGTCTATCGCGCCCTTGCCGCCGTCGAGACGGCGGACGACCCCGCGCATGTTCTGCACAAGGAACTGGGGCGGCTGCCGGAGGGCGTGCCGCCCCACCATACGGTGGCGATCGCGGGGGCAGCCGCTGCGGCGGCCTGGGAGCGCGCAGACCGCGCCGGTGCCGCCGAGAGCGCCCGCTGGGCGGTCGACCGGGCCCTCGCGCTCCCCCCATGGATCCGCACGCTCGCGCTCCTGCATCTGCTCGACGCCCCACACGCGGACCTGTATCTGGACACCGCCCGCCTCTTCACCGTCCTCCACCAGACCCTCGACGCCCTGCCCTTCCCTGAAATGGAGGAGGAACTGCGGCGGAGAATGTTCCCTGTCGCCCTGAGGATCCAGCCGACCGCCGCTGCCCCGCTTCTCGACGACATCGTCAAGAGCAGCTGGCGAGAGACGATGGCGGCGCTGCAGGACGGCTGGGCATCGCTGATCGCTCTGGAGGGAGCTGCTGCGGTCGATTCCGTCGAGCTCTCGATCGTGCGCGCCCTGGACTGTCTGCGGCCCACCGACGCCGCCACGGCGAAGGGCTCCACGGGCGAGAGCCGCCTGCTCGACGGGGTGACCGTGCGGCAGGCGGAATCGGCTGCACGACCGGCATGACGCCGTCCGGTGCGGGGGCGGGCGGCCGGTTACCGGCACCCTGCGCCACGTTCGTGGTAGCCGAGGACGTCCGCGACGACGGGGCCGGGCAGTTCGAGGAGCTGCCGGCTCATTCCATGCCCGGCGGGTCTGGCGGTTCGTTGGATCGTGGCAGCAGCGGCCGTCTTGGCGTTCCCGGTCGCGGATGGAGTGTGGAACGTCGATGCGGCCGAGGCCTGGCCGAAGGCGCCCGAGCTGACCGCGCAGGTGGCACGGGCTGTGGCGGCACGGGGTCCGTACCCGTTGGCCATGCGGGTCCGTGACGAACTGGGCGAGTTGTTCGCAGACGCCGAATTCGCCGAGGCGTTCGGATCCGCGGCCGGCGGTGGTACGCGACTTGAACAGGCTGGAGTTGGCCGGGGAGACGCTGCGGGCCACGCTGGACGCGCTGGCCTGCTCGGCCCCGGACTGGCCGGCTCACGCGGTGCCCGTTCGGGATTGGGCCGACCGCTACGGCCCGCGGACTCACTCCTGGCATACGCGGGCTTCTGCGAGCATGGTTGATGGCGCGGACGGCGCCCCCGCTGGACGGCGCCCCGCCGGGCGGCCTCGGGGATCTCGGGAAGTGCGGCCCTCACACCCGGCCCCGGCCCCGGTCTGATCACTGAGCGAGAACACCCTGATCCACGAGAGACCGCAGCCCGATTTCGGTGGCTCGGTCATCAGTCCGCCCGGCCGCCGGGTCTGCTGCGAGCGGTGGGGCCGTCAGCGCAGTCGGCGTGCCCGCAGCACCCGGTCGTCGGCATGGTGCGCGCCGGCGCCGCCGTCAGGCGCGACCCGTGGCCGCTGCTCGTCCACCTCCACCTTCCAGTCGTCGTTGAGCAGAGCGGCGACCATCGAGGGCCAGACGTAGTCGGCCGGGTCGAACCTGCTGTCGTGCGCCTGCTGGGCGTCCATCCCCGCGTGGTGTACGAGCAGCAGCACGCCGCCGGGTGCGACGGCCGTGAGCAGCGCTCGTTCGGCTGCGGCATCGGGGGTGCGCAGCAGGGCTGGGTACTGCGCGGAGACCAGGTCGAAGGAGGCCGACGGAAGCGCCGCTTCCGTCAGTGCGGCGTGTACCCAGCGAACGGCGAGGCCGGCGTCCCGCGCGTGCCCCGCTGCCCGCTCCAGCGCCAGGCCCGAGACCTCGAGCGCGGTCACGTCCCAGCCGCCGCGCGCGAGCCAGACGGCATCCGCACCCTCGCCGCAGCCGACGTCGAGGACCCGTCCGGGCGTGAGCCCGGCGACCTCGGCCACGAGCGCACCGTTGGGCCGGCCGCTCCACAGCTGTTGTCGCTCGGCGTATCGGTTGTCCCACTCCGCCCGCACCGCGGGGTCTCCGACGTATCCGTCGGCAGGCCAGGGGGTGTCGGACGTGGGCGATCCTGTGATGTTGTCGGTCACGGGCCCACCGTCACCCATCGTGTCCCGCTCACGCCAGTCCTGTTGCCGCTTCGGCAAAACGGCGTTCAAGGGGCGAGGAAGAACAGCGTGCAAGGTCCGCTACCGGTCGGCGTCGAGACGGACTGGCCCCTGCCCTGACCTGCGCAGTCGATCTTTCCCAGATGACTGCATCCATGCCAAGGAGGATCCCAGCAGACCGTGTTCGCCCGTCAAGTCCGAGCGCACCGGGCCACGAGACCGCCCGATTCTCGCCGGTTGACTCCGCTGTTCCTCGACTCGTCACTGAATGTCGGTGCCGCACTCTACGGTGGAGATCCGGATGCCGCCGGGGCAGCGGGGAGGGGCGACAGGCGTGCGCAGGGTGCCACCGGAGATGTTCCGGTTCACGACGGTCGAGAGGTCCGATCTGTACGGGGCGGTGCTGAACGTCTTCGGCGTGGCCGGTGAGCATCTGGAGACGGCGCTGGGGCTCGACGCGGTGCGAGAGCGGCTGCGCGGGGTCGGTTGGGTGGCGGCGGTCCAGGATGAGGATCTGCATGAGGCGCTCAGGAAACTCGTGCAGTGGGAGCTCCTGGATGTGGTGCACAACCACGCGGAGAACTACCGCACGGCCGAGGAGTACGAACGGCGCAACTTGCAGTACTCGCTGACCCGCCGGGGCGAGGCCGCGCTTGCCGGCCTGCGGCACGCGCTTGAGGTTCTCGCCTCCACGGGCGCGCTGCAGACGGCCGTGCTGGAGGCGATCGCCGACCGGCTCGACGAGCTGTGCCTGCTCTCCGGCGAACCCGCGTCGGCCGATCGACGGATCTTCAGCACGCTGCGGGAGCTGGAGGGACATCTGGACGCTCTGGTGGAGAACACCAAGGCGTTCAACGGCGAACTACAGCGGCTCCTGCGCGCCGAGGGCGCAGACCTGGAGGTGTTCCGCGAGGTCAAGGCCGCCACTGTCGCGTATCTGCAGGAGTTCCTGGTCAATCTCGACCGGCGCGGGCAGGCGGTTGCCGCTGCCGTGGCCCGGGTGGAGGAGCGGGGGACCGCCGTGCTGCGCGAGCGGGCCCTGCGCGGCGCCGAGCTGCCGCCGGTGGCCGGTGAGGATCCCGCGGCCGGCTGGTTGGAGAGCAGACGGGCGCGCTGGGCGGGCCTGCGGGCGTGGTTCCTGCCGGACGACGAGGCGCGGCCTCGGATCGAGCAGCTGCACGACATAGCCCGACGAGCCATCCTCTCACTCCTTCAGGTTCTGGAACGGATCAACGAGTCGCGGCGCCGCTCTTCCAGCGTTGTGCAGGACTTCCGGGAGCTGGCGCGCTGGTTCGCGGCGGCCCCCGGGGAAGAGGACCTGCACCGGCTGTGGTCGGCGGCCTTCGGGCTCGGCCTGGCGCGCCATGCTCACCTCGCCCACTCCGACCCCGAGTTGATCCCGTCGTCCCATTCCTGGTCCGAGGCCCCACCGGTGGAGGTGTCGGCGCTGCTGCGGACCAGCGGACGGACGGAGCGGTTCACTCGTACGGCCAAGGTGCGGGACGTCGCGGCAGTCAGGGCGGAGCGTGCGGAGCGGGCCCGCGCGGAGCGAGCGGAACTCGCACTCGCCTGGAAGGTGTTGGAGACAGGCGGACCAGTTCGCCTGTCGTCCTTCGGCACGTTGGATCCTGCTGTCTTCGACCGCTTACTCGACTTGCTCGGTCGGGCCCTGGCCGCCCGGCCGGCCGCGGACGGCTCGAGGCGCGCAACGACGGGAGACGGCCGGGTGGAGATCGCACTGGCTCCTCCTCCCGACGAGCGCACCGCCGTACTGCACACCGCGAAGGGTTCACTGACCGGACCGGACTACGTCGTCCACATCACGGCGGTGGGCGGAGCGAGAGTCTCCGCGAGCCTCCGTGCCACGCCGCAGGAGGCCGCAGGATGAGCACCCTCGCCAACCAACTGGCCGCCGCGGAACGGGAGGAGGTCGCCCGCGCCATCCGTCTCCTCCTGGCCCGCCCCCTGCTCACCGAGACCGTCGACCCGGCCGGCTTCGAACTGGTACGACGCCGACGCGAGCCACTGACCCAGTGGTTCGACTACACTTGCGGCTGGAGCCTGGTCGTGGAACCCCGCCGCGGTTACGCCCGCCTCACCAAGGTCCGCGCCGACCCGGACGGCTCCCGCCCGGCCCGTAGAGCGCGTTCCGGCCGGGCTCCTTTCGACCGCCGGCGTTACGTGCTGCTCTGCGTGACCGCGGCCGAGTTGCTGTCGATGCCGATGACGACCATCGGCATGCTCGCAGACCGTGTCGTGCAGGCCACGGCGGCTGACCGGGCACTGGCCGCGTTCGACCCGGTCCACAGGCCGGAGCGGATGGCGTTCGTCGACGTCCTCAAGTTTCTGGAGTCGTACGACGTGCTGCGCGCGGTGGACGGGACGACCGAAACGTACGTCGAGTCCGCAGAGGCAAAGGTCCTTTACCGTGTGGACGCCACCCTGCTGATGCGGTTGCCCGCCGCGCCCGTCGGCGCCTCCCGGCTCGCCGTGCCCCCGGACGAGGTGCCCGCACGGTTCGAGGAACTCCTCACGGGCCTTGTGCGGGAGCGTCGCTACGGGAGCGCGGTCGCCGATGGAACGGCCGACGAGGCGCACCACGACGGTGCCGGCACGGACACACAACGCAACCTGAGGATGCGCCACTCTGTGCTGCGTCGCCTCTTCGACGACCCCGTGCTGTACCGGGCGGACCTCGCCGAGGACGAGCTGTCATACGTCACGTCCCTGACCGGACGCCAGATCCTGCGTCGCTCGGTCGAACAGGCCGGCTTCCTCCTGGAAGAACGTGCGGAGGGGTTCCTGCTCGTGGACCCGGAGGGGATCGCCACCGATATCCGCTTCCCCGACGACACCTCCACGGCCAGGGTCGCCGCACTGCTCCTTCTGGAGCCGCTCTGCGCGGCTCCCGCCGGAATGCTGCCCGAACAGCTCGCCGAGGCCGGAGCGGGTCTGCTGCGCCGCTTCCCGCGCTGGGCCAAGGCGTATCAGTCCGAGGACGGCGCAGTCCGGCTCTCCGACGACGCCGTGCGCGTCCTGCGCGATGTCGGTCTTGTCCGCAGAGCCGGGGGGCGTGTCGTCGCCCGCCCGGCCGCGTACCGCTATCGCCTGACGGAGACGACGAGTCCGGATCCGGATGACGGGCCCGGACCGGAGTGGGACACGAGCCCGCGCGTGACGGCAGCCGCCATGGTTTCCGGTGGTGCTGTGGCAGAAGGGGACCAGCGGTGAGCGTGGCCGAGCTTCCCGTCCCGCGGCGGCCGGAGCCCGCCGAGCCGCCCGCGAAACCGGCAACCGCGGTGGCCGCGGCCCGCAGCCGCTGGCAGCCGCAGCGCGCGGGCATCCTCAACGTCTGGCGCTACTACGACGAGACCTTCACCTTCCACCAGGGCCGCCTGCTGCTCCGCGGCCAGAACGGATCGGGCAAGTCCAAGGCCCTCGAGCTTCTGCTGCCCTTCCTCTTCGACGCCAGCCTGCGCCCCAATCGCCTGTCCACGTTCGGCGGTTCGGAACGCACCATGCACTGGAACCTGCTGGGCGAAGGAGCCTCCGGCAAGACCCGAGTCGGGTATGTGTGGATGGAGTTCCGCCGCGTCGGCGACGACGGCGCCGAGCGGTGGTTCGGCTGCGGAGCGCGCCTGCAGGCGAGCGTGCACACCAGCGGGGTGCACGTCGACTACTTCACCACCGGCTCCAGGATCGCCCACCCCGTCGGCGTGCTCCTCGTCAACGAGGCGGGACAGCCACTGACTCGCGCAGCGCTTGCCGAGGCCCTTCGCGACCGCGGCGACGTCCATGCCTCGGCCACCGACTACCGCACGGCCGTACGACGTGAACTGTTCGCGGGCATGGGGGAGCAGCGGTATGAGTCGCTGTTGTCCGCCCTGCTCCAGTTGCGCCAGCCCAAACTGTCCGAACGACTCGATCCGGCCCTGCTCTCCACCCTGTTGTCCCGTGCCCTTCCCCCACTGGGCGAAGCCGAGATCGCTGAACTCGCCGAAGGCTTCGAGCGGCTGGACCGCCAGCGCGAACACCTCAAACGGCTCGACGACGAGGTGACGGCGGCCGAGACCGTCGCATCCCGACAGCGCGCCTACGCCCGACGGGTCCTGCGTGCCGGCTCGGCCGCGCTGATCTCGGCGACCACCGAGATGGACGACCTCACCCGCGCCGCCCGCCAGAGCGCCGAGGAACTCGAACAGGCGCTGACGGCACGGGAGTCCGCCCAGGCCCGGCACGAGGAACAGGAACTGCGCGCACACGCCCTGGAGGAGACCGTCGAGGGGCTGCGCGAGAGTGACGCGTACAAGCAGGGCGAGGAACTCGACCGGCTCCGCCGTCGCACGGAAGAGGTGGCAGCGGTCGGCGGGCGACAGCGCTCCATTGCCCGGGCCGCTCAGGTCAGGGCGGAGGAGGAGCTGAGACACGCCGATGAGGCGACGGCCCGGGCCCGCACATGCGACGAGCACGCACGCGAAGCCGCCGAGGAAGCACGCCGGTCGGCCCGGGCGGCGGGTATGGAGTCGATCCATCATGAGGTGAAGGCGCTCCTCGACGCGGATTTCGCAGTGACCCTCGCCGACAGCGCAGGGTACGAGGCGAGTGGCCGTCGGCCGGCAGGCTCCGCCGGTACACGCACGGCGGGCGGGGACGGAGCCCGACAGGCCCGTCGGCTGCTGCGGGGTGCGGTCACCGCCCGACGACAGCAGGTCTCCCTCATCACCGAGGCAATGGCGGAGCACGATCGTGCGGTACGCGACCGGGGCGCTGCCGAGAGCCTGCTCGAGGACGCCCGTACCCGGCTCGCGGAGGCGATCGCCCGGCGGGACCAGGCGTCCGACGCCTGGGACGGAGCTCTTGCCGAACAGGCGGAACGGCTGCTCGCCTGGGCCGAGGACTGCGCGGAACTGCGCCTTGCCGACGCCGGGGAACTGGTGGCCCGAGCCGCGACCGAGGCCGAGGTGACGGTGCTGGTCGAAGCCACCGCCCGCCCCCTGGAACAAGAGATCGCCACATCGGAGGCCACCGTGCGAGCCGCACGTGCGGGGCTGCGGGACGAGCGGGGCCGCCTTGAGGAGGAAGTCAGACGGCTGAGCGGCGAGACCGACCTGCCCCCTACGCCCCCACCCACCCGCACCACCGTCCGCACGGCGACGGCGGGAGCGCCTCTGTGGCGGCTGGTCGCCTTCCGGGAAGGCGTTCCGCTTTCCGTCCAGGCCGCGGTGGAAGCGGCACTGGAGGCGTCAGGTCTCCTGGATGCCTGGGTCAGCCCCTACGACGGGATCACGCTGCCGGGTCACGACACCCGAGCCGAGGCAGCCCTGACGGTGACCGCACCGGGGCCGAGTCTGCTGGAGGTGCTGAAACCCGAGGAGGACATCCCCGTGCCGGTCGAGACGGTGACGCGCATCCTCGCCGGTGTCGCGTATGGCACTTCACTGCCCGGCGGTCACCCCGCGGCCGTCTCCGCCGGCGGCGTCTGGCGCCTCGCGCTCGCCACCGGGACGTGGAGCAAGCCGGAACCGGCTTACATCGGCGCCCTCGCGCGGCAGCGGGCCCGGCAGCGCAAGATCGGCGAACTGGCCGAACGCATCGGCGAGATGAACGCCTCCCTCGCGACGCTCGACGACCGATTGCGCGGCCTCGGAGCTCGCCGAGCCCGGCTGGACGCCGACCGCGCGGCTCGACCCGACTACCGGGAACTCGATGCCCGTCGGCGTGACTGGGACCGAGCCGAGGAGAAGGTGGCAGCCCGAGACGATGCCGTGCGTGACTCGGCCGCCCATCTGGCTCGGTGTGAGACCGAGGTGGCGGGCGCTCTGCGTACGCTCAGCCATCGGGCCGCGGAACACGGACTGCCCACCGATCGCGAACGGTTGCACCGACTCTCCACCGACATCGACAGGTTCCGGGACAACGCCGACAGCTGGGTGGACGCCCGACTCACTGCGACCGCCACCGCCGACAGAGCTCATCAGATGACAGCGCAGGCAGACGGCTCGCGCCGAGCCGCCGAGGAGCGAGCCGAGGACGCCGCTGCCGCCGAAGCGGAGGCGGCGGGACTGAAGGCGCGCCTGGAGGCGGTGGAGGCCACCGTCGGCGAGGACTACCGGCAGATCGTCGCACGCGTCGCCGAGGCACGCGCCGAACTGCGGCGCTGCCGCGAGGAGGTCGGCCGGGTGGCCGATCTCCTCCTGGGCCTGGAAGGCCGTATCGGAGGACTGCGGGCGACCAGCGGCCAGGACGTGGAACGACGAGAGCAAGCCGTCGCCACCCGAGACCGCGCGGCGCACCGGTTCCGTCACCTGTGTGTGGTGGGGCTGGCCGAGGATGCCGGCATCACACCGGAACTCGACGCCGGGGACGGCACGAAGGCCACCTTGGAGGCCGCCCGTGCCACCGCGGCGAAGTGGCCCGGCATACCGCATGCCCCACGTAACCTGGGCGATGCCGCGACCCGCCTTTCCGAAGCGGTGCACGAAGCCCGCCAGCGCCTCGGCACCCGTGCCGATCTGGACCTGGAGCCCGACGACGACATCCAGCTGTTCACCGCCACCCTGGACGGCCTACGCGTGGGGGCGACAGGCCTGCTCACCACGCTCACCCAGGAGCGCGACCGCAGCCGTGACGACATCACCACCGTCGAGCGGCGTCTCTTCGATCAGATCCTCACCGGCGACATCCGCCGCCATCTCGCGGCACGCATCCGCCAGGCCGGCGAACTCGTCGACCGTATGAACGGGCACCTGGAGCGGGTTCGCACCGCCTCCAACGTCGCCGTCCAGCTTGTCTGGGACGTCCGTCCGGATCTCCCGGACGGCATCCGCACCGCCCGTCAGCTGCTGCTCAAGGACCCGGGCCGGGTCAACGAGACCGACCGGGAAGCCCTGCACGCCTTCTTCCGCGCCCGTATCGAGGAGGCGAAGAGCAGTGACACGGCTGCGAGCTGGGAGGAGCAGCTCGGCGAGGTGCTCGACTACACCGCCTGGCACCGCTTCACCGTCCGCCTCGACCGGGCGAACGGAACCGGCTGGCAGCCGCTGACCAAGAAGCTGCACGGCGCACTCTCCGGCGGAGAGAAGGCCATTGCACTGCACCTGCCACTGTTCGCCGCCGTCGCCGCCCACTACGAGGCCGTCCCCCTGGCACCCCGGCCGATCCTGCTGGACGAGGTCTTCGTCGGCGTCGACGCGGTCAACCGCGGACAGGTCTTCGCCCTGCTCACCGCACTCGACCTCGATCTCATGATCACCTCCGACCACGAGTGGTGCACCTACGGCGAACTGCCCGGCATCGCCGTCCACCAACTCCTCACCGACGGAGACGACGACGCGGTCACCAGCGCTCGCTTCGTCTGGAACGGCACCGACCTGGAGGCGGGATGACCCACACGGAACCGCCCCCGGGCGAACGCACCCTGCGCCGTCCCGAACTCCGCCCTCTCTGGCACACGGTCCACAGCCGCCTCTCCTCCGGCCGCCCCGTCACCCGGGTGCGCCTCGGACCGCTCGACGAAGCCCAGCGCGAGGCCCTCGCCGACCTTCTCGGCCTGGACCGCCTGCCGGACCCTCGCCCCGCCGTCTCGCTGGCCCGCTTGGAAGAGGCAGTCACCGAGCTGTCCGGCCGTACGGTGCGTGAAACCGTCACCGAACTCGTCGGCCCCCTGGACGATCGCGCGTCCGAACGACGCCGCAGGGAAGACGAACGTGCCGAGCTGTGGACATGGCTGGACGGTCACGGCACTGTGCGGGCCCAACCCGCGCTCGCCGACTGGACCGCGTCATGCCGAGCCACCGGTCTCGTCGGTGGCTCACCGGAACTGACCCGAACCCTGCTCGCAGACGCGCTGACCGTGCTCGCGGAACTCCCGGCTCAGGCTGAGCCCCTGCCCGTCTTCGCCGCCCGGGTCCTGAAGGGCGACTCCCACGCACTCGACGACGGTACCCGCCTGTCCACCCTCGTCCTCCGTGCCCTGGCGACCCTCCACGACAGGGCTGCGCCGGAGTCCGCGGCGGACCGGCGCGCCTTGTGGACCCGCGCGGGCGTCGCCGACGACGACCTGTCGGCCACCGTCCTCGTCGGTGGCCTACGCGCGGTCGGTGAAGGCCCGCTCGCCCGTGTGGCCCGTGCTTGTGCCGAGGCAGGTCAGGCCGCCAGCCTGACCCTCGCCCAACTACGGGCCCCGGGCGAGTTCACCCTCGCCTGCCATCCCGCACCCGTCGTCCACGCTGTCGAGAACCCCAGCATCCTGGCGCTCGCCGTACGCCGCTTCGGCCCGTACTGTCCGCCGCTCGTGTGCACATCCGGCTGGCCCAACAGCGCGGCCATCCACCTCCTGCGCCTTCTCGCAGACCAAGGCGCCGTCCTCCGCTACCACGGCGACTTCGACGGCGAAGGCATCCGCATCGCCGCCTACCTCCTGGACAAGACGCCGGCCCGCCCCTGGCGCATGACGGCGGCGGACTATCGTGCCGCTGCCGCCCGCACACCGCACGGACCTGCGCCCGGCCGCCTCACCGAGGCTCCCTGGGACCCCGAGCTGACCCGTGCCATGACCGAACACGGCACCGCCGTGGTCGAGGAACTGGTGGCTGACGTCCTGTTGGCAGACCTCGCCGAAGGGAATCACTGATCCCCAATCCGCGTTGTGCGCAGGCACCATAACGGTTGCGCGTCCGAACCTGAACTTGTCGGCCACTCCGGCCGGTGCGCGCTGAACGCTCCCGTCGGGAACGGATCCCGATCGGCGCGTCACGGAGTACCGGCGGCGGTATCAGCCAAGGTGCCGGGCGAAGAACCGCAGCGTGCTGTCCATCTCGAATGCCGGGACCTCACCGTGCCTGCCGGGGTTGGCGTGCAGTGTCTTCTCGGTCGAGGCGAAGGCGTCGAACAGTGCCAGGCTCTGGGTCCGTGGCACTCGCTCATCGTTCCACTGCACGAGGAACTCCACCGGGACGGTAATCCGCGCGGCGGCCTCGGCTGACACCTCAGCACCGCCCAGGCCCAGCACCGCCGCCCGGATCCGGGACTCGGCGGCAACAAGCGGGACACCGATCACGCAGCCCAGCGACACACCCCAGTACCCAACCGGGCCCATGCCGACATGACTGAGCTTCTGGACCGCGTTGAGGACTGTCTGCCATTCCGGCACGATCTGGCGGACGACGAGTGCCTGGAAGCCGGCGATCAGCGGGGCCAGTCCCTCACCGGCGTCAAGCCGGGCCTCGTACTCGGTCGCGATCCGGGTGAACTCCTCATGTTCCGGCCGGTCGCCGTGGCTGGGGGCATCGACCGCCACCACGGCGAAACCGCACTCGGCCACGAAACGGCGCGCACGGTCCACGATGCCAGGGGCCTTCTTGTTCTGACCGCCGCCGTGCCCCATGGCAATCAGGGGGCGGGTCCCGTCGGCACCTCGTGGAGTCCATAGCACGCCAGGGATGTCGCCGAGAAGAAAGAGCTGTTCAAAGATGCCGTCGGACGACGTCTCAGAGGTAAAGCGCATGGCGTTTCGGGCCTTTCGGGATGCCTGCTGTGGGCGCCTTCCAGTGTGATGCGCCGCAAATCACGAGTAAGAGGATGTCTCACGTGGTGCTTCGGTGGTGCGGCATCGAGCCGAACCGCGATAGCTGCCACACAGGCAGGCTTGTTGTCACCGTGGCTGAGTCGGTAAGCGCTACAACCAGTTGAGCACCGACGCCGGTTGAGGCGGTAGGGGCCTGTCAGTGGCCGGTGACAAGATCCTCGGTATGGTCTTCGTACGTACTACTCCGCCGCGGCCTGTCGATGTCACGGCGGTCTTTCCTGAGCTGGCTCCGTTGGCGCGTGCGGCGATTCGGCTGCATCCACGTGCAGGGTCGCCCTCGGTACGGGACAGCTCTGTGGGTGGCCCGTTGCTGTGGCCCTCCGAGGAGCCGTGGCCGCACTGCGAAGCCATGCACCCCGGCACCGGACGGAGCAGGTCGCCGGCCGACATACGCCTCGACAGGCGTCGACGAGCACGACTCCACCGTGATCCGCAAGGTCCTCACTCCACGCCGGAGGAGACGGCGATCCAGCACCGCAACGACGCAACGTTTATGGAGCGACTCGAAGCCGGCCCTCCCTGGCCTGCGGAGAGTCCAGTCCCCATGTTGCCCGTCGCCCAGCTGTACGTGCGCGATGTCCCTCTCCTGCGGCCGCCCGGGAAGGCCGACGTACTCCAAGTGCTGTGGTGTCCCTACGACCACAAACCGTATGCCAAGCCCGCGACTGCGCTGTTCTGGCGATCCGCCGCCGATGTTGACGATGTCCTGGCTCTGCCGCCGGACCCGTACGAGGCGGACTGGGACGGCTACGTGCCAGAGCCCTGTCAACTGGCACCAGAAGCAATCACCGAGTATCCCAACAGCCTCGATCTCAGCCCGGAGATGCGGCTGATGGTGGGGGACTGGAGCAGATGGCAGGCAGCCGGTGCCGGCTTGGACAGCTCGTACGCGAGCGATCCGGCGGAGTTCTACGACTGCGATCTGGCAGACGCTCCCGGCTGGAAGGTCGGCGGCTGGCCCCCGTGGGGCCGCACCGATCCCAATCCCCGATACTGCAGTGTCTGCGATGTGCAGATGGTCCCGCTGCTGACCATCGCTTCCTTCGAATGGGACGGTGGTACGCGCGGCTGGGCGCCATACGAGGATGAAGCTGCCGCCTATGCCGCCGGTCATCGCGCCGGCCAGAACCCTGCGCAGCCGACCAAGGTGGAAGTCGGCAGCACCGACAACATGCAGCTCTACGTCTGCCCGACCTCCCCCGAGCATCCGCACACCGACCTGATCCAATGAGCTGTCACTGACCCTCGCGCAGCCGGTGACAGAAGTGCTGCCGAGTGCGAGTGTGCGACAAGCCACTTGCCTGACTGGTGCCAGCCGCGCTGACCGGGCCGAATCCGGTCGATCGCGGCCTGAAGGGCAGCAAAGTGCATGTGCTGTCAGAGGCGCAGGGAGGGCCTGCCGCCGGCCCGGATCTTTCGCCGGAATCAATGCGTGGATGCACTCCTTGGCATGCATGCAAGGGTTGCCACCTTGGATGCATGCCAAGCAATGAGCTTGGCATTTAAGTGCGCCACGAGCGCAGAGAGTGAGGTTGATGTAGGTAGGCCCACTTGATGCGGTGCTGTGCAGATGATGAAGGTTTTGTGGCCCTTCGG
>NZ_JBSFWB010000028.1:0-113800 GCF_053592635.1 Streptomyces sp. NPDC002623 | reverse complement strand
CCACGGCAATCTCGTCCGGAGTCATACACCCTCAACGTCACACCAAGCCCCAAGGACACGCACCACTCCAGCCGACCTGACCAGGCACTACTAGGGGCGAGACCCAGCCTCACCTGCATGGGGAGCCGTCTCCGCGCCGGCCGTCGGCCGCCCAGAAGTTCCAGGAGCCGACAGAGCGAACCAGACCATGCCTGGCTGAAGGGGCCAGGATCTCTCGCAGGTCGTGCACCCGTACCCGCAGTGCCGGGTCCGGTCCGTCTTGCCTGCCAGGCGGTGAAGACCGGTTCGATCAAAGCTCGACGGACGTCGGACTCGGCACTGCGGTACGGGCGACGAACACTCACGCCTTACGCCTCACGTCCGTGAATACCGATCACCCATCGAATGCATCTCAACAGGCGCGGGCGGCGGTATGCGAGCCGTGCCCGGTGCCGTGGTGCAGGGGTCGGGTGACGACCGCTCCAGGGCACCGGTGACGGCGGCTACCAGGGTCGGGCTCCCTGCGAAGGCGAGGGCGGCGCGCCTCATGGCGGCGGGGTGACCGGCTCCCTCCAGTCGCGCGAGCTTGCCCGTGGCAGCGGCGACCGGCAACGCCGGGTTCATCACGAACGCGGCTGTCAGCAGAACGGCTGCGAGGTCGGACATGACCAACTTCCTCCAGTGGTCGGATCGGTGACGCGACCCAAATTGCCGGAAAAGGTGTTCGTCATGGTTCAGCGGGAGAGGATGAACACAGATGGACACCAAGTGGGGAGAAAGGTGCAGGAGGAACAGAACGAGCGCGCGCTGAGAGAGCTGCGTGGCAGGCTCACCGACGCGGTGGACCAGGCCCGAATGACTCAGACGCAGCTGGCGGCTCGCGCGGCGGTGAGCCGTACCACCGTGTGGAACGCCCTCAGAGAGGGTGGTCCGGTTCCCGCGGGCGCGACGGTCGCGGCCTTGGCACGGGCGTTGCGTCTGAAACAACCCGACGTGAACGAGCTGTTGAGGTTGCGGCGGACCGCCGCCGCGGCAGGTGACGCCACCCGCCTGGGAGAGTCGGCGCGGGGCGGGGTGAGCGCTCGGCGGGGCCCGCAGCCGCCCGGGGCGGTGTGCCGGGTGCTCGGGGACGTGCCGCTCGAAGCGGACTGCTTCGTGCCGCGGCCGGGACTGCGCGCACGTGTGGAGACCGCGGCCACGGGCGGGACCGTGGCGCTCAGCCAGGTGGTGCTGACCGGCATGGGCGGGGTGGGCAAGACCCAACTGGCCGCCCGTCACGCCCGCACGGCGATCGACAGCGGTCAGGTTGACCTGGTGCTGTGGGTGACGGCGGCTTCGCGCACCGCGGTCGCGGACGCCTACGCCGACGCGGCCTCCCGACTGCTGGGTGCCGGCCGTGAGGACCCGCAGGCCGCGTCCGAGTTCCTGAACTGGCTGAGGCTCGGCCCGGGAACGGCAGACGGCGGACCCCGGCCCGGCCTGCGGTGGCTGGTGGTGCTGGACGACGTGCCGTACACCGCCGCGGTCCGGGGGCTCTGGCCCCCGCACGTCCCACACGGGCAGACGCTGGTCACCACTCGATTCCGGGACGTCTCGCTGCTTCGGGCGGGCAGCCGACGCGTCGAGGTCGACCGGTTCACCTCCGCGGAAGCGGTCTCCTATCTGACCGCCAAGCTCGAAGCCCTCGGCCGGGCGGACGACCTGGCGCAGCTCACGGGTCTGGCGGAAGACCTCGGGCGGCTGCCGCTCGCACTGTCCCAGGCGGTTCCCTTCATGCATGCCCTGCACCTGGACTGCGCGGGCTACCGCACGCGTCTCGCCGGCCGGGCACAGACCCTCACCACTGTCCTGCCGACCGATATCGGACTTCCCGACGATCAGAACAAGACGGTGGCGGCCGCCTGGGATCTCTCCATTGACCGGGCCGACCGGCAGCCACGCCGGGGCCTCGCCCGTCCCCTGCTCCACGTCCTTTCGCTGCTGGACCCCAACGGCGTTCCCGCCCCGGTGCTCGACTCTCCGCCTGTACGGAGTTACCTGGCCACCCATCGCACTCCGCTGTCGGACCCGGATGCCCCTGTGAGGCAACCGGGCGACGAGCCGGGCGAGGTCGGCGACATCGGTGAAGTCCTGCGGAATCTGGAACAGTTCAGTGTCATCGACTGTGCCTCGGACAACCCCCATCGTGCCGTACGCGTGCATCAGCTCATCCAGCGCGCGGTTCGCGAGCAGCTCTCCCCCGAGCACAGAGACCAAGTCGCTCGCGCGGCTGCTGACGCCCTGACGGCCGCCTGGCCTGACGTCGAGCGAGACACTGACCTCGCCGCCGCCCTGAGGGCCAACACCGCTGTCCTCGCCGGGCACGCCGGAGAGGCCCTGTACCGGCCGGTCACTCACCCCGTGCTCGGCCGTAGCGGCACAAGCCTCGGGACGTCAGGCCAGGTCGGTGCGGCCCGCGACTACTATCAGCACCTCGCCGAGCAGGCCGTCGCCCATCTTGGTGAGCACCGCCCCGACACCCTCCTGTTCCGCCAGCAGGCGGCGCGTTGGCAGGGGGAGGCGGGGGATGTAGCCGGAGCCGCGGCTGCCCTGACCGATGTGCTGGCGGAGCAGCGACGCCACCTGGACGCCGACCACCCCGACCTGCTGGCGTCCCGGAACAGCATCGCGTACACCAAAGCCCTGGCAGGGGATCTGGCCGGAGCCGTGGCCGACTTCATCGACGTGCTCGACGACACGCGGCGGGTGCTGGGCGACGACCACCCCGACACCCTCCTGTTGCGCAACAACCTCGCTCGCTTCCGTGGCGAGGCGGGGGACCCCGCCACCGCGGTGACCGAGTTCCAGGAACTGCTCGAAGACCAGAAGCGGTTGCTGGGCGACCACGATTCGGACACCCTCATGACCCTCAACAACCTCGCCTATCAGCAAGTGATGGCCGGGGACATATGCACAGCCACTGCGACGTTCGCCGAACTCCTCGATGTGCGGTCACAGGTGCTGGGCGCCGACCATCCGCACACCCTCGACACCCGCAACAATGTCGCCTACCTGCAAGCACGGGCGGGTGACGTTGTCGGGGCCGCGTCCGCGTTCGCCCGACTGGCCGAGGACAGTGCACGGATCCGGGGCGCGGGCCACCCCGCCACCCTTCAGGTCCGGTCCCATCTGGCCCAATGCTGGGGGCAGGCGGGTGATGCCGTCCGGGCTGCCACCGCCCTCGACGACATCGTGCGGGACTGTGTGCGGCTGCTGGGCCGGGAACATCCCCACACCCTCAAGAGCTGGAGCTTTCTCGCCGAGTGGCGAGTCAGAGCGGGGGACCCCTCCGGGGCGGCAGCCGCCTACGCAGACCTGCTGCCCCTGCAGACACGCGTGCTGGGTGCACACCACCCGGACACCCTGAAGAGCCGGCAGGAACTCGCCCGCAGGTCCGCGAGGTAGGCGGCGTCGGCGGCGGGGGCCAGCTCCGCCACCCAAGGAGGTGAGTTGCTCCTGGTGCGTGCGATAGGTCTGGCTGGTGCAGCGGGCGGCCGGGGCGCTGGCCCCCGCGATCAGCAACAGTGCTCGCTGTTCCTCCAGTAGGTCCGCCATGCCGTGCAGAAAGGCGCTCAGCCGCCGGCGCGGCGGTTCGCCCGCGTGCCCGGCGAACTCCTCCTGGAAGCGGGTCTCGTTCTCCTCGACGGCGACGGAGGGCGCCGCCACGTCGGCGATCGACGGGAACAGCAACTCCTCCAGCCGGAGCACCACTTCTTCCACGTGCCGAACTGGCAGCCACACCGCACCCGGTACGAGGGCTCGGGGTACTTGCCAAGGCAGCACCCGAGAACGAGCTGAAGAACCCGCTCGATGGTTCTGACCGGACGGCACCGAGGTGGAGCTGTTCTCCTCGGATCTGCAGCGCACCCGGCGGACGGCCGATGCGGTGGCCGAGCTGTTCGGCGTGAAGCCGGTCCTGGATCGCAGGCTGCGTGAGAAGTCCTACGGCGAGGCACCCGTCATCTCGACTCCGCCCAATCTGGCTGACCTCAACCTGCCGCTTCGACGGCCCGCCGCTCTCACGGACGGCGGGCCGACTGACGGCACGCAGGATCTCGTCCCGGTTCTTCGCTCGCTTGATCCATGCCGGAAGGCAGGCCACCAACGTCATCTTCCGTCCGGTGTGCCCACAACCACCCGTGCCGGGTCTCGACCTGGAGCCACAGCGGCATACCGAAGTACGGATCCGTCGCCGGTCCCCCGCCGAGTTTCCGCGATCGTGAACTACGGCCCCGTGTCGGGTAGTTACGGCTGTACGTCTTCCGTGCTTGTTCGGGTACCGCGGCAAGGAGCCTTCGCCTATGTTCACCCCACGGTGAGTGGGCATGTACACAACGAGAAGGGGGTTTGATGACTACTGAGGGCGTGGACCGGGTGTTCCAGTCGCTGAGGGCTGGTGATCCGGTCGCCATCGCGGGATACCGGATCACTGCTCGGCTGGGCGAGGGCGGCATGGGCACGGTGTATCTGTCCTACACGCCAGGCGGGCGGCCGGTGGCCATCAAGGTGATTCGGCCGGATCTGGCCGGTGACCCGGAGTTCCGCCGCCGCTTCAGGCAGGAGGTGCAGGCCGCGCAGCTCGTGCAGGGCCTGTACACCGCGCCGGTCATCGACAGCGACACGGAGGGGGAGCGCCCGTGGCTCGCCACGGCCTATGTGGCAGGTCCCTCCCTCCAGGCCGCCGTGACCCGGCACGGGCCGCTGCCCGTTCCCGCCGTGGTGCTGGCCGTCGCCGGGATCGCCGAGGCGCTGCAGGCCATCCACGGCGCCGGCATCGTCCACCGCGACCTCAAGCCGTCCAATGTGCTGCTGGCGGCCGACGGTCCGCGTGTCATCGACTTCGGCATTGCCCGCGCCGCCGACGCCACCTCACTGACCCGCAGCGGCGTCATCGTCGGCACTCCCGCCTTCATGACCCCCGAGCAGGCGTCCGGTGCGGCCTGCACGCCTGCCACGGACGTCTTCGCCCTCGGTCAGGTCGCGGTCTACGCCGCCACCGGCGCCCCGGCCTTCGGCGAGGGCACCTCGCACACCGTGCTCTACCGCATCGTGCACGAAGAGCCGAGTCTCACTGACCTGCCGGAAGAACTGAATGAGCTGGTCACTCGCTGTCTGGACAAGGACGCAGGCCTTCGCCCCTCGCCCGCCGAGATCATTGATCTATGCCAACGGGCCTCGCCGCAGACGGAACTGCGCCGCCCGGACGGCTGGCTGCCGCCCGCCGTGGCCGCCGACATCGATCGCCACACCGCCGCGCCGGTCCCCCCACCGCACCCCGCCAGACGCAAACGGATCGCGCTGGCCGTGGCGGCCGTCCTGGTAGCTGCTCTCGCGGGTGCGGGCGTCACCGCTCTCCTGGGGAACGACGACGGCGGGAACAAGGATCTCGGCCAGGACACAACCAAGCAACCAGGCCGAACCAGCAGCCCGAACAGCCCGAACCTGAGCAGCCCGAGCCCGAGCGGCCCGTCAGAGGCGAACACGGGCAGCAGCCCGGCGACGACGGAGCCACCGGCAGACCCGAAACCTGCTGAATACAAACTCAACATCCCGATGGACTACAGCATCAGCCTCGCCGACGAACCACCCCGCCCCTACACCGGAGATGGCGCCCTCTACGACGGAGACTTCGGCTATGGCGAGGGATACTTCGCCACCGACACGGGCGCCAGCAGCGAGAACACGCTCGTGCTGCTCAGGAGCGGACAGACGGGATCCCTGGACACCTGCCGCACGGACACCCGCTACACGACACAGATCTCGCGGGAGAACGTCGGCAAGGGAAGCCAGATCTGCATCACCACGGGCGCAGGCCATATTGGACTCGTCACCGTACGAAGCTACTCACCGGATGACGAGCCCGCGGTATATGTGACTGTGGACCTCACCATCTGGCGCAACGCAGTGGAACCCGAGGACGACTCGTGAGCAGCGGGACAGGCCGCGTTCGTCCAGAGCACTGGCCATGTCCCGGCCGACCGTCCGCGCGACATCGAGATCGGCCCGCAGCCGGATCGAGGCGGTGTTCCCGGACTCGATGTCCGCGATCATGACGTGGTGGCCGGCCTCGCGCGCCCCGGCAATCAGAGCGGTGAGCAGCGCGGAGCCGATGCCGAGGCCGTGACGGCCGTCGCGGACGTAGACCGAGTCCTCCACGGTGTGCCGGTATCCGTCGAGCTCCCGCCTTGGTCCGTAGAACGCGAACCCGGCCACCTCGCCCTCGACTTCGGCCACGCACGCCGAGCCGCGCTCCAGGTGTGCGGCCAGCCATGCCTCACCCTCGGGGGGGGGGGACTGCTGGGTGGTGGTCCACAGGGCGGTGGTGCTGGGGAAACTGTCGGCGGCGTTCCAGCTGAGTGTCGCCTCGCTGCTCGCGCTGGCCGAGGGCGCGCAGGACGATCCGTACGCGAAGCCGGGGGTACGTCGCGGGGCCGATGCTGCCGAGAGGACCGACCCCGCGACCGGCTACCGGCGCCGGCAGATCGTCGGCCCGGACTTCCCCGCCGAGATCGCCGAGGTCCGTCTGCCGCCCGGTGCCCGCGTGCCCTACCCGGCCGCGGCCTTCGCCTTCGTCCGGCAGGTCGTCTGGGTCCTCGACGGGCGGCTCACCTTCCACGACGGGGATACGATCCACGAACTCGCCGCAGGCGACACCATCGAACTCGGCGAGCCCGCCGAGCGCGTGTTCGCCAACACCACACAGGCGGAGTGCCGTTACGCGGTCGTCCTCACCCGAGGGGCGCGGCCGTGACCCGCGCACTGTCCCCGGGCGGTACGTTCCTGCCGGCCGCGATCGCCGGCGGGGCGATCGCCGACAACTACGCCCTCCAGCCGGCACTCACCGAGGTCGCCGCCGACCTGGACGTCCCGCTCTCCCTGATCGGCCTCGTGCCGACCGCCGCGCTGATCGGGCTGCATGGCGGGCTCAGCTACGCCCCACCTGCTCCAGGATGAGCGCGACGTCCTGGTCGCCACCCGCTGTCCGGCCTGTGACACCCCGCACGCCTGGGTCGTCGGCCGAGACACACCCCCACCAGGCGACCAGGTGGCCCATTCCCCAACCACCGCCTGCTTTGCCGAGGTCGGCCTGCAGGGATCCTTCTGGGGGCTGCCCGACTGAGTCGGGGTCTCTGCTCGGACGGCCAGAGTCTGACGGGGCCTTGTGCCCAGGGAAGTCCGGGCGGCCCGGGCTGCCGCGGTCTCTTCCGTGTCGACCGACCGAGGGCGACGAGGGAAGAGACCGCGGTGTCGGTCAGCCGGTGGTGTCGGCCGTCTGCGGTGTCGAGTGCGGACGCGCGGCGGCGGGCAGCGGAATCCTCTGTGCCAGCCTGTCGCCCTCGACATCCAGGTCGGGCAGCAGCCGGTCCAGCCGGGCGGGGATCCACCAGGCCTTCTCCCGCGCGAGTGCCATCGTGGCCGGGATGAGGGTCATGCGGATGACGAAGGCGTCGATGAGGATGCCCGCGGCGAGTGCGAAGCCGGCCTGCTTGATCATGGGCTGGGGGTTGAAGACGAACCCGGCGAAGACCGAGACCATGATGGTGGCCGCCGCCACGACGACGGAGCTCGCGCGGGCGAAGCCGGTCACGGTGGCGTTCAGGGCGGTCGCGCCGTGGACGTGCGCCTCACGCATCGAGGTCACCAGGAACATCTGGTAGTCCATGGCCAGTCCGTAGAGGACGCCCGTGATGATGATGGGCAGCAGGCTCACGACCGGTGCGGTGGCGTCGAGCCCGATCAGTCCCTGCAGCCAGCCCCATTGGAATACGGCCGTAGTCATGCCGAACGCTGCCGAGACGCTCAGCAGGAATCCGAGGGTGGCGATCACGGGTACCAGGAGCGAACGGAAGACCAGGAGCAGGACGATCAGGGAGAGTCCGAGCACGGTGGCCACATAGAGGGGCAGTACGTCGGCGAGCCGGTCGGAGACGTCGATCGCCAGGGCGGTGAAGCCGGTGACGCCGATGGCCGCGCCGTGGTCCCGGCTGATCCGCGCGCTCTCGTCCCGTACGGCGGTGACGAGATCCTTGGTCGCGTCGTCGTTCGGGCCGCTGCCGGGAACGAGGCTCAGGATGGCGGTGCTGCCGGTCCTGCTCATGCCGGCCAGGGAGACCGAGGTGGTGCCCTTCGTGTCCCGCAGGTCCGCGGCCACCGCGGCAAGGGTCGCCGGGGCGAGGGGCTGTCCGCTCGCGGTGGAGTTGACGGCGACCAGGAGAGGGCCGTTGTAGCCGGGGCCGTAGGCGTCGCTGACCAGCTCGTAGCTCTGGCGCTGCCCGGTGTCGGCGTTGTAGCTGGCGCCGGAGGGCAGGCCCAGCTTCATGTCGGCGGCGGGCACGGCCAGGATCACGGGTATGAGGACGGCGGCCGTGAGGGCGGCGTACTTGTGGCGGACCAGGAGCTTTCCCCAGCGGTCGGCCCGGGTCGGTCCGGCGTCGCCGGCGGTCGACCCCGTGCCCGCCTTCAGCCGTTGTGCGCCGCGTCGGGTCCGTGCGGGGCACACGCCCTCCTTGACCAGGCCGAGCAGCGCCGGCAGCAGGGTCAGGGCGAGCAGGACGGCGACCGCGATCGTGGCGGCCGCCACGAGGGCCATGGTGGAGAGCAGGGCGATCCGGATGACCAGCAGCCCGGCGAGGGCGATGATGACGGTGCTCCCGGCGAAGAAGACCGCGCTCCCGGCGGTGCCGATGGCTCGGCCGGTCGCTTCGTGCGGGTCCAGGCCGTCGTCCAGGATCAGCCGGCGCTCCCGGTTGACGATGAACAGCGCGTAGTCGATGCCGACGGCCAGGCCCAGCATCAGGGCCAGCACCGCGGCGAGCGAGTGGATCTCGAACACCGTGGAGAGGGTGAAGGCGCCGCCGACTCCCACCGTGACCCCGACGAGGGCGATGACCAAGGGCAGGCCCGCGGCCACCACCGAGCCCAGGGTGATCAGCAGGACGAGGGCCGCGACGGCGACCCCGACGATCTCGCCGACGCCGACGATCTCGGGGATCTCCATCATCGACGCCGACGGCAGGACCTCCAGGCCACCGCGCGCGGCCCGCTGTTCGGCGGCCTCGACGGTGCTGTCGATCGTCCCGGAGGGCAACTCGTAGGTCTGCTCGTCGAACTGGAACTGCATCAACGCCGTCTTGCCGTCGGCGGAGACGATCACGCCCGCGACGGGTTGCCCGTTCGACTGCAGGGGAGCGGGGGTCCGGCCGCCGGCCCGCGCCACCGCTGCCTGGGCCTGGAGCAGCGGGCTGTCCGCGCCCTTGGCGACCTCCTGCGCCAGGACCTGCCGGGTGTCGATCACGTGGTCGTGACGGTAGACGGCGTCCACCGCCGCCAAGAGCGCCGCATGGGGCTTCGAGTCGTCGATCCGGGCTCCGTCCGGTGCCTTGAACAGCAGCATGCCCTGGCCCCCGGACGCCTCCGGAAGCGTCGTGGCCAGATCGTCGATGACCTGCTGGGACGGGGTGCCGTCGATGCGCACCTCGTTGCTGATCCTGACGGGGTTGACCGCGAGGAGCGCGACCACGGACGCCACCACCGCCAGCCAGCCGCCGATGACGTACCAGGGCTTTCCATAGGCGAACCTGCCCAGGCGGTACAGCAGAACGGACACAGAGCTCTCCCTGTCTGTCACGGCCCGGCAGTCCAGGCCACGCGATGAAGCGAGAGGTTACTATCAAAACGATAGGAGGCTATCAATCCGATAGTCGACTATCAATGCGATAGGCTTCTATCGTGGAGAAGGACGGTCCTCGCAGGCCTTCGTCGCGGAGCGGAGCAGGGAAGAGTCACGGATGGCAGCCATGAACGACCGCACCCCCCGGCGCCGGGTCGACGCCCGCTCCAGCGTGGAGCGCATCACCGCCGCGGGGCGGATCGTGCTGGGCAAGGGCGACGGCTCGCTCGAGCAGATCGCGGCGGAGGCCGGCGTGGGCATCGCCACGCTCTACCGCCACTTCCCGAACCGGGAAGCCGTCGTCCGCGCCGTCCTCGAGGACATTCTCGAAACCGACCTGCTCCCGCTCGTCGAGCGCGCTGCCGACGCCGCCGACACGCGCCAGGCGCTTCAGGGCATCGCCACGCACCTGCTCGACCTGATCACCGAGGAGCGAGGCATGGTCGCCTTCGCGGGCAACTTCGCCGATGTCGCGGTGGACGTGCTCCAGGACTTCAGCGCCTCGCTCCACCCGCTCCTGGTGCGTGCTCAGGAGGCCGGCGAGATCCGCTCCGACCTCACCGCCGAGGACATCCCGCACTTCCTCGTCATGGCTGTGGCCGGTCTCGCGCTCCCCGGGACCGCCCCCTCGCTGCGGGCCCGGTTCATCGCCCTGCTGTTCGACTCGCTCAACCCCGCGAACGCGACCCCGCTGCCGCCGCTGCTCTCCGGTCAGGACGACCTGCGCACCGCGCTCGGCAATGCCACACGCGCGAGCCGTGGCCTCTGAAAGCGCGCCGCGCAAGGTCCTGAACGGGTGCCGCATGCGAGCTTGTGCCGCCCGTGCGGCGCCGACGGCCTCGGGGCGCCTGGGCACCGGGAAGACCGCCCGTGATGCCGACGTTGCGCCTCTGCGAGCAGGCTGAGAAGGGAGGACGGCCGGGAGCGGGTGCAGGGCCGCCGGCAGCCGTTGTCAGTGACCGGATCTACTGTGAGGCCCGTGATCGCCCGTGTCGCGGGCGGGTCCATCACAGGAGCGCTGACCTGGGGTCGGCTTGGGTCCGAGGAAGGGGCGGCCGTGCGGCGCTGGGAGCTGGCTGACGGGGGAGAAGACAGCCCGATCATGTTCTGGGAGGTCGGGTCGGACGGCGCGTTGGTGATCGTCCGTCACGGAGAGGCCGGTGCACCGGGGCGTACGCGGGTCGAGGACTGCGGCTCGGCGACGGCCGCGGAGGTGTACGTGGCCGAGGCCGTGCGGGAGAAGGAACGCGAGGGGTACGCGCCCGTGGGCGCCGGCCACCCGCCGGACGCCGGGGGCACCGGACATGCCGGAGATGCTGCGGCGGCACCCGACGAGGACTCGTTCACGCTGCCCGCCGCCTGGCGGCAGAGCCTCCGCCCGCGCTGGGGCGGCATCCCCCGGTACTCGCACTCACCCCACGAATCGGCTCTCGACTCCTGGGACAGGCGGCTCGCGGCGGCGAAGGAGGAGGAGTGGATCGGCACGGTCCTCGGCGAGGCCGTTCCGGGCGTCGCCCCTGAGCCGGCAGCCGCCGCACGCCGCTATCTGGAGGGGACGGCGGATCCGGTCGGCGCCGCGGTCCTGGCCGTGGTCACCGACCGCGGGAAGTTGCTGTACGACGCGGTCGCCGATGCCTGGCAGCTGCGGCACGGGCGGGCCTTCGCGGCCCGCGCCACGGTGGAGCTGTTCGAGCTCGACCACGAGATCGAACACGGGGACGACCAGGGCAGGACCACCAGGCTGGCCGTCCTGCCCGAGGGCGACTCGCCGCAGCGGCTGTGGTTGCGCCGGGGCGCCGCCGACCGGGTGCGGACGCTGCTCTCGATGGCCGGTGAGGACGACTACCGCGAGGTGGTGGCGGCTCTGGCCGCGCACCGCGGCGGCGCGCGGCGCCGAATCGTGGTGTCGTATCTGGTCCCGAGCGAGATCGACTGGGTCGCGGAGTGCTGCGCCGACCCGGGGGAGAGCGGCCGGGAGGACCGTGTCGTACGTGCCATGCTGTTCGAGTTGCTGAACGACGAGGAGCAACTGCGGGCTCTGCTGCGGGCGGGCGGCGTGCCCGCCTACGACGGCAGGCTCTCCACCGCGGCCACGGTCGCCGAGGGCGTCGGCCCGGCCGTCGCCGCGCTGATCGCGGAGATCTGGCGGCACCGTATGCCGTCCCGCGGGGCATCGGCGGAAGAACTGGCGGGGATCCTGGCACAGTTACCGACGGACGAGGCGTTCGAGCTGCTGATGTCCCACGCGGACGACAGGCAGGTGCATCCGGCGCTGCTGGAGGCGGCGCGCCGGTATCCGGTGCGCGCGGCACGCCTCCTGGCCGACCGGGCGGCGCCCGCCCCCGGCCGCAACTCCTTCCTGCTGGGTCAGTTGCTGACCGCGCATGTAGCCACGCACGGTGAGCTGCTGGAGTCGCGGCTCGCACAGTTCCCGCCCAAGGCGGCCGAGGTGGTGCGGGAGCTGCTGCACCCGGCCGCCGCCGACGCCCCCGCCGACGCGCTGCCCGAGCTGCTGGTGAGCCCGCCGTGGACAGGCAGGCGGACGGCGCCGAATCCGAGAACCGTCAAGGGGCTCGTCGCCGGGAAGGAGACCCGCATGCTCTGGCAGCCCGGCGAGCGCGAGGCATGGGCTGCCGCCGTCGAGGAGCCCGAGCGGCGGGTGCGGCGCCGGCAGAACGAGCCGTATCCCGATGTCCGAACCCTGCGGGAGCAGTTCGCGGACCTCGACAACTACCGTCTGGCCGCGCTGTTCGCCGACGGCCCGGACATGTACCGCCCGCTGCTGGCGCAGTGGACTCCCGAGCACATGTGGGAACTCGTGAAGGAGCTGAAGCCGGTGGCCGCCCGATGGGAGGAGGACGCGCTGCCGCCGCTGCTGCACGCCGCGGCGCGGCAGCCCGCTGTGGCCGGCGGGCTGCTCCTGCCCTATCGGCAGCTGGAGGTCGCGCGTCTGATGGCCGACTGGTTCGTGCGGCTGAAGTCCGTCGCGCCCACGACCCGCGCCTGGTTCGCCCGGCACGGCGCGGACGCCGCCGCGCTGCTGGTGCCCGACGCGGCCGGTCCGGCGGGCGCGGCCCGCCACAGCGCCGAGCACGCGCTGCGGGCCATCGCCGCCACACACGGAAAGGACGCCGTACTCGACGCGGCGGCCGGTCACGGTCCCAAGGCGGTCGCGGTCGTCCGTGACCTGCTGTCGGCCGATCGTCTGGAGCTCGCGCTGCCGTCGAGGATGCCGGAGCCCGCCGCCTGGGCGGCCCCCCGGCTACTGCCTCGAGTGCTGCTGCGGGGCCGGACCTCGGCGCTGCCCGCCGAATCCGTGCGCCATCTGCTGACCATGCTGGCGATCTCCCGGCCGGGCGCGGTCTATACGGGCGTGGAGACGGTGAAGGAGGCGTGCGATCCCGAATCGCTGACCGCCTTCACCTGGTCCCTGTTCGAGCAGTGGCGGCTGTCCGGAATGCCGGCCAAGGAAAGCTGGGCGCTGCATGCCCTGGGCTGGTTCGGCGACGACGACACGGTGCGCCGGCTGGCGCCGGTCCTGCGGAACTGGCCCGGCGAGGGAGCACACCAGCGGGCCGTGGAGGGCCTGGACGTGCTGGCGGCCATCGGCAGCGACGTAGCCCTGATGCATCTGCACGGGGTCTCCCAGCGGGTGAAGTTCAAGGCGCTCCAGACGCGCGCCAAGGAGAAGATCGAGCAGGTGGCGACCGATCTGGGGCTGTCCGGCGAGGAACTCGCCGACCGGCTGGTGCCGGACTTCGGGCTGGACGCCGACGGCTCGACCGTCGTGGAGTACGGGCCCCGGCGCTTCACCGTGGGCTTCGAGGAGCAATTGCGGCCGTACGTCCTGGGCCAGGACGGCAAGCGGCGCAAGGACCTGCCCACACCGGGTGCCCGCGACGACGCCGAGCTGGCGCCGGCGGAACGCAAGCGGTTCATGGCGCTGAAGAAAGACGTCCGGACGGTGGCCTCGGACCAGGCGCGCCGGCTGGAGGGCGCGATGGTCGCGGGCCGCAGCTGGACGACCGGTGAGTTCCGCGAACTGCTCGTCTCCCATCCCCTGCTGTGGCAGCTGGTGCGGCGGCTGGTGTGGCTGTGCATCCCGGCCGCGACTTCGGAGAGGGCCCTGTACGAGACCCCGGCCATCGGCGGCGCCGGTGCGGTGACGGCGTTCCGGGCGGCGGAGGACCGCACCTTCGCCGACGTACGGGGCGAAGAATTCACGTTGCCGGAGGACGCCTCGGTGCGGCTGGCGCACCCGCTCCACCTCGGCGAGGAGCTGACGGAGTGGCAGGAGCTGTTCGCGGACCACGAGATCCTGCAGCCTTTCCCGCAGCTCGGCCGCGCCGTGCACCGGCTCACGGACGACGAGGCGGCCGCCGACCGGTTGGGGCGGTTCGAGAACATCACCGTGCCGACCGCCAGACTGCTCGGCCTGGAACGGCGCGGCTGGGAGCGCGACAAGCCGATGTTCGCGGGTGTGCAGTGCCGGCTGTCCAAACGGGTCGCGAAGGATCGCTGGATCATCGTCAGTCCGTCGGAGGGGTTCACGATCGGCGCCGTCGACGTCTCCACCGAGCAGTCGCTGGAATTCATAGGGCTGTCGGAGCAGCCCAGTGCGTGGAACCCGCCCGGGGAACCGTCCAGGCTCGCCTTCGCCGAACTCGACCCGGTGACCGCGTCCGAACTGCTCGCCGACCTCACGGAGCTGGTGGCGCGGTGACGACGACGCACGACACCGCACGGCACAGCTCGGTGAGAATTTGTCGCTGTCACCGATCCGGCTGGCTTAGAGGGCGCACGGACAGGCGCGTTGGGGCCCGAGGGAAGTAGTACTGGCACAGATCTGGCGATCGCGGAGATACGACGCTCTGTGATCGCCGGGGCGGCCTGTGCCTGAGCTTCCGTCATGGCTGACCGAAGCTCCGTCAGCTTCGACGGCTACGTGGCAGCTGCTCCTTGGCCTCGTACTCCTGCCGGGCCTGCTCTACCTTGCCCAGGTTGGCCGACCAGTCGGCGAGTGCTGCGAACAGCGGCCCCAGGCTGCGTCCCAGCTCCACGAACCGATGCCGCCCGTATTCATGGAGCGCCCACAGAATCGGAGTGGTCCAGCGGCTGAAGACGATGTCGACCACCGGGGCGATCGGACACGCCTGCTCAGGGACGAGGTCGATACGAGCCGCCGGAGTTGTGCCGTGGGTCATAGTGAGCCTTTCTTTCCATTACTTTCGTGTAGGTACCTACTATCCCCGTGCCGGTAGCTTCCGTTGGGCCCACAGAGGACTCGTCAACGGGAGCGAACATGATTGTGGTTACTGGAGCTACTGGCAACGTCGGACAGCCGCTGGTGCGGGCGCTCGACGGCGCCGACGCACTGTTCCTGCTGACCTCGGGCGACTTCGTATCGGCCGGTGGCAGCGTCAGCGACGTCCTCGATGTCGCGCGGGCGGGCGGAATCGGCCGGGTTGTCCTGCTGTCCTCCCAAGGCGTTGCCACAGGAAGCCACCCCTCGACACTGGAGGACCCCGTCACGGAGTCGGATCTGGAATGGACACTGCTGCGGCCAGGAGGTTTTGACTCCAACACGTTGCAGTGGGCCGAGATGGTCCGCGCGCAACGGATGGTCGGCGCGCCGTTCGGTGACGTCGCACTGCCGACCATCGACCCGGCCGACATCGCCGAGGTCGCCGCCGCGGCATTACGGGACGTCGGCCACGTCGGCAGGGCGTATGAGCTGACCGGACCGGCGCCGATCTCACCTCGGCAGCAGGCGATGGCGATCGCCGACGCGCTGGGTGAGCCGGTGCGGTTCGTCGAGCAAAGCCGCGCGGAGGCTCGGGCACAGATGCTGCAGTTCATGCCCGAGCCGATCGTGGAAGCCACCCTTGACATCCTGGGCACGCCGAAAGCCGCTGAGCAGCGGGTGAGTCCCGATGTCGAGCAGGTCCTCGGCCGCCCGCCCCGCACCTTCGCCGAGTGGGCTGCGCGCAACGTCTCAGCCTTTAAATGAGGGGTCGCGCAGGCAGGCGTGGTCATGGGGGGCGGTTCGGGCGTTCGTCTCAGCAGTGGGTCGTCCATGCCTGATGGACCAGGCTGCGCACGGTGATGATGGTGTCGGCGAGGTCGAGGAAGGCGTCGATGACGGTGGCTCGGCGCCTTCTCACCCTTGTGTGCGATGCGGCCGTGCAGGCCGCGTTCGTCGAGCAGGGTGTGGGTCTTGTCCGAGTCATAGCCGGCGTCCAGGTGCACGGTGATGTCGTCGGGCAGCGTGCCCGGTGCGGTGCAGCAGTTTGCGGGTCGCCTCCTCGTCGGCCGCCGAGAAAGTAGCCACCGGGAGATGGGAAGCCTCGAAGTCGCGGCCGCCGGTGTTCGGCCGGACCGCGACCTCGAGGGTCTGGCACCCCTCGGCGGCGGCTCAGGCAGCGATCTCCGCAAGGGACAGGGAGGGGAGGCAGGCGGTCAGGAATCCGAGCTTCATGGCGCGGGTCCGTCGGTGAGAGGGATGGGGGTCGGCCGGGAGGGGGGTCACACGTGCCGGTCGGCCGGGACCGTGGTCCACGCGCGCCGGTCCGCCGAGGCCAGGACCGCGTCGACGAGGTGGGCGGACCGCAGGCCGTCGAGCACGGTGGGCAGGCCGTCCGGGGCCTCTCCGCGCAGGGCTGCGTAGGTGTCCTTGACGAAGCTCTCGAAACACTCCAGGTAGCCCTGGGCGTGTCCGGCGGGTACGAGCGAGAGCCGGGCCGCCTCGCGGGCGTTCGACGCCGGATCGCGGACCACCGTCTCGGTGCGGTTCCCGTAGCCGAGCCACAGGGACTCGGGCAGCTCCTGGTCGAAGACGGCGCTGGCGTCCGCGCCGTCGAGCTCGAACCACAGCCGGTTCTTCCGGCCGGCCGAGACCTGCGAGACGGTCGCGGACACCAGGACCCCGTCCGTCGTCCGTCCGAGCACTCCGACCGCGTCCTCCGTGGTGACCGGGACGCGTACGGAGCCGACGAGTTGCTCGCCGGAGAACGTAGGGCCTCCGGCGTCGAGCCGTTCGGCGACCGTCGTGGCGGTCTCGGCCAGCACCTCGGCGATCCGGACGCCGGCCACCCACTCCACCAGGTCGAACCAGTGCGAGCCGATGTCGGCGAAGGCCCTCGACGGGCCGCCGGCCGCGGGGTCCACCCGCCAACTGGTGCTTTCCGGCGGGAGCAGCCAGTCCTGGAGGTACGAACCGTGGAGCAGTTGCCAAGGGCCGAAGTCGCCGGCCGCGACCCGGACCCGCAGTTCGCGGACCATGGGGTGATAGCGGTAGACGAACGGCACGGTGGCGATCCGGCCTGAGGCCACAGCGGTGTCGGCGAGCAGTTGGGCGTCGGCCGCCGAGGTGGCGATCGGCTTCTCGCAGACGACATGCTTGCCTGCGAGCAGCGAGTCGCGGGTCTGGGCGACGTGGAGGTGGTTGGGCGTGCAGATGTGCACCACGTCGATGCGGTCGTCGTTCAGGACGGCGTCGACGTCCGGGTAACCGACGTCGATCTGCCAGTCACGTGCCGCCGCCCGGCTCCGCTCCGGTGAGGAGGCCAGGACGCCGACCACGTCGGCGCCTGCCGCGCGTGCGCTGCGGACATGGACTCCCGCGATCATTCCCGCACCGAGGACGGCGACCCGTGGGCGCGGGATACGCGGACGTCGTACGTGAGTCTCGGTGACGCGCGGGGTGTGCGTGTGCCCAGTCGGGGCAGCCATGCAAGATCCTTTCGGCATGTGCCGTACGGGAGCTCGCTGTTCCGGTCTCATCCGCGGCCAACAGTAAGTGGCCGACTTCTGTCCGGAAAGCCCTTTGAATATTGTCGTTTCTGGAATATTAATCGTCCGTTGGTGTCGTCGGCCTCCAGGGGAGCGAACGTGGCAGCACGACTGGGCGCACCGGGCACCGGCTCGCGCCGTCACCCCGACGCGGTCCGCAGCCAGATAGCCCGGCTGGTCGCGGCGGGCGAGGCGTCCCACCGCCTCGACCTGTCCCGGCTCACCGGGCTCTCACGGTCCTCGATCCACACGCACGTGCAGGATCTGGTGGACGCGGGCCTGTTGCACGGGGAGGACGCGGGCGGCGGAGGAAGAGGCCGACCGGCGCTGCGGCTCAGCCTCGCGGGCGACGCGGGCGTCGTGCTCATCGCCGACCTCGCCCCCTCCTCGACACGCTGCGTGGTGGCCGACCTGACCCAGCGTGTGCTGGCCGACGTGGACTTCCCCTGGCAGCTTTCCGAAGGCCCGGAGTCCACCGTGGCCCTTCTGGTGGACCAGTTCGCCGACCTGCTCGAACGGGCGAAGGTCCCGGAGGACGGGCCCCGCGTCCTGGTCGTCGGACTGCCGGGCCCGGTGGATGTGGCACGGGGCATGGCGGTCCGCCCGCCGATCATGCCGGGCTGGGACGGCTTCCCGGTGACCGAACGACTCGCGAGCCTGCTCGGCTGCCCCGTCCTGGTGGACAACGACGTCAACCTCATGGCGCTCGGTGAGGCGCGGACGGTGCCGCCCGAGCAGTTGCCCCTGCTGTTCGTGACCGTCGGCGTCGGCGTCGGCGCCGGGTTCGTGCTCGCCGACGGGACTTTGCACCGGGGTGCCGACGGCGCGGCCGGCGACATCGGGCACATCCGTGTCCCCGGTGCCGAGGAGATGGTGTGCCGGTGTGGAAAGGTCGGCTGCGTCGAGGCAGTCGCGTCCACCGCGGCACTCGCGCGGGGCCTCACGCCGACCGGTGAGCCACCCCTCGACATGGCGGAGGACGGCGACGCGATGCGGGACTTCGTGGCACGGCTGCGCGCCGGCCTGCCGGACGCACTGCACGCGGTCCGGGCCGCCGGGGCCACGCTGGGTGAGGTCATCGCCCTGTGCATCCACATGCTGAACCCGCGGCACGTCGTCGTCGGCGGCGAGGTCGTCGAGGCCAGCGACGACCTGCTCTCCGCCGTGCGCGCCGTGGTGTACCGGCACGCCCTGCCGCTCGCCACCCGCGAACTGTCCATCACCCGCAGCGACTTGGGGCGGGACGCCTCGACCGTGGGGGCGATGGTGCTCGGCATCGAGCATCTGCTCTCGCCGACCGGGATCGGGCGCTTCCTGGCTCCGCGCGGCACTTCATGAGGTGAGCGGTACTCCATGAGGTGAGCGGTACTCCATGAGGTGAGGTGACGACGGAGCGGACCGCTCAGCGGACCGTCTCTCTTTGTCTCCTCCCACCGCCGCCGTTACTTTCCATCGCGTCTCGCACGTCCGGTCTCATCCACCGGCGGACTCGCTCCGCTCGACCGCGACCTGGGAGACACGGTGAAACAGCCCACCGCTCGTGCACACATCGGCGTCGTCGGCGCAGGCATGGTCTTCGACGCCTACGCCCGGGGCCTCGCCTGGTACGGCGACCTGCCCATCATCAGGGTGGGCGACATCGACGTCGGCCGGGCCCGCGCCAAGGCCGAGCTCCACAGCATCCCCGCGTACGGCACGCCCGACGAGCTCTACGCGGACCCGGATGTCGACATCGTCGTCAACATCACGCCCCCTGTGGCCCATTGGGAGGTGACACGGGACGCGCTCGCCGCAGGCAAGCACGTCTACAGCGAGAAACCCCTCGCCGCGACGGTCGCCCTGGCCCGCGAGAACCTGGCCCAGGCGCGGGCCGCCGGGCGCGTCCTCGCCGGCGCCCCCGACACGTTCCTCGGCACGGCGGGCCAGACGGCACGCGCGGCCATAGACGGCGGCCTGATCGGCACGCCCTTCGCCGCCACGTCCTTCGTCCGCTCGTCCAGGGTCGAGACCAGGCACCCCAACCCCGGCTTCTTCTTCCAGCCCGGCGGCGGCCCGACCCTCGACTGGGGCCCCTACCATGTGGCCGCCCTGGTCAACCTGCTCGGACCCGTCGCCGAGGTCGTCGGCACCAGCACGATCCCGAGCCCCCGGATCACCGTCACCGCCCCGGACCGTGTCGTCGACGAGGTCGAGGTCACCGTCCCGACGACCACGGCCTCCATCCTGCGCACGGTCTCCGGCGCGATCGTCACCACCCTCTACAGCTTCGACATCTGGGACATGACCCTGCCCCACATCGAGGTGTACGGCACAGAAGGCACCCTGAACATCCCCGACCCCAACCGCCACGACGCCCCGGTCCTCATCAAGCGCCGTACGGACACGGACTGGTCCGAACTCCCTCCGGCCATCCCGCCCACCCGCGCCCCGGAAGCCGGACCCTTCCGCGGCCACGGCGTGAACGACCTCGTCGAGTCCCTGCGCGGTGCGCCACTGCGCGTCCCGGGCGAGTTCGCGCTGCACGTGCTCGAGGTCCTGGAAGCGATCGAGCAGGCGACGTTCGCCGCCGGCGCCCAGGCCATCACCAGCCAGGCCGAGCGGCCCGCCGCCGCGGCCCTCCCGCAGACCGCCTCCGCCTGAACCCCTCCGGCCCCGCACGTCGGCACCGAACCCGCGCACCACCCGAATCGATCTCGCACCATCTGAGAGGAAAACCCCATGCAGCGCAGAACCCGTGCAGTCGCGCTCGCGGCTGCGGCGATGCTGGCAGGCGTCGGCGTCACAGCGTGCGGTGGCGGCTCGACCTCCGCCTCCGACGACAAGACGATCACCTACTGGGCCACCAACCAGAGCACCAGCCTCGACGCGGACAAGAAGATCCTCCAGCCGGAGATCGACAAGTTCACCAAGGAGACCGGCGTCAAGGTCAAGCTCGAAGTCATCCCCTCGGGCGACCTGCTCAACCGCATCCTCGCGGCGACGACCAGCGGCAAGGGCCCTGACGTACTCAACATCGGCAACACCTGGTCCGCGTCGCTGCAGGCGACCGGAGCCTTCGTCGGCTGGGACAAGGAACTGCTGGCCAAGGTCGGCGGCGCGTCCCGCTTCCTGCCGGCGGCGCTGAAGTCCACGGGCGCCACCGGCCAGGACCCGGCGAGCCTGCCGCTCTACACCAGTTCCTACGAACTCTTCTACAACAAGAAGCTGTTCAAGGACGCGAAGATCAGCTCGCCGCCGAAGACGTGGAGCGAGTTCGTCGCAGCCGCGCGCAAGCTCACCAAGGACACCGACAGCGACGGCAAGACCGACCAGTGGGGTCTTGGCATGCAGGGCGCCTCGCCCTCGTTCGCCGCGCACTGGGCGTTCATTCTCGGCACCCAGCACGGAGCCAAGGTGTTCGACGGCCACACCCCGAAGTTCGACGAGGCGAGCATGGTCGACGGGATCGACCAGTGGCTGTCCTGGATCGGCGAGGACGGCATCGTCAACCCGTCCGACGCCGAGATGACCGACAAGGTCGCTCTCCTGCAGAACTTCTCGTCCGGCAAAGCCGGAATGATCCTCGCCCAGTCGTCGACCGGCCTGACCCTGGGCCAGTACAAGATGACGACGGACGACTACGGCGTCGTCCCGGTGCCGGCCCAGGACTCGCCGGCCGCGGGAGCCAAGGACATCGGCTCGTTCGTCGGCGGCATCAACATCGCGGTCTTCAAGAACACCGGGAACCTCGACGGCGCCACCCAGTTCGTGAAGTTCCTGACCAGCGCCAAGGAGCAGGTGTACCTCAACAAGACCTACGGGACGCTGCCCTCCGTCACCGACGCCAAGGACCCGGCGTTCGACACCCCGACGCTGGCCGTGGCCCGCGAGACGCTCGACTCCCGGGCCGTACCACTTCCGCAGATCGCCGAGGAAGCGCAGTTCGAGACCCTGGTCGGCCAGGCGATGAGCTCCTTCGCCGCACAGACCGCGACCGGGAAGCAGCCCGGCAGGGACAAGATCAAGAGCGAGATGACCGCAGCTGGCCAGAAGCTCGAAGCGGGCAACTAGGAGCAGGACGATGGCAGTCATCACTCCCTCCGGGACACGAGAGAGCCCCGGGACCCCGGACACACCGAAGCGGTCCGCGCGAGGCAGCCGCTTCCGGGGGCGCGGCCGCCGCTGGATCCCATACGCCTTCCTGCTCCCCGCCCTGGCCCTCGAACTGCTCATCCACTTCCTGCCCATCGTGCTCGGCGTGGCGATGAGCGGGCTGCGGGTGACGCAATACCAGATCAGCCACTGGTGGGAGGCGCCCTTCACCGGCCTCGAGAACTTCAGGATCGTCCTGGACTTCGACGGCCCCACCGGCAAGGCCCTGGCCCAGTCGTTCCTGGTCACCCTCGGCTTCACGGCCGTCGTCCTGTCCGGGGCCTGGCTCGTCGGCATGGCGGCGGCGCTCGCGCTGCAACGCGGCTTCCGCGGCCGGGGCCTGCTGCGGACGCTGTTCCTCGTGCCCTACGCGCTGCCCGCGTACACCGCGGTCATCACCTGGCGTTTCATCTTCCAGCGCGACAACGGAATGCTCAACCACCTGCTCGGCCAGCTCGGGCTGATCGACGGCAACCCGTTCTGGCTGATCGGCCAGAACGCCTTCTGGGCCGAGTGCCTCGTCGCGATCTGGCGGATGTGGCCCTTCGCCTTCCTGATCCTCATGGCCGGCATGCAGGCGATCCCGGGCGAGGTCTACGAGGCGTCGAGCATCGACGGAGCCGGACCGTGGCGGCAGTTGCAGATGATCACCCTGCCGCTGCTCTCCTCGGTCAACAAGGTGCTGGTCCTCGTGATGTTCCTGCACACCTTCAACGACTTCAGCACCCCGTACCTGCTGTTCGGCGGCTCGGCCCCGCCCGCGGGGGACCTGATCTCCGTGCACATCTACCAGAGCTCGTTCGCCACCTGGAACTTCGGCCTCGGCTCGGCCATGAGCGTGCTGCTCCTGCTGTTCCTGGCGCTGGTCAGCGCCTGCTATCTCGCCTTCACCCGGAGGACCGGCCATGAACAATGACACCCCGGGCTACCGGATCTTCCGGTACGTCACGCTGACGCTGCTGTCGGTGTTCGTCCTCGCCCCGCTGTACGTCATGCTGGCCTCGTCGCTGAAGACGCTCCCCGACGTGCAGGGCGAGTTCACCTGGATCCCATCGTCGCCGACGATCCAGTCCTTCATCGACATCTGGCACACCGTGCCGCTGGCCCAGTACTTCGTCAACTCGCTGATCGTGGCCGTGTCCGCCACGGTGCTGTCGGTGCTGGTGGCGGTCTTCGCGTCGTACGCGCTCAGCCGCTGGAAGTTCCCCGGCAGCGGAAGCTTCAAGTCGGCCGTGCTCGCCACCCAGATGTTCCCCGGCATCCTCTTCCTGCTGCCGCTGTACCTGCTGTTCGTCTACGCCGACCAGAACCTCGGCACCGACCTCGTGGGCACCCGCACCGGGCTCATCGTCACATACCTGACCTTCTCCCTGCCGTTCGCGGTGTGGATGCTGGTCGGATACTTCGACACGGTGCCGCGCGACCTCGACGAAGCGGCGAAGATGGACGGCGCCGGCCCGCTGCGCACCCTGCTGCAGATCATCGTGCCCGCCGCGACACCGGGCATCGTCGCCGTGTGCATCTACGCCTTCATGACCGCCTGGGGAGAAGTGCTCTTCGCCTCGGTTCTCACCGACACGCAGACCCGCACCCTGGCCGTGGGACTGCAGGCCTACTCCACGGAGGCGAACGTCTACTGGAACCAGGTCATGGCCGCCTCGCTCGTCGTGTCCCTCCCGGTGGTCGCCGGATTCCTGCTGCTCCAGCGCTTCCTCATCACCGGCTTCACCGCCGGCGCGGTGAAGTGACCAACCGGCCCCGACAGATTGGACCTTGGCATGCCGACCATCGGCTTGCAGCTCTACACGCTGATGAACGTCCTGGACGACCGTCCCGCCACGCTCGCCAGGATCGCCGACCTCGGGGTGACCACGGTGGAACCCTTCCGCCTCGGCCGCACCGAGCTGAACCGTGCGGCGCGCCTGGCCGAGGCGCGCTCGCTAAAGGCCGACATCGACGCCGCCGGCCTCACCGTCTCCTCGACCCACGCCCGCCTGCCGGACGCGGAGGATCCTGGTTGGTTCTTCGAGGAGATGGCCGAGGCGGGCGCGCCCATCGCCATCGCCTCGACCCCTGAGGCTCTGCCCGGATTCACTCGCGACGCCCTGGTCTCGGCCGACGGGGTACGCAGGTACGCCGACCGGCTCAACGCCCTGGCCAAGGCGGCGTCCGCCCACGGCCTGCGGGTCGGCTACCACAACCACTACTGGGAGTGGACCCCGCTGGACGACGGCCGCTACGGCTACGACGTGCTGTGGGACGCCCTCGACCCGTCGGTCGTCGCCGAGGTCGACCTCTACTGGGCGCAGACCGCGGGCCAGGTCCCCGCCGAAGTCGTCGCCAGGCTCGGCGAACGCGTCGAGCTCGTCCACGTCAAGGACGGCCCGGCAGTACGAGGCGAACCCCAAGTCGCCGCCGGGCAGGGATCGGTGGCCCTGGCGGACGCGCTCGACGCCGGCCGGGACGCGATCCGGGTGCACATCATCGAGGCGGACGGGATCGCCGAGGGGGCGGACATCTTCGATCTGGTCGCGGAGAGCGTGACCTGGTTGAAGGAGCGTCAGGCCGGCAGGCCGTGAGCTTCGGAGCGTCATGACCGTGGTTGCGGGCCGTCGGCGCTCACAACCAGGCAGGCAGGGCGGGTACTGCCGCCCCCTCGGCGGTGGTGGCGCCGTGGCCCCTTCCCGCCAGGTAGGCCGTGATCTCGGCGAGTGGGCCCATGACCGTGACCGTCTCCCCGGCCTCGTCAGGGGGGCCGGGGAGCTGCCAGCGGGCGGGCGTGTCGGTCGGTTCGAGGAGAACCCCCGGCCCCGGGGCGATACCCCGTTTGGCCACGATGTCGTCGCACAGCGCGGTGAGGAGGTCGGCGGGGAGGGCGGCGAAGCCGGGCCCGCTGCCGAGGTCGACGGCGTGGACCCAGACTTCGCGGGTGCGCAGCCAGGGGATCTCGGCGGCGGGGACGGTGCGGCCCTGCGCGGTCAGCACCTGGGCTGCCCACCGGCCGGCGTCCAGTGCCTCCATCGCCTTCTCCAGGGCGTCGCAGGAGAGCCGGAGCCATTCGGTGAGACGTGCGCCCGGCTGCCGGCTTCCTTCCCTGATCCCCGCCGCGCGTTCCTCGGGGGAGGCGTACATCGGGGTCGGTGTGCCGGTGGCCGCCCAGTGGACGAGGTTGGCCAGGGCGTCCGCGTTGGCGGCGACATGCGCCACCACGTGTTTGCGGGACCAGCCGGGCAGTCGCGAGGGGGCGTCGTAGGCCCTCTCGTCGAGTTGGGCCGCGGTGTGGACGAGAAGGTCGGTTCCTGCCCGCGTCCAGCGGCGGGCGTCCACGAGCGAGCGGTTCATCGGGCGCCGTCCTCTTTGACGACCCGGTTGTGGAGGCGGCCGATCCCCGCGACCTCTGCCACGACGGTCTCGCCGCCCAGCAGGAAGCGCGGCGGCTTGCGAGCCTGCCCGACGCCGCCGGGAGTGCCGGTGGCGATGATGTCACCGGGGTTGAGCCGCACGATCGTGGACACGTACTCGACGAGGGCGACGGGGTCGAACAGCAGGTCGCCGGTGGAGTCGGACTGCATGACCTCGCCGTCCACCTCGAGGCTCACGTCCAGCACGGGGCGGACACCGCCGGGCAGTTCGTCCGGGGTCACCAGGTAGGGGCCGACGGGCGTCGAGGAGTCCCACGTCTTGCCCTGGAGCCACTCGTGGGTACGGAACTGCCAGTCACGGCAGGTGATGTCGTTGAGCGCGGTGAAGCCCGCGATCGCCTCCACGGCTGCGGCGGGCGTGGCCCGGCGGACCTGCTTGCCGATGACGACCGCGAGTTCCACCTCCCAGTCGAACTTGGCGGTCTCCTCCGGTCGCGCTATGTCGTCGTGGGCACCGATCAGGCTGTCGCCGAACTTCGCGAAGAGCGTGGGGTGTTCGGGCAGGTCGCGGCCCATCTCCGTGATGTGGTTGCGGTAGTTGAGTCCCACGCACACCACCTTCGAGGGGCGGGGCACGACGGGTGCGAAGTCGGCGTCGGCAACCGGGTACGTCGTCGCCGTGTCGGCAGCGGAGGCCGCCTCGGCGCGCTCGTACCAGTCCGGCCGGGCCAGGAAGGCACCGAGGTCGGTGTCCCCGAGGTCGATCAGGATGTCGCCGTCGAGCTTGACGGCCCTGGTCGTCCCGTCGGTGCGGAGGGTGGCGAGCTTCATCGGGGGTCTCCTTCGGTGTGCGCGCGGTGGAGGCGGAGCGCCTCGAAGACCGGCGTGTCGCTGAAACGGAACAGGTCGAGGGCCCCGGAGTCGGAGTCGGTGGAGCCCGCCTCGGAACGCGCCGAGAAGGGTTGCCAGGAGGGGACGACGAACAGGTCGCCCCGCGCGACCGACCAGGTCTTCTCGCCCACCGTGACCGTGCCGGAGCCGTCGAAGACCTGGTAGACCGAGGAGCCCGTCTCGCGTACCGGGGTGGTCTCCGCGCCGCGCACGACCCGGTGCATCTCAGCCCGGATGGTGGGCAGCACGTCGGCTCCGCTCGCCGGGTCGGTGAAGCGGACGGCCGCGTGGCCCGGCTCGACGGTGGCCCCGAACCCCTCGGCCTCGATGGCGAGTTGGTCCGCCAGGGCTCGGTCGGTGTGCTCCCAGCGGTACGCCAGCAGCGGCGATCCGGGGCCGGTCGCAGCTGCCGCGAGGGGGCGGAGTCCGGGGTGGCCCCACAGGCGTTCCGACCGCGAGCGGTCGGGAGTGGTCCGCTCGGCGTCACTGATCCGGTCGCGGCCGAACTCGAAGAACTGCGCCTCCGTGACGTACTGGAAGGGGATGTCCAGGCCGTCGATCCAGGCCATCGGCTCGGCGGTGGCGTTGTGATGGGCGTGCCAGTTCCAGCCCGCC
The DNA here is from genome assembly GCF_053592635.1 of Streptomyces sp. NPDC002623. Classification (NCBI taxonomy): domain Bacteria; kingdom Bacillati; phylum Actinomycetota; class Actinomycetes; order Kitasatosporales; family Streptomycetaceae; genus Streptomyces; species Streptomyces sp. NPDC002623. Next base: position 87,322 of record NZ_JBSFWB010000028.1, on the reverse strand, counting down.
TGGGGCAGGAAGTCGCCCCGGCGCATCGGCACGGGGTCGCCGTCGACGACCGTCCACACGCCTTCGCCCTCGACGACGAAACGGAAGGCGTGCTGGGTGTGGCGGTGCTCGGGGGCGTCCTCCCCGGGCATCAGGTACTGGACCGCCGCCCACAGGGTGGGCGTGGCGAAGGGACGACCGCCCAGCGCGGGGTTGGCGAGGGCGATCGCGCGGCGCTCGCCGCCGCGGCCCACCGGGACCAACTCGCCTGCCTCGTGGGCCAGTTCCCGCAGCCGGTCCCAGCGCCACAGATGGGGTACGGCCCTGGACCGCGGGTGGGCCGGCATCAGGTCGCCGATCTCGGTCCACAGGGGGACGAGGAGCTCGCGTTCGAAGCCGCGGTAGAGAGACTGAAGCCCGGGGGTGACCTGCGGCTGGCCGGGCGCGTCGACGGCCTTGATCCGGACGGGGGTGTCGGTTCCGCTCATGCGACGGGCCTCCTGCTGTTTCTTGACGGCGGATGGGTGCGTAGGGTCAGCCGGCGGTGGCGGACCGGTCCTGGCGCAGACCGGTGCGTACGACGGCCAGATGGTCGGTCATGGCCACGCGGGCGGCCTCGGCGTCGCCCCGGGCGATCGCGTCGTAGATCACCTGGTGCGCGGCGTTGGTGTGGGCGGTGGCGGTCTCGTCCGTGCCGGCCGCGTAGTGCCGGTGCCGGGCGTGGACCAGGGTGTCGAGCGCCGCGCGGATGGCGGGATTGCCGCTGGCCCGGCCCAGCGCGGTGTGGAAGGCGACGGCCTCGGCCGTGAACGCCTGTGGATCGCCTGCCGCCTGATGGGCGCGGAGCATGGTCTCGCGCAGCGTGGCGAGCGTGTCCGGGTCACGGCGGAACGCGGCGAGCTCGGCGGCCACCGGCTCCAGGGCCAGCTGGGCGTCGATGAGGTCCGCCGGCGACAGGCCCGAGGCGCTCAACTGCTCGGACAGGGCGGCCGACAGAGGGGCGATCCGGTCGTCCGGGGAACCGGGATCCGTCGGGTCCAGGCGCCGGTAGCCGCCCGACCAGTAGACCAGCGGCTCGCCCTCGCGACGGCCCGCGGCCTGGACGGTCCCCACCAGGGTCTCGTGGTCGCCGGCCGGAAGGATCGCCTCCACCGTCGCGTCGAACCAGGCGAGGCTGCCGTCCAGCACAGGTGCGCCGGTGACCTCGGCGCGGCTCGGGATGCCGGGAAACGCGTCCTGGCTGAACCCTCGGCCACGCGTCGCGAAGTACTTCGACACGGCCTGCTGGTCCTGGCCCAGCACGTTCACGGAGAACGCCCCGGCGGCGCGCACCTCCTCCAGCAGGGCGCTGCCGGTGTTGACCGACACCGACACCAGCAGCGGGCGCAGCGACAGTGAGACGAACGAGGTCGCGGTGAGGCCGTAGAGGCCGCTGGGTCCGCGCAGGGTCACGACGGTCACGCCGGAGGCGAAGCGGCCGGCGGCGCCGCGGAAGGCGTCCTCCAGGCTTTCGGCCGGTGTCGGGTCCTGAGCCGGTGGGGCCGGCGGGGTGGTCGAACGGGTGGCGGTCATCGGTGCTCCTCTGGTTGTCCCAGTTCACGGAAGCCGTAGAGGTCGAGGGTGAGGGCGCCGTCGCGCAGCCGTGCCATGTACCGGTCCTCCTTGGCGCCGCGGGCTCGCGACGCGTCCAGGACACGCCGGGCAGCTGCGGCGGGCAGTACGGCGATTCCGTCGGCGTCCGCGACGATCAGGTCGCCCCGTGCGACGCGGTGGCCGCGCAGCTGGACCGGAGAGCCGACCCGGCCGGGCCAGGACTTGCCGGTGCCCAGGATGGAGACCGACGTGGAGAACGCGGGGAAGTCGAGCTCGCGCAGCCGGTCGGTGTCGCGCACCCCGCCGTCGATGACCAGTCCGGCGACGCCCTGGGCGAGGGCGGAGGCGGCGAGGACCTCGCCCCAGTAGCCGTGCTCGCTGCCGCCGGCGTCGACGACGAGAACTTCACCCGGCTTCGCCGCCTCGAGGGCCCAGTGCAGGGGCAGGTTGTCGCCCGGCGCGGCGGCGACGGGCAGGGCGGTGCCCACGCAGCGTGCGCCCGCCCAGGCCGGCCGGAACACCGGGGGCAGGGCGCACGGCAGTCCGGAGGCCTCGTAGGCGGTGGCGGAGCCGAGTTCAAGCAGCTCCTTCAGCTCGGCGGCGTCGAGAGCGCTCATGACGACCTCCGCTGGAGCAGGTGGTAGCCGTAGCGGGCCCTCGCCTGGGCGATGGTGGCCCCGTCGAGAGCGGCGGCCAGGATGCCGGCCTCACGCTGCTCGATCTCGCGCGCCGCGCCGAGGACCTCCTCGGCGCGGTCCCAGGGCACGCCGACGACGCCGTCCTCGTCGCCGATCAGCAGGTCGCCCGGCCGCACCTGCACGCCGCCGACCGTGACCGGTCCCTGGACCTCGGCGACTTCCACGCGGTCCTTGCCGGTGCGCATGAAGCGGCCGCGGCTGTAGACGGGGTAGCCGAGCCCGAGAGCGCGATGGGTGTCGCGGCAGACGCCGTCGATGACGGTGCCGGCCACCTCGCGCCGGTGGGCGACGGCGGTGAGGATGTCGCCCCACACGGTGGCGTCCTTGCGGCCGGCGTTGTCGAGGACGACGACCTGTCCGGGCGCGACATCGTCGAGGTAGTCGCCCACTGTGCCCGGTGGGGATCCCGCGGCCTGGTAGCGCACGGTGAAGGCGCGGCCGACCAGCCGTTGCCCGGCACCCAGGGGCGCCAGGCCCAACAGGGCGCCGGGCAGCATGAGTCGGTCGAGGGCATCGGAGACGGTGGCCGTGGAGAGGCCGGACCACTCGGCGAGATCGGTCATGGGGTCGGCTCCTGGAAGCGGGCGGCGGTGAACTGTGAGTCGTGCATGACGTCGACGACGGAGCGCCCGGCCCGGACGGCGTCGCCCATGAGCCGTTCGCGCCGCACGATCCGCAGTCCGGCGGCGATGACGTCGTCGCGGCGGGTGTGCGGGATGAAGGCGAGACCGTTGCGGTCGGCGACGAGCCAGTCCCCGGGCTCGACCCGCACGCCGCCGACCGACACGGGGACGTCCATGGCCTGCTGGACGATCCGGCCCCGCGCGCTGACCGGCACGGCGGCGCGGGCGAACAGCGGCAGGCCGAGCTGTTCGCACTCCTGCACGTCGCGGCAGGCGCCGTCCACGATGACGCCCGCGACCCCGCGGACGGTAGCGGCCTCGGCCAGCAGGCCGCCCCAGCAGGAGACGTCCGTCCGGCCGTCGTTGTCGACGACCACCACGTCACCGGATCCCACGACGGCCACCAGGGGCGACGCGATGTGGGTGGTGGGGCCGTCGGTCCCGACCGGCACGGCCTTGACCGTGCGGACCCGCCCCACGGTGACGTCCGGCACCGCCCACATGGGGGCGATGCCGATGACGGCGCCGGGCAGGCCCAGGGAGTCCAGCGCGTCGGAGACGGCGCAGGCGTCGAGGTCGCGCAGCCGCTCGAGCACCAGTGGATCGGCGGTGTCCGTCACCGCGGTCGTCGTCACGCCGGGCTCCAGGTGACGAAGCCCATCGCGTTGCCGGTGCCGGCCTCGGTGCGGTAGCAGGGCTCGTAGTGCACGGAGTCCACAGCGAGGCCGGTGGCGTTCGCGGCCGCCGCCACGGTGATCCAGTTCCGCAGCTCGGAGCTGCCCGAGCGCATCTCCTCGGGGGTGAACCCCGCCAGGGCGGCGGTGTCCCCGGCCCGCAGGGCCGTCAGGAACCGCTGGTCGAGCTCCTCGTCCACGACGAAGTGCGACAGACCGCCGGAGGCGACCAGCCCGACCCGCAGGTCCTCGGGGAAGGAGGCGATGGCGGCGGCGAGCGCCTCGCCGAAGGCGACGCACCGCCGGGCCGTCGGCGGGTTGGGCTCGTAGAAGGTGTTCACGAACACCGGCACGAACGGCACCGTCGAGGTCTCGCCCAGGATCCGCTGGTAGATGAAGCCGAAACCGTGCGGAATGCTGTGGTTGTCGTAGTCGCCCGCGGGCAGCCGCTTGGAGGCGGCCGTGTCGAAACCCGAGCCGACGGTCTCCTCGATGAGATGGCGGGCCAGCGCCGAGGCGGTGGGGCGGACGATCAGCTGGTCGGGAACGTCCCCGAAAGCGGCCTCCGCCAGGCCGGGCGGCATGGCGTCGAGCTGCTCCTCGGTGAACGGCACATGCGCCACCTCCTCGCCCCAGTAGATGGCGAAGGCCGGCAGCAACTCGTCGTCGTAGACCTCCTTGTGGTCACTGGAGACGATGACCAGCACATCCACCCCGGCCTTCTCCAGATGCCGGCCGAGGTTGTCCAGAGCGCCCTGGCAGGAGGCCGCGCGTCGCGCCTGGACATCGGCGGTGCACTCGTCGGAGAAGTCCTCGCGCAGCTCGGCGAGTTCGGAGAAGGTGTATGTCCCGCCCCGGAAGGCGAGAGAGGTGCTGCGGCGGTCGGCGGTGCCGCGGACGTGCCACAGCTCCGGTGCCATCTTCAGCTGGGGGCCGTGCGACGAGCCGATTCCCGTGACGATACGAGCCATTGTTCTTCCCTCAGATCCTGAAGAGCGAGACGGCGTTCTTCTCGTAGAGCGCCTGACGGTCCCCGTCGCTCAGCCACTCGATGCCGTCGACCAGGGTGTGGATGTCGTCGAACCAGCCCCCGGTGGCGGGGTTGATCTGCGAGCCGGTGCCGGGTTTCTCCGTGCCGAACAGGCAGCGGTCCACGCCCACGGTGCGGATCAGCAGCTCGATGGCGTCCTGCGTGTACAGGCAGGTGTCGAACCACAGCCGCCGCAGCCGGTCGACGTAGGACCCTCCACCGGAGCGCACCAGGTCCGGCTGGAAGCGCCCTACCTGGTACGGGATCGCGCCGCCGCCGTGTGACACCACGATCTTCAGGTCCGGGAAGTCGGTCAGCACCGAGGAGGAGAGCAGGCTCCAGACGGCGACCGTCTCCTCCTGGATGAAGTGCAGGCTGTAGGGCTCCCGGGTCGGCGGACGGCACCCGGCGGAGTGGATGACCGCGGGCACGTCGAGTTCGCACAGCGCTTCGTACAGCGGGTACCAATAGCGGTCCCCGAGCGCGGGGGGCGTGCGGGTGCCCTCGTACGGGTCGGGGTTGAGCAGCGCTCCGACGAAGCCCAGTTCCGTGACGGTCCGGCGCAGCTCCTTCGTCCACTCGGCCACGTCCGTGTCCGGAGTCTGCGGCAGGCCCGCGATGCCGCGCAGCCGGTCCGGGAACAGCTGGACGGACTGGTGGATCGTGTCGTTGACCGCCTCGGTGAACGCCGTGACGATCCTGGCGGGCTGCTCGCTGTGCATCATCTGGTACGGCCGCGGCGAGATCAGTTGGACGTCGATCCCGGCCTCGTCGAGGTGGTCCATGTGGGAGACGTGGCCGAAGCTCGGGTTCGGGGCGTGCCAGGCCGCGCGGAGCTGGTCGTCGCTGACGGACGGCGGTCGCACGCCGTGCGCACCACGGTGGGACAGCAGGCCGGACTTCCACACGTAGAGCGAGTCGGGCGCGGTGACGTGCCCGTGGACGTCGATGATCACGGGGGCTCCTTACAGGGGTTTCAGGGGCGGGAGATGAGGTCGCGGATCTGCGCGTCGACGGCCGAGCTGTCGTAGGACCGCCACAGCCGGGTGCGGCCGGCGCCCGGCTCGCCGCGGTGGAGGTACTCGTACAGCTCCTGTCGCGAGCCGAAGCCGGAGCCCACCAGGTCCCAGGCGATGCGGAAGAGCCGGGACTTCTCGTCCACGCCGATGTCGTGGCCGCGCATGTACGTCTCAAGAGTCGGGCGCAGTTCGGACGCCAGATCGGCCTCGCTCGGCTGCATGATCAGCCCCGAGGAGCCGATCTGGCGCAGGATCTCCGCCACCCGAGCCGACACGCCGGCCGACCAGAAGCCGAGGCCGTAGCTGACGCGCGGGGCCAAGAGCCCGCCTGGCGTGCGCTCGGCCGCCGTCTCGGCGCCGATGATGCCCAGCTCCAGGGTCTCGGCGTACGAGATCAGCTCGCCGAGCTGCTCCTGGATGCCGCGGAAGGTGTCCACGCCGATCGAGTGGGCCACCATCTTCGCGACGGAGACGAACACCCGCAGCCGCTGGAGGAACCGGATGTGGGTGCTCTGCAGGCTCCACGCGTTGATGCGGACCAGCCCCTTGATCGCGGTGATGCTGTCGCCGCGCAGGAACAGCCGGTCCCAGGGGATGAGCACGTCGTCGAAGAACAGCATCGCGTCCTGTTCGTCGAAGCGGCGTCCCAGCGGATGCGTGTGGCCCTCGGTGTCCAGGCTGTACGGCTCGCGGCAAAGGATCTTCAGCCCAGGGGCGTTCATCGGCAGCGCGAACCAGAGCACGAACTTCTCGGCTCCGCGCGCGGCGGTGACGCCGTTGAGGTAGACGAGGACCTCGTGCGAGAAGGGGGCCAGCGTGGCGAGCTGCTTGGCGCCGCGCACGACTACGCCGTCCGCGTTCTCCTCGACGACGTGCAGTGACAAGGTGTCGTCCACGAGCGGGTCCGCGCTGCGGTCGATCTGGGGGTCGCCCAGGGCGTGGGTGAGCACGAGGTCGTGCTCGCTGGCGTATCGGTGGTAGGCGACGGCGTGCCGGCCGAACCCCTCCCGGGCGGCGTCGAGTTCGGGCGCGTAGTCGCGCAGGCCGACGACGACGTTCGACATGAAGTCGGGGGAGCGCCCGAGCTGGCCGAGGCTCTCGCGCATCCACCACTCGCTGGCCGCGAACTTGGCGCGCAGCTCCTCGGGCGTGGACGGCATCGAGTACGCCTGGCTGACGCGGTTGCCCGTCTCCGGCGACCGATAGGTCGACAGCTCGACGTGCTCGGGGGAGTGGCGCAGGTCCAGCAGTCTCGCGAACTCGTCGACGACGCCGCGGAAGGCCGGATGCGTGGCCACGTTGTCCACGCGCTTGCCCGACAGCCACACCTCGCGGCCGTCATCGAGGCTCGCGCGGTACTGGTCTCCGGTCAGGATGCCGGTGGCGCCGCCGATGTCGGCGATGGCATCACCCGCTCCGGCGAGGGCGCCGGGGGTGTCGGCCGGTACTGAGGTGGTCATGTGTGCTCCTACGGACCTGGACCCTGCGAGATCTGTGTCCTGCGGAGTCAACGCCAGACCTCGGGGCGGGCACATCGGATGCGGTGGACCACATGGGGCGCGGGAATTCCGACACCGTGTCGGAGAACGCGGGAGGGCCTGAGTTTCGGGTCGCGTGCCTCAGACGCCGGGTGAAGGCGGCAGGATCCCCGCCAGCCGTGCGACACGCAGTCCGGTGTGCAACTCCCTGCGGACTGCGCCGTCCCGCAGGTCGACACCCGTGACCTTGCGGGCGCGGTCGAGCCGGTAGTACAGCGTGCTGCGGTGGATCATCAGGTGCCGGGCGGTCTCCTGGCCGTCCGCACCGCAGTCCAGGTAGGCCTCCAGGGTGACGGCGAGATCAGGCCCGGACGCCGGGTCGATCAGCCCGGCGACCGAGGCGGGGAGGTCGTCCACCGTCAGCCGTTCCAACGGCAGTTGCAGCAGGAGCCGGTCCAGGCCGAGGTCGTCCCACGAGACGACCGGGCCGTAGCGGACGGGGTCCAGTTCGCCTCCCCGCACGGCGAGCCGGGCCTGCCGCACTGACGACACGGTGTCGGTCAGCTCGTGCACCGGGGAGCCCAGCCCGACCAGCACCCCCTCGCGGGCGGGCGGCCGCCCTGGCGTCCGGGGTCGGCCCGCACCGTGGGCGAGGACGGCCACGGCCCGGTCGCCGATCACCGCACCCGCCACCGCTTCGCGCGTCGAGCGGGCGAGACCGCCCAGCGCCGCCTCCAGGGTGGTGCGCCGCTGCGCGGCCGACGCGCCGCCCGCACCGGGGGTGACCATCACGACTCCGGTGTACTCCGCCGCGTCGGGCAGGGTGCCGTCGGCCACCAGCGCGCGGGCCGCCTCGCCACGCCTGGCCGCGTCGTCCGACACCAGGTCCGACACGAGCATGCGCAGGCGTAGCCGCGTCTCCTGGCTGTCCAGGGCCCGTACCGCGAGCAGACGGCCGAGATCCGGTCCGAACCGGTCGAGGAGCTCGCGCACCGCACCGGGGACGTCACGCGGGGCGCCGGGCTCGACCCACACCAGGTAGCCGAACAGCTGACCGTCGTGACGCACCGCGACCGCGATCCGCTCGGGAACCCCGTCCGCAGCCGGCAGCCGTACCGGGGCGGACGCCTGGGCCGCCCCGGAGGCGCGCAGCATGTCCCGGACCGTGGCGCTGCCGCGCCGGGAGAGGATTGTCAGCCGACGGGCCTGGTCGACGTCGGCGTCATGGGCGCTGTAGGCGGCCACGTGCAGATCGACGTCGTACAGCACCAAGGGGCGTTCGAGCAGTTCGGCGAGGTGTTCCACCACCGTGTCGATGTCCATGTGCGGCCTCCTTGCTCCGGCCCGGCCTCGGACGGCCCGCCCGTCCGGCGCCGGGGAACGTGCCCCGCACCATGATCGCATCCGACACCGTGTAGGAAACAGAGGGCGCAGGTTGGCGCAGTGGGCCCAAGGCGGCGAGACGCGGTGGATCTTAGCGTGGAGCCGTACGCCGAGAGGGGAGTCCATATGTCCGCCCTGAACCTGACCTCGCTCCAGGGGCTGATCTTCTCCGACGGGTGGTCTGTCCCATCCGGCGGTGAGCGGGAGGTGCACAACCCGGCGGACGGGTCACGGGTGGCCACGATCGGCCTCGGCGACCCCGCGGACGTCGACCGCGCGTGCGCCACGGCCGCGAGCGCCCAGCCGCAGTGGGGTCTCAGCTCCGCCACCCACCGCAAGCAGGTCCTCGTCGCTGCGGCCGCCGCTCTGGCCGAGGTCCGCGCCGAGGTTGTGTCGACGCTGATCGCCGAGACGGGCAGCACCAGGGGGAAGGCCGAGCAGGAGATCACCAAGTCGCTCGACGAACTCTCCGCGGCGGCCGCGCTGACGGACCACCCGACGGGGGAGCTGCTCCCGCACGACACGCCGGGCACGCTCAGCATGGCGCGCCGCATCCCGGTCGGCGTTGTAGGCGTGATCGCGCCCTGGAACGCCCCGCTCCTGCTGGCGCTGCGTTCTGTTGCGCCGGCACTGGTACTCGGCAACGCCGTGGTGCTCAAGCCCGACCCCAAGGCGGCGCTGTCGGGCGGCTGGGTGATCGCCCGGATCTTCGAACGGGCCGGGCTGCCGTCCGGTGTGCTGCACGTCGTTCCGGGCGGGCCGCAGACCGGCGAGGCGCTGGTCGCCGACCCTCGGGTGCCGGTGATCTCGTTCACCGGTTCGTCGGCCGCCGGACGTCGGGTCGGTGCCGCGGCCGGGGCGCTCATCAAGCGCGTGGTGCTCGAACTCGGCGGGAACAATCCGGTGCTGGTGCTCGACGACGCCGACCTCGATGCCGCTGTGAACAACGCCGCCTGGGGGTCTCTCCTCCACCAGGGCCAGATCTGCATGGCCACCGGCCGTCATCTGGTCCACGAGAGCCTTGCCGACGCCTATGTCGAGAAGATCACGGCCAAGACCGAGGCCTTGCGCGTGGGAGATCCGGCGGATCCGGCCGTGAACGTCGGCCCGCTGATCAACGAGGACCAGGCCGGTCGTGTCGAGAAGATCGTGAGCGAGGCGGTTTCGGCAGGCGCGCGCCTGGTCTCGGGTGGTGCCCGAGATGGCAACTTCTTCACCCCCACCGTGCTGGCCGACGTGGAATCCACGTCCCCCGCCTTCACCGAGGAGATCTTCGGCCCCGTGATCGCGGTCACCCGGTTCACTGACGACGACCACGCGGTGGCACTCGCCAATTCCAGTGAGTACGGCCTGTCCGCCGCCGTGCACACCAGGGACTTCGCCCGTGGACTCGCCGTGGCGGGCCGGATCAGGGCCGGCATGGTCCACGTCAACGGACAGACGATCAACGACGCCGCGCACATCCCCATGGGTGGTCTGGGTGGGTCGGGCAACGGCGGCCGCCACGGCGGTCACTGGAACCTCGACGAGTTCACCTACTGGCAGTGGGTGACGGCGAGTCCGACAGCCCCCACCTATCCGATCTGAACCCTGGGGCTCTGCCCGGAGGAAAGGAGCCGACGATGCGATCGGCGACGCAGAAACGCGAGTTGTTCCGGTCCGTGCTGGCCCGCAAGGGACTGACCGTCGTGCCCGGCGGATTCAGCCCGATGGATGCCGCCATGACCGAACGCGCGGGTTACGACGCGTTCTTCCTCGCCGGTTCCCAGGCGGCGGCGTTCCTGTACGGCGCTCCGGACGTCGGAGTCCTCGGCCTCAATGACATGGCCGGCCACGCCGGTCGAGTCGCCGGTCACACCGACATCCCCGTCCTCGTGGACGGGGACACCGGCTACGGCAACGCGGTGAACGTCTACTTCGCGGTGCAGCGGTTCGTCCGGTCGGGCGCGGCCGCGGTCCAGATCGAGGACCAGGAAGCACCGAAGAAGTCCGGCACCGACGCGGGACGCCGTCTCGTCTCGGTGGACGAGGCCGTCGGCAAATACCGAGCCGCCGTACGAGCCCGCGACGAACTGGACCCGCTCTTCGCGATCTGCGCGCGGTGCGACGCCATCGGGGCCGAGGACGGCGGCTTCGACGAGGCCGTCCGGCGTTGTATCCGCTATGTCGAGGACGGGGGAGCCGATTTCGTATGGCTGAACTCGCTCCAGACGCGGGAGCAGATCGCCGAGGCGTGCGAGCGTATTCCGGCCCCGGTGATGACCGTATGGGGAGGCGAGGGCCCGGGGCCCACCCTCGACGAATACGAGCGCCTGGGCCTGCGGATCGCGCTCTTCCCGGTCCTGGCCTCGAAGTCCGGTCTCCAGGCCGCGTGGGATCTGCTGCACGCCTTCCGGCAGCGGGGCACGCCCGCCCTCGACGACTGGTCGCGGAAGGTTTCCGAGAGCCCCTGGGGGCCGGCTCCGTTGCCGTCCCTCACCGGTACCGAGAGAGTGCGGCAGCTGGAGGACGAGTTCCTGCCGACCGATTTCCGGCGCGACTACGACTCGACATTCGGCCACACGCCGTCCACGTGAGCAGTGCGGGCGGGCCGAGTCGTCGTGGACATACGCGGTGTTGAAGACCGCGGTGCCGGCCCGCTCAGCGGCTGCCGACGCCCCTTCGGCCCACCGGTACGCGCATCAGATCCTGGCCCAGGACCGTCCGACCGCCGAAGTCGGCACGGCGCGCGCTGTCCCGCAGGAGCCGGCGCCAGGTGGCGTCCGTGGTGGCGGCCGGGTTTCCCGGGCTGAGGTGGGTGGCGACCAGCGTCCTCACCCCTGCCTCGGCCGCGATCCGCCCGAGTTCGGACACGTCGGTGTGCGTGGCGAGGATGTGGTCTATGAGGAACTGCGGCAGGCCGAGGGCCGCCAGCCCCTCGGGGTGGAGCGCTTCGTGCACCAGGACGTCGGCGTGCCGGGCGAGCCTGATGACGTTCGGGCTCGGGGTTGTGTCGCCGGAGAAGACGACGCTGCCGTGGTCGGTGTCGAAACGGTAGGCGTAGGCAGGGTAGACCGCGCCGTGCGGGACGAGCACGGCGGTGACCTTTACGTCGTCGTTCTCCATGATCGTGAAAGGTGCCATGGCGGGGGCGGTGTCGGTGGCGGAGGCACCGGTGCCCGTAGGCGGAAGCACGTCGTGGACCCGTAGCAAGGTGGCCGGGTCGATGCCGATGTGTTCGGTCATGAAGAAGGTGGGGGCCGCGGCGTACGCCTGTCCTGCCAGCCTGGTCATCGCGACGGTGCCGGGAACGGGGCCGGGGGCTCCGGCGACGGTGGAAGTGATGCCTGCCGGGCCGGGGCCGTACACGTCGACGGGACTCCGGAAGCCCTGTGCGCCCGCGGCGCCGGCCGCGAGCATGGGGAAGGCGTAGTAGTCGACGACGTGGTCGGCGTGGAGGTGGGTGAGGAAGACGGCCGTCAGTGAGGGCATCGACAGCCCGGCGCGCATGTACTGGCTCACCGCGCCCCGGCCGCAGTCGACCACGTACGTCCGGCCGTTGACCACCAACGCCTGGGAGATTCCGTACCGGGCCGCGAGCGGAGGCGGCCCGGAGTTGGTGCCGAGGAGGGTGAGCGACAGACCCGTGTCGGAGGAGGCGGCCGGGGTCGCGGCCACGGCCGGATCCCCGCTCAGGATCGGTACGGTGACGGCCGCCGCGGACGCGGCCACCGCGCCGAGCAGGGTTCTGCGGGACGCTGACGCGCCTGTGCACTCGGTCGAAGACTCACACATGAGGCAATCGCTCCTTCACGGTTCCTGGTACGCGGTGTCACCCTCACCAGGACCGGAGCGGCTGTCCACCTCCCGGTAGGAACTCGGTCTTCGCGCCGCGCACCATGAGATTGCGTACCGCGAAGGACTGCCCGCGGAGGCGCGATGCCGGGGCAGCTGCCTTTGGCCAGGCGGCGAGGCGGCCGCTGGAACGACCGTCGCACGGTGGTCGGACGGGGCGAGTCCACCCGGCCGGGAGCGCGGCCCGTGTGCCTCGATCGCGAACTGGTCCGCGCTGGAGTACGCGTGAGCGTCGACATCGTGCACGCACCCGTGGTCCGTGCCGTGGTCAGGACGGGGTCCGCCCGGTCGTCGAGAACGGGGGACCTTGACGAAGTCGGAGATGCAGACAATATGCAACAGTCCGGCGGTTGCTCTCCTGATCGCGTTTCTCTTCCGTCGCGCGCCGTACCGATTTCGCGGGGTCGATTCTCCACGAGCGGACGCGTGCCGGCGGGTGGTGCGGGTACCCCGCCGGCCTTCTCGCCTCAGGCCTCGGAATCCGTTCGCTGGTAAGGGGCCAGTCCCGGCTTGATCTCCTTCGTGTCCAGGAACTGTGAGAGGCCCTTCTGCCGGCCGTCTTCGTGGTCGCGGGTCAGCAACTGGGCAGACTTGGCCGCCATGTAGTCGGTGGCCTGCTCGTAGTTCATCGTTGCCGCGTGCCGGAACGTCTCCTTCGTGGAGCGGAGCACCTCGGGGTTGAGTTTGCACAACTTGGCAGTGAGCTCGCGAACCGCCTCGCCCAGCTGCTCCTTCGGCACCGAGCTGTTGACGAGCCCGATCTCCTGAGCGCGCCGGCCGTCGAAGGTGTCACCGGTGAGCGCGTAGTAGAGCGCGTCGCGGTAGCCCAGTGCCATCGCGATGTCCCTGGTGACCAGGCCACCGGGCAGAATGCCCCAGTTCACCTCGGACAGCCCGAACCGGGCTTCGTCCGCGGCGATGGCGAGGTCGCACGACACGAGGGGCATGAAGGCTCCGCCGAAGCACCAGCCGTTGACGGCGGCAATGGTCACCCGGGGAAAGAAACGCAGCCGGTTGTAGGACCACTCCCGCATGGTCCACCTCGCCTTGTCGGCGAGGACCGGGTCATGATCGGTCTCCCGGAAGTACTCCTTGAGGTCCATTCCGGCACTGAAGGATTCCCCCGCGCCGGTGAGGACCAGGACGTCCGTCCCGCTGTCCGTGGACAGACGGGTGAGAGCGTCCAGCATCTCGTCGTTGAGCTGGGGACTCATCGCGTTGCGCTTGTGCGGTCTGTTGAGGGTGACCGTGGTGACACGGTCTTCGGTCTCAACAGAGATGCACTCGTAGTGGGGCATGTCGTAGCTCCTCGACCACTAGGCTTCGAGGAGCAATGTATAACAGCAAAACGACTGCCGCCATGGTCATGTTATTTATTGCTGAGTGGAGGCCTTCGCGTACGGATCGGTCGACATGGCGGCGAGTGCGTCGTGGGCCTGCGTGAAGAGCCGGTATGCCTCGTCGCCGGTCCAGCCGGGCGGCTGGAGCTCCGTCGGGAGCTGCGGGTCGCGCTGCACGACGTGCCGGTACGCGTTGACGAGCCGGACGCGCTCGGCCAGTGCCGCGGCGGCGTCGAGTGCGCGGGCCCGGTAGTCCGCGTGGCCGGTGCGGAGCCGTCGTACGAACTCGGCGTAGTCGGCGGCGATCTCGTCCAGTTCCCAGCACTGGGCGGCCATGGCGCGGTCGGCCGGCAGACCCGTCGTGCGGGTCGTGAGCAGGGTCAGCCGGGCGGTGGGCAGGAGTGCCGCGGCATTGGCGACCGCGTCCAGGCGGGGGTGGGGGCAGACCCAGGTGGCGGCAGCGAGTGAGCCGAAGCCGAGCCAGGCCAGCTTCTTGCGCAGGTCGTCGCGAGTCTGACGATCATTCTCCGGCACCGTGTAGATGACCATCGACCATTCGCCGTTCCAGGGGGTGGCCGGATCGCGGAAGATCTTCCGGCGTCCTTCGTCGAGTGCCTGGAGGGCGGTCGGCGTGAAGCGGTAGATCGATTCGCGGCCCTCGCGGCGCACGTCGAACCAGCCGCGCTCGCGCAACCTGGCCAGGGTGACCCGCATCACCGGGCCGGAGATGTCGAGTGCCTCGCCCAGGGCGACGAGGGCCTTCAGTCGGATCTCCCGTCCGCCCGTGCGGTCGAAGTCGCCCAGCAGGTCCATGGCCAGGGATGTCGGCTTGGGTGAGTTCTCGGTGTCCACCATGCGTCCCATCCTAAGGGGGTGCGTGGAACGTGTAACAGATCATCGTCAGTGCTTTCGAGGATCCGCTGGGTCTGTGGTGCCCAGTGATGGGGGTGCTGGGAGCGCTGGGCTTGGGGAATCGCGCAGGTCGAGGATCTATGTTTAACGAAAGTGTGTATGGCGTTCCAAAAATGTTTCGTGAAGAGTATGGTGCTCACCGGATGCACAGCGCGGTCGCGGTTGCCGGCCGTGTCTCGGATCTGGAGCGGCCTCGTGCGCCGGTCTCCAGCCGCAGCGTTTCGCCACTCTAGGAGTCTCTGTGACCGAAGCCGTGATCGTCGCCACTGCCCGTTCTCCCATAGGCCGAGCCTTCAAGGGGTCGCTCAGGGAGGTGCGTCCCGACGACCTGACCGTGCAGATGGTGCGGGCGGCTCTGGCCCAGGTTCCCCAGCTGAAGCCGGGCCACATCAATGACCTCATGCTGGGGTGTGGTCAGCAGTCCGGTGTCTCAGGGTTCAACATGGCCCGGATCGTGGCGGTGCTCGCCGGCCTCGACCAGGTGCCCGGCACCACTGTCAACCGGTTCTGTTCCTCCAGTCTGCAGACCACCCGGATGGCGCTGCACGCGATCAGGGCGGGCGAGGGCGACGTCTTCATCTCCGCAGGGGTGGAGACCGTGAGCCGCTACGGCGGCCCGGAGTACTCCGACCTGCGTCCCGACGCCCTTAACCCGGCATTCGCCGACGCGAGGGCGCGGACGGAACGGATCGCTTCGGAAGGCCGGACCTGGACGGACCCGCGGCACGAGGGGGCCCTGCCGGACGTCTATATCGCGATGGGGCACACCGCCGAGAACGTCGCGGAGCTGCACGGAGTCGCACGCGAGGAACAGGACGCGTTCGCGGTGCGCAGTCAGAACCGAACCGAGAAGGCGATCGCAGAGGGCTTCTGGGCCAAGGACATCACGCCGGTCACCCTCCCCGACGGCACGGTGGTGAGCCGCGACGACGGCCCCCGTCCCGGGGTCACCGTGGAAGCGGTGAGCGAACTGAAGCCCGTCTTCAGGCCGGACGGGACCGTGACCGCGGGCAACTGCTGTCCCCTCAACGACGGAGCGGCCGCGGTCGTGATCATGTCCGACACGAAGGCTCGGCAACTCGGCATCACCCCGCTCGCCCGCATCGTCAGCACCGGCCTGACCGGCCTGTCGCCCGAGATCATGGGCCTCGGCCCGGTAGAGGCGACCCGCCAGGCGCTGGCCCACGCGGGGATGGGCATCGGCGACATCGATCTCGTCGAGATCAACGAGGCCTTCGCGGCGCAGGTCATTCCCTCGGTCCGTGAACTCGGCATCGACGAGGACAAGGTCAACATCAACGGTGGTGCCATCGCGGTCGGGCATCCCTTCGGCATGACCGGAGCCCGGATCACCAGCACGCTGATCAACTCGCTGCGGCACCACGACAAGCAGGTGGGGCTGGAGACGATGTGTGTCGGCGGCGGGCAGGGCATGGCGATGATCGTCGAGCGGCTGAGCTAGGACCCTGCGGACCTGCGGGAAGAGAGAAGAGGAGGAAGACATGACAGGACGCTTCACGGGCAGGACGGCCGTCGTCACCGGAGCGAGCCGCGGGATCGGGCTGGGTATCGCCCAGCGTCTGGTGGACGAGGGCGCCCGGGTCGTCGTCACGGCCCGTAAACAGGAGGCGCTGGACGAGGCGGTCGCCTCGCTCGGCGGACCGGAGCACGCTCTGGGCGTCGCCGGAAAGGCCGACGACCCCGACCATCAGGCGGAGACGGTGAAGCGGGCGGTCGAGACGTTCGGAAGTCTCGACTTCCTGGTCAACAACGCGGGCATCAACCCGATCTTCGGGCCGCTCGTCGAGGTGGACCTCGCGGCTGCGCGGAAGATCGTCGAGGTGAACTGCATCGCGGCCCTGTCCTGGGTGCAACAGACGCACCGGGCGTGGATGGGGGAGCACGGCGGCGCCGTGGTGAACGTCGGCTCCGGTACCTCGCTCCGCCCGGCGCCCGGGATGGGCGTCTACGGCTCGAGCAAGGCGCTGCTCACCTATCTCACCCAGCAGCTCGCGGTGGAGCTGGGTCCCTCCGTCCGTGTCAACGAAGTAGCCCCCGCGGTGGTGAAGACCCGGTTCGCTGCCCCGCTGTACGAGGGACGCGAGGAAGAGGTGGCCGCGGCCTATCCGCTCAAGCGGCTGGGCGTCCCGGAGGACATCGCCGGCGTCGTCGCGTTCCTGCTGTCCGAAGACGCCGCCTGGCTCACGGGGCGGCAACTGGTCGTCGACGGCGGTGTCACGTTGACCGGTGTCGGATGAGCCGGCAACGGCCCGGACGCGACGGGAGCGCTCCGTTCGCCCGCGAGGCAAGGAGAGTCGCATGATTGTTCATGTGGATGTCGGCCGTCGGCACTGCGAGGTGCGCGATGCCGGCGACCTCAAACGGTTGAGCGTCGAGGTGGCCGGCGAGGCCCCCGACGATGAGATCGACCGGACCGCGGCCCCTCTGGTGCGGCTGCAGTCGCCCACGCACGCATGGGTGTCCGTCCGGGAGCTGCGCGCCGCCTGTGCCCGAGAGGGCGACCCTGCCTGGGTGCGGGAATTCGACGCGATGGTGGCGTACGCCGCGTCCAAGGGCTGGGTCGACGACGCCGGTACGAGCCTGCGCGCTCACGTGGTCCGCGAGGCGGGTCCAGAACCGCAGAAAAGCTAAACAAATCTGCCACGGCAGTCGTGACATTGTCATTCGAAGAAGTTACGGTCCTGTTCAGGGGCCTTTTCCATCACAACGACGTGTACGCGCTGAGCCGCCTGGCTGATGTCGCACCTGAGCGACGGAGCCGGTGACGCGCGGGACGGAGGCAAGTTGAACACCACCGTAGTCCCCGCAGGTCTCTCGAGTGCAGAGCTCGAAAAGGCCCTTGACGCATTCCGAGCCGTGGTGGGCGGAGCACACGTGCTCACCGGTGAGGACGCCCTGGAGTTCCGGGACCCGTTCTGGCACCGGGACTGGCCCCAGTTCGAGGCGTCGGCCGTTGTCCAGCCGGCCTCCGTCGAGGAGATCCAGGCGATCCTGCGCATCGCCAACGAACAGCGCGTACCGATCTGGACCACCTCCACCGGGCGCAACAACGGCCTCGGCGGCAGCTCGCCCCGGGTGCAGGGCTCCGTGGTCGTGAACCTGCGCCGGATGAACCGGGTCCTTGAGATCAACGAGGAGATGGGATACGCCGTCGTCGAACCCGGCGTGACCTGGTCCCAGCTGTACGAGGCCATCGAGGCCGGCGGACACAGACTGATGGTGTCGACCACGGACCTGGGCTGGGGGAGCGTGATCGGCAACTCCCTGGAGCACGGCACGACCTACCTGCCCTACGGCGCCGACTTCCAGGCCCCCTGCGGCATGGAGGTGGTCCTGGCCAACGGCGAGGTGCTGCGCACCGGCATGGGAGCCCTGCCCGGCAGCAAGGCCTGGCACCTCTACCGGCGCGGTCTCGGCCCGACCCTCGACCCGCTGTTCATGCAGTCCAACTTCGGCGTCGTGGTGAAGATGGGCGTCTGGCTGATGCCGAAGCCCGAGGTGTACGCGCCGTTCTGGATGCACGTCCCGCGCGAGGCGGATCTCGTTCCGCTGATGGACACCATGCGCCGGCTGCGCATGGACCGGACGATCGAGGGCGTCCCCGTCATGTACAACACCCTCACCCTCGCGTCGATCACCGGAGAGCGGTCGCGCTGGTACGAGGGCGACGGGCCGACCCCGGACCACGTCGTGGACCAGATCGCGGGCGACCTGGGGATCGGCCGCTGGATCGTGCACGGCGCCCTGTGGGACGACAACGCGGTCACCGACCACAAGATCGAGAAGATCACCGCCGCGATCGGGCAGATCGAGGGCGGCCGGGTGCTCTTCAGCAAGCACGCCCCGGAGGACATCGCCGGCTTGGAGAGCTTCCCGGACCGGGTGCTCGGCGGCGCACCGAGTCTGGAGTGGTTGAGCTTCCTGCGCTGGTACGGGACGGACGCCGGTGCCCACACAGGCACGGGTCTTGTCTCGCCGCTGGAGGGAAACGAGGCCTTCCGGCTGCACACCCTCCTGAAGAACTTCATCGAGCGGGAGATGGGCCTGGACTACTTCGCCAATCCCGTACTGATCAACTCCCGTAGCTACATCCACGTGTTCGGAGTGATCTTCGACGTCCTCAACGCGTCCGACACCGAGCGCGGCTACGAGGTGTGCCGCCGCGTGGTGGAGGACGCGGGACGAGAGGGCTTCGGCGAGTACCGCGCCCACCTGGCCAACATGGATCTGGCGCAGGCGCAGTACAGCTTCGGCGACAACGCCTATCTCCGCTTCGTGGAGAGGATCAAGGACGCCGTCGACCCGAACGGGATCCTGTCCCCCGGCAAGCAGGGGATCTGGCCGAAGTCCTTCCGCAACGGCCAGGGCTGAGCACCTGCCTCGAACACAAGGAGCAACCCGTGCCCATTCAGTTCGGGATCTTCGATCACATCGAGATGAGCGGTGACCAGGGCGTCCAGGCCCTCTACGAATCCCGCATCGCCTTCCTCAAGCGGGCCGAGGAGTCCGGTTTCTACGGATTCCACCTCGCCGAGCACCACGGGCACAGGCTCTCGGCCTCCCCGTCCGCCTCGGTGTTCCTGGCCGCGCTCGCCCGTGAGACGACAAGGCTGAAGCTGATCCCCACCGTGGTCTGTCTTCCGCTGCACCATCCGGTCCGCGTCTACGAGGACCTGGCGATGGTGGACGTGCTCTCCAACGGCCGCCTGGAGGTCGGGCTCGGCAAGGGCATCACCAAGTTCGAGCACCTGCAGTTCGGGCACGACCCGGAGGAGGCCTCGGCACGCGCCAAGGAGATCTCCGCGATGCTGCTGCAGGCGTGGGAGACCGGCGTCATCTCCAGCGAGGACTCGACCTTCTACGACTTCATGGAGATGAAGCTCCCGTTCGAACCGGTCCAGCACCCATACCCGCCGCTGTGGACCGCCGGCAACGTGGAGGTCGCCGGGCGCGGCGGGCACAACTTCGTGACCACCGGCCCCGTCACGGCCGCGGCCCGGGCGCGCTACGACGAGCTGCGCGCGGCCAGCCGGGAAGTGCCCGGGCACCAGAACCCGCACGTCAAGGCCCCGCTGATCGGCCAGACCCAGTCGGTCGTCATCGCTCCCACCGAGGCCGAGGCCAAGGCGACCCTCCGCCGTGCGTGGTCCTACTACCAGGAGTCCATCACGCGGGCGCGCGGCAGCGTTCCGCCGCACCTGCAGACCGAGCTGCCCGCCATGGACAACCCGGTCGCCCAGGCCGTGCTCGACCAGGACCCCCTGGAGTCGGGCATGGCGGTCGCCGGCACCGTCGAGCAGGTGCGCGACTACTGCGTCGAGCAGGCGCGGCGCGGACACGCGAACTACTTCGTCCTCATGATCCCGTTCGGCGACATGACGACCGAGGAGGGCACCCGCACTCTGGACGCCTTCGCCGAGCACGTCATCCCCGCGGTGCGCGAGGCGGTGGACGAATGACGTTCACAGGCACCACCGTCGACGTGTGGGGGAGGCCCACGCAGGTACGCGTGGACGGCGCGGGCGAGCCGCTCGTCTACCTGCACGGTGGCGGAATCGTGGAGGGATTCGACTTCCTGACGCCCCTCTCCAGCCGCTTCCGGGTCGTGGCCCCTCTCCTGCCCGGATACGGATCCACCCCGCTCGACCCTCCCGTGAGGAGCCGCGACGAGGTGGCCCGGCACACGCGTGACGTGCTCGACGCGCTCGGCATCGAGCAGACCGTGCTGGTCGGGCACTCGCTGGGCGGATGGCGGGCGGCGTACTTCGCGGCCCTGTTCCCGGAGCGGGTGAGCCTGCTGGTCCTGGGAGCGCCCTGGGGCATGAACGTCCCGGAGTGTCCGGCGGCAGACCTCGCGTCGATGAGCCCTGTGGAACGCCTCGCCGCGATGACCACCGAGCCGCGGATCTACGAGGGACGCTATCCCAGCGGACCGGATCCGGAGTTCCGGGCGGCCCGCGAGCGAGAGCAGGAGTCGCGCACCCGGATCATGCCCGGCGCCCACGACCCGGAGCTGGCGGACGTCCTCGCGCGGATCACCGCGCCGACGCTGCTGCTGTGGGGCGAGGAGGACCGGGTCAGCCCGCTGCCGCATGCCGCCGCCTGGCAGAAGGCGCTGGCGCAGGCCACATTGCGGACCTTTCCCGGGCGGGGACACCAGCTCTTCCACGAGAACCCGGGGATCCTTCCGGCCGCCGTACCCGACACGAGTGAGGAGGCCGGCCGATGACCGGACGCCTTGGGGGAAAGGTCGCCCTCATCACCGGAACCGCGAGCGGCATGGGCCGGGCGGCCGCCATCCGGTTCGCCCAGGAGGGTGCGCTGGTCATCGGCTGCGACCTTTCCGAGGAGGGCAACCGGGAGACGGTCGAGCTGGCGGCGGCCGCCGGCGTCAAGATGACCGGCATGGCACCGGTGGACCTCGGCGACCCGGAGGCCGCACAGGCCTGGGTGGAGGAGTCCGCAGCCGTCCACGGACGGATCGACGTGGTCTTCAACAACGCCTCCGCGCCCCGCTTCGCGCCCCTGCCGGACATGACGGTGGAGGACTGGCGGTACGCCATCCGCAACGAGCTCGACCTCGTCTTCTACGTGACCAGGTTCGCTTGGCCCCACCTCGCCGAGCGCGGCGGTGTCGTCATCAACACGGCGTCGACGTCGGCGTACGTCGCCACACCGGGCCAGGGATTCGCCGCCCACTGCGCGGCCAAGGGCGGGGTACTGGCCTTCACCCGCCAGGTCGCGTCCGATGGCGCCGCTTACGGGATCCGGGCCCTCACCATCAGCCCCGGCGCCATCAAGACCCCCGTCGTCGATCGGAACTACCTGTCCAAGAACCCCGGGGCGGAGCAGGAGCTGATCGACCGGTCGCTGATCGCGAACCGGATGGGCACCCCCGAGGACGTGGCGTCGCTGGCCGTGTTCGCGGCCTCCGAAGAGGCGGCGTATCTGACAGGCGTGGACCTGCTCATCGACGGCGGCATGACCGCTCTGTGACCGGCTCCGGCATTCACGCACCGGAGGGGACGACGATGTCCGACAGGGAGAGGACGACGATGTCCGACAGTTCGACCGTCTCGACACCAGCGCTGCTGGGTCGCGGCATGACCCTGGCCGACCAACTGGCCCGGCACGCCCGCACGATCGGCGATGAGGTCGCCTTCCGCTGCGCGGGGACACAGCGGACGTACGGCGAGATCGACGAGCGGGTCAGCCGCCTCGCGAACGCCCTGCGGGACCGCGGGGTGGGCCCGGGCGACCGAGTGGTCGTGCTGGGGTACAACACACTCGAGGTCCTGGAGGCCTACTTCGCCTCCTGCCGGCTCGGTGCGATCTGCGTGCCGGTGAACTTCCGGCTGGTCGCCCACGAGATCGCCTACGTCCTGCGGGACAGCGGGGCCGCCGCCGTCGTCGTACAGGACGTGCTGGCCCAGACGATGGCCCAGGCTCGCAAGGAGGTCGGGGACACCGGTCCTTGCCTGGTGTACGGGGCCGAACACGACGGCTCCGGTGAGGACTACGAGGAAGCGCTGCGCACGGCCTCGCCGCAGTACGCGGGTCTGCCGGTCGACGAGCGGGCCCCCGCCTTCCTCATGTACACCTCGGGCACGACCGGCCGTCCCAAGGGGGCCGTGCTCACGCACCACAACCTGCTGATGCACGCGTTCAGCGTCATGACCCACCTCGGTCTCCCGCCCGACGACAAGGTGTGGCTGGCCGCGACGCC
This sequence comes from Streptomyces sp. NPDC002623, assembly GCF_053592635.1. Taxonomy (NCBI): domain Bacteria; kingdom Bacillati; phylum Actinomycetota; class Actinomycetes; order Kitasatosporales; family Streptomycetaceae; genus Streptomyces; species Streptomyces sp. NPDC002623. Next base: position 65,012 of record NZ_JBSFWB010000028.1, on the reverse strand, counting down.
CCTGTTCCACATCGCGGGGCTGTCGGGCATGCTGCCCACCGTCATGCGCGGCGGGCTCGTCGTGGTCCTCCCGTCCGGCGGGTTCGACCCGGCGGCCGTGGTCGACCTCCTGGAGAGCGAACGTGTGTCGTCCTGCTTCTTCGTCCCCGCGCAGTGGGAGCTGATCTGCGCCGTACCCGGTATCGCCGGACGTGATCTGTCGGCGCTGCGGCGCGTTGCCTGGGGCGCGGCTCCCGCGACGACCACGTTCCTGCGCAAACTCATCGGAGCGTTCCCCGGGGCCTCGGTCGAGACGGCCTTCGGGCAGACCGAGTCCAGCGCCATCGTCACCATGCTCCGCGGGGATGAGGCCCTGAGCAGGATCGGCTCGGTGGGCACCCCGCTGGCCAACGTCGAGGTTCGCATCGTCGACGACGACATGAACGACGTGCCACGCGGCGAGATCGGCGAGATCGTCTACCGGGGCCCGGCGGTCATGAAGGAGTACTGGAACAAACCGGCCGAGACGGCGGAGGCGTTCCGGGGCGGCTGGCTCCACTCCGGCGACCTGGGGCGGCAGGACGAGGACGGCTACTACTACGTGGTCGACCGGAAGAAAGACATGATCATCTCTGGTGGCGAGAACATCTACTGCGCCGAGGTGGAGAACGTGCTCGCCGCCCACCCGAAGGTCCGCGAGGTCGCGCTGATCGCGGTGCCCGACGAGAGGTGGGGCGAGAGCCCGCTCGCGGTCGTCGTGGCCGGCGCCGAGGACGACCCGCCCACGCCCGCCGAACTCGCGGAGTGGTGCGCGGACCGCCTGGCCCGTTACAAGCACCCGCGCCACATCGCGGTGGTGCCGCTTCTGCCGCGCAATCCGAGCGGCAAGGTGCTCAAGACCCAGCTGAGGTCCGACCGCGCGGCCGGACGGCTCGACATCCGGTCGGCCTGACCGCGCGGGAACGAGGAGAACCATGAACCGACACCGACCGGACGGGAAGCCGACGACCATACCGGACACGTCCGGCGCCTCCTGGGGCGGCATGGACGCCGCGGACCTGGACGCCCTGCGCGAGTCCGTCCGCGGCGCATGCTCCCGCCACTGGCCGACGGCCACCGCCGCCGAGGACGGCGACCTCGCCGCACTGTGGGCGGTGGCCGCCCGGCAGGGCTGGACGGACCTCGCCGGCCCGGAACTGATCCCGGCGGCTATCGCCGTGCAGGAGGAACTCGGCCGGACCGCCTGTCCGCTGCCCGTCGTCGACGCCGCGCTGGCCGCGGGCGTTCTGGAGGCGCGGGGCCATGGCTCAGCCGTCCGCGAGATCGCCCAGGGCTCCCTCCGCCCGGTCCTGGCCCACGTGGCGTGGGACCGGGACGGCGGCGACACCGTCGTACGACACATCGAGGCCGGCCCGGTCGCCACGCACCTCCTGGCCGTCGACCAGGAGGCGGGCCTGCTGGCCTGGCACGCTCTGGACGATGCCGTCGTCACGCCGCTGCCGGGGCTGGCCGTTCCGGCCTGGTCCGAGGCGCGCCTGTCCGGGCCCGCAGAGTGGACCGCCAAACTGGAGGATCATCCCGACCTGCTCCTGTTGAGGCGCACCGGCCTGGCCGCCCGAGCCGTCGCCGCGGTGCGGCGCACCCATGAACTGGCGGTCCAACACGCTTGCCAGCGTGAGCAGTTCGGCAAGCCGATCGGCTCCTTCCAGGCCGTTTCCCACCGGCTCGTCGACGTCGAGACGGCGCTCACCGCGGCCCGGCGGCTGCTGGACCACGCCATGGTCCTGCTCGGCGCGGGCGATCCGCAGTGGCGGACGGCGGCGGAGATCCACCTGGAGTTCGTCACCGGCGTCCTGGCCGGGCTCCAGTTCGACGGGCACCACACGCTGGCCGCGGTGGGCTACTTCGAGGAGCACGAGGCGCCCTGGCTGTTCCGTCGGACCCACGCCGACCTGGCCGTGCTGGCGGCCACCGCCGGTACGACCGGGGTGGGCGACCGCCTGCTCGACGAGGGCGCGCGGTTGCCCGACTTCGACCTCGGCCCCGAGGCGGAGCAGGTGCGCCACGAGGTCCTGGAGGCGTTCGCGCCCTGGACCGACGGGCCGCCGGCGGGACTGAGCTCGTGGGACGACGACGCGCGGGCCGTACTGCGCGACCGCGGCTGGATCGGCGTCGGCTGGCCGCAGGAGCTGGGCGGCGGTGGTTTCACGACGACCGAGGCGGCCGCCTTCTCCGAGGCGATCGCCTACAGCGACCCTCCGGTCGGCAACATCTGGATGGGTATCAACTCCATCGCGCCGATGCTCATCAAGACGGGCCCGCCGAGCCTGCGGGACCTCCTGTTGGCGGAGATCCGACGCGGCGACCTCTCTGTCGCGCTGGGCTACTCCGAGCCCGGCGCGGGATCCGACCTGGCTTCACTGCGGACCCGCGCGGACCGGGTGGAGGGCGGGTGGCGCGTCAACGGCCAGAAGCTGTGGGGCACCTGCGTGCCCGACTCCCGGCTGATCGTGCTCGCCGCCCGGACCGACTCACAGGCCATCCCGTCGCACGCGGGGATCAGCCTGTTCCTGGTCGACCTGGACTCCCCGGGCATCACCGTCCAGCGGCACCGCTCCCTCGGCGGCGACGTGTCGGCGACGACCTTCTGGGACGACGTCTTCGTCCCCGAGGAGCGTCTCATCGGCGAGGAGAACCAGGGATGGGCCGCCCTGAGCGCCGCGCTCGCCGGCGAACGGGTTCTGATCGGTGCCAGCGTCATGAAGGCCCACCGGTCGTTCGACAGGCTCGTGCGGCTGGTGACCGACCACCCTGAGCTGGTGCCGCCGGCGCGCAGGGCGGACCTGCGGCCGGAGATCGGCCGCCTGGCCGTCCGGCTGCAGGCGGCCCGTGCCCTGGTCAACGCTGCGGTGGAGGCCATGGCCTCGGGCGACGGCGCGCGCAAGGAGGCTCCCATGGCCAAGATCACCGCGACCGAGCTCGCCGAGAACCTCAACGCCACGGCCGTCGCACTGCTCGGCCCGGACGCTCTCCATCAGCACGGGGCCAAGGGCGCGGCCGGCGACGGGTACTTCGAGGACGGCCTCCGCGCGTCGATCATGGGAGTGATCGCCGGCGGTACCGGCGACATCCAGCGCAACCTCGTCGCCCGGGGCATGGGGCTGCCGCGCTGACCGAACAGCTCGGCGATGACGCACCCCTCACTCACCTCACCCGTATTCGTTCGTACTCGTACCTCACTTATCACTCGTCACTCGTACAAGGAGCGCTGCGCGCATGAAGGCATGGCAGTTCACCGCGGTCCATGAGCCCCTCGTCCTGAACGAGGTGGCGGAACCCGTCGCCGTCCCCGGCGAAGTCGTGATCGACGTCAAGGCCGCCGGCCTGTGTCACTCCGACGTCGGCATGCTGGAGGACGAGAACTGGCCCCGTCACGGGAGCAAGAACCCGATCACCCTCGGACATGAGATCGCCGGTGTGATCAGCGAGGTGGGCGAGGGCGTCACCGAATGGAAGACCGGTGACTCGGTCAGTGTCTTCCTCACCTACGCGTCCATGCCCGGCCACGAGCGGGACGGCGGCTACGCCCCCAAGATGCTCGCCCGTGCCGAGGACCTGATCCGCATCCCCGCGGGCGTCTCCTGGGAGCACGCGGCCGTGGGCGCGGACGCCGGCGCCTGCTCCTACCACGCCCTGGTCGGCGTCGGGCAGGCCAAGCCCGGCGACAAGGTGGGCATCATCGGCTTCGGAGGTCTGGGGCAGATCGCCACCCGGATCGCGGTCCTCAAGGGCTACGAGGTCTACGTCGCCACACGCAACCAGAACGTCTGGCCGCTGGCCAAGGAGATCGGGGCCAAGCGGGTCGTCAGCGACATCAGGGAACTGACCGACGAGCAGCTGGACGTGATCGTGGACTTCGCCGGCGCAGGCACGACGACTGCGGCAGCCGTGGACGTCGTCCGGCGTTTCGGGCGGGTGGTCCTGCCGGGGATGGCGGCGCTGGAGACCACGATCAGCACGAAGTCGCTGATCATGAAGCAGGTCACCCTGGCCGGCGCGTTGGGCGCTTCCCCGCACGCGCAGCGGGGTGTCTACGACCTGATGGCCACCGGCGAGCTGAGCCCGGTCACCGAGACGATCGCCTTCGAGGAGATCGGCGCAGGCCTCGCCCGTCTGTCGAAGGGCGGACTGGACGCACGTCTGGTCGCGCGGATCGGGAACTGACCCGACAGCGGTACCGGGTTGACGCCGTGGGCGTCCCCGCTTCGCGGAACGGCACCGGCCGAGTCGGTGCCGTTCCGACGACTTCCTGACCTTCGATCCGACAGGAGAGCTGACATGAGCACCCACAACGGACGCGTCGCCATCGTGACCGGCGCGGCGCGTGGCATCGGCGCCGGTGTGGCCCGGCGTCTGGCACAGGACGGTTTCGCGGTCGCCGTACTGGACCTCGACGAGACCGCCTGCAAGCAGGTGGTGACCGACGTCGAGCAGGCAGGCGGCCGGGCCCTCGCGGTGGGCGTCGACGTCGCCGACGAGCAGGCGGTGCAGGCAGGCGTGGAGCGAGTGGCCGAGCAGTTGGGCGCGCCGACCGTGCTGGTGAACAATGCCGGCGTCACCCGGGACAACCTGCTGTTCAAGATGAGTGCACAGGACTGGGACGCGGTGATCGACGTCCATCTGCGCGGCTCATTCCTGATGACCCGCGCGGCTCAGCGGTACATGACAGAGGCCGGCTGGGGCCGGATCGTGAACATCTCCAGCGTTTCGGCCCTGGGCAGCCGCGGCCAGGTGAACTACTCCGCGGCCAAGGCCGGCCTCCAGGGGTTCACCAAGACCCTCGCGATCGAGCTGGGCAAGTTCGGCGTCACCGCCAACGCCATCGCCCCGGGTTTCATCGAGACGGAGATGACGGTGGCGACCGCGGCGCGGCTGGGCGTCACGTTCGAGGACTTCAAGAAGGCCGTGGTCAGCACGATCCCGGTCTCCCGCGGTGGCATGCCGGCGGACATCGCCCATGCGGCGTCCTTCTTCGTGGGTGAGGCCGCCGGCTTTGTGTCGGGCCAGGTCCTGTACGTCGCCGGCGGCCCGCAGGGCTGAGCGCGGGGCTGGACGTCCCCAGGAAGGACCTCGCCCGATGACGGGCGCCGATCTGGGCCTGGCGGGGCTTCTCCCAGAGGCACGCGGAGCCATGGCCTCGACGTGCGAGGCCGGGTCGTGGTGGAGCTGGGGGAGTGCCTTGGCACTGGTGCCGTTCTTGACCGTCGCCGTCGTAGGGGCGGCGCCGATGTCGCCGTCCGGGCGGCCGAGGAGTCCGTCGAACTGCAGAGGGAGATCGGTATGACCTGGGAGCACCCCGGCGACGTGTATCCCGAGCGGGCGAGGGCCGCCCGGAGCGTCTTCGGCAGGCCCGGTTTCCACCGCGCCCGGCCGGCAGACCTGGCCGGGCCGCCCCTCGCGGTCCGATGACACTGCGGAGCACGACCGTCGATGTGAAGGGCCGGTCCACGGAAGTCCTCATGGCGGGCTCGGGCTCCGGCACGCCGCTCGTCTTTCTGCACGGCGGCGGCATCATCGCGGGCTTCGCCTTCCTGACCGCCCTGCCGGACCGCTTCCGGGTCGTGGCCCCGCTCCTGCCCGGGTACGGCGCCACCGCGCTCGACCCCCTGCTGACCAGCCGTGATGAGGTGGCCGCGCATACCCGCGACGTGCTCGACGCACTCGGGATCGAGCGGACCGTCCTCGTCGGACATTCCATCGGGGGATGGCTGGCGGCCGCGTTCACCGCGCTCTTCCCGGAACGCGTGAGCACGCTCGTCCTGGCCGCACCGTTCGGCCTGCACCTGCTCGCGCACCCGGTCCCCGACCTGGCGGCGATGAGTCCCCAGGAGCGCGCCGCGGTGATGACCAGCGATCCCGGCATCCTGCGGGGGCGCCTGCCCACCGGGCCGGACCCGCTGTTCGCCGCTGCCCGCGCCCACGAGCGGAGAGCTCTCCGCGCCTTCATGCCCGGCCCGTTCGACCCGGAACTGCCGGGCGTCCTGTCACGGATCGCCACACCGACGCGGTTGCTGTGGGGCGAGGACGACAAAGTCGGAGCGCTCGCCCTCGCGGACGAGTGGCACAAGGCGATGCCGCACTCCGTGGTGCGGACCTTCCCCGGCGGGGGCCATCTGCTCCTCAACGAGCGCTCCGACATTCTTCCGGCCGTGATCGGTGTTCCGCCGGCGCGGTCCGACTGACGACCGGGTCCAGACCGGAGTCGGCGACAACTCGGTTGCATGCGCTTTCTGTAAATGGCAGCCGCAAAATTGTTATTGATCACTTCCGCGAGAGCCGTGCTGATTATTTAGTTGCCCTGGCAGACATGAGCTCGGAGGGGTGTGCCGTCTCCCGTCATATGTGAAACAAAAAACTTAATGGCGACGTAGAACCGTTGTTCTTTTGTCGAGTGGCCCCTATCGTCATCGGCGTCACGTGGTTCCAGAACGTCACGTGATCCTCATTCCACCTGCAACGAGGCAGGAGAAGTACATGAAGGTCGCCGTGCAGCCACTGGCCCGCAATCGACGGGCGTCTCGCTGTATCACTCTGACAAGGTCACTGGTCCTGACAAGGTCACTGGTCGGCGCACTGGCGCTGACAACACTGGCCGCATGTTCGTCCGGTGGGGGCGATGCCCCTGCCGGTGCCTCGACCAGCGGGGGCGGCGACTACGTAGCGCAGTCGCGAGCCCTGCTGGAAAAGGCCGCCGAGGGCGCGGTGACGGGTCCCTCGGTCGGGGCGGTCAGCGCCGACAAGCTCGTGGCGTGGAGACCGGAAGACATGCCCACCCCCAGCGCGCTGCCCACCGGCAAGAAGATCAAGGTGGCGGTGGTGTACGCGTTCCCCGTGGGCAGCCCCGTGTACCAAACGCACTTGATCGAGAAGATCGGCCCGAAGCTCGGCTGGGACGTGAAGGTCTTCCAGGCCGCGACCCCCACTCAGCAGGGCGCGCTGGCGGCGATGCAACAGGCGATCCTCTACAAGCCTGCCGCCATCATCGCCCCCGTCGTCCCGGCCACCTGGATCGCCCCCGCGTTGGACAAGGCCCGGGCCCAGGGCATCCACACCGTCGGCATCCATCAGGACGCCACCGGCGGTGGCGGCTACGACGCCTACGTCCCCGCAGCCGAAGGAGTCCAGAAGGCGCTCCTCGCGGCATGGGCGGTCGAGCAGAGCAACGGCAAGGCCAAGACCCTGCTGGTCAGCGCGCCCGGTTTCAGCGACGCCAACGTTCCCGCGGCCGAGAAGTATCTCAAGGGCTGTTCCGGTTGCTCGACGAAGAGCATCCAGTTCAACCCCGACGTCTTCATCGACCCGACGAAGACGCAGAGCAGCGTCGCCGCGGCCCTGGCCGCGAACCCCGACGTCGACTACGTGATGTGGCCGAACGGGTCCGCGCCGCTGCCTGGAGCCCTGAACGGCATCAACGCCTCCCGGGACCGGGACGCCAAGCTCATCGTCAACACCGCGGGGCCGGGCAGCATTCAGCTGCTCAAGGACGGCAAGCTGCCGGTCGTCGTGCACCACCCCGAGGCGATGCTGGCGTTCGCCGCGCTCGACCAGGTCAGCCGCCTCGTCCAGGGAGAGCAGCCCCTGGCCCAGGACGCGCTGCGGCTGCCGATCACGTACTGGACGAAGGAGACCTCCTCGGCCCCGGACTTCGCGTCGATCACGACGGCCGAGCTGACGGCGAACGACTGGCTGTCTCCGTACGAGAAGGCATGGAACGTCTCTCTCAAGGACACGGTCATCGGGGTCAGGAACTGAGATGACCGGAGAGAACCCGCTCAACGGCGCTTCACCCGGCGGCGGCCCGGTCGCCGAGCCGGCGGTCGACGCGGTGGGCCTGCGCAAGGTGTACGGCCCGACGACTGCGCTCGCCGGAGTGGACTTCCAGGTCCGTGCCGGCGAGATCCACGGCCTGCTGGGGGAGAACGGTGCGGGCAAGTCGACGCTGGTACGACTCCTGGCCGGCGTCGAACGGCCCGATGACGGAGAGCTGCGGTTCTTCGGAGAGCCCGCCTCGGGCGGCCCCGGCGAACGCCGGGGGGCGGGTCTGGCCTTCATCCATCAGGATCTAGGCCTCTTCCCGGAGTTCTCGGTCGCGGACACCATCGCTCTGTCCAGTGGGTACGTCCGGCGCGCCGGACTGATCGACGAGTCGGCCTCGGTGGCGGCGGCCCAGGCGGTGGTCGACCGCCTGGGGTTCGAGTGCGACGTGACCAGGCCCGTGGGTGAACTGCCGCTCGCCGACCAGACGCTGGTCGCTGTGTGCCGGGCACTGGCCCACGGTGCTCGGCTCATCGTCCTCGACGAACCGACGGCCTACCTGGAGGCCCGCCAGGCCAGGAAGCTGTTCGATCTCCTGGCGGGGTTGCGCGCGGACGGGGTGGCCTGCGTCCTCATCACCCACCGCAGCGAGGACGTCCTGCGGGTCTGCGACCGGGTGACCGTCCTGCGCGACGGACGAACCGTCGCAGTGCGCACCGCGGAGGAACTGTCCGAGACGGAATTGATCCGACTGATCACCGGTCGGGGCGACGCCTCGGCACGGGCGGCGCGACGGGAGAGCGCGCGCCCGGCCCGATCGGTCAGGTTGGCTGCCGAGGATCTCTGCGGCCCGGGTTTCGGACCGGTCTCGCTCACCCTTCACGAAGGAGAGGTCCTCGGCCTGTGCGGACTGGCCGACGCGGGCCAGTTCGCGGTCGGCCGGGCCCTCGTCGGGGACATGCCCCTCGGCGGAGGCGCCCTCATGCTCGACGGGCGCCCCTACCGACCGGGCGGCGTGCGCGCCGCACTGGCGGCCGGCATCGGATTCGTCCCCGCCGACCGCGCGGCGGACGGCCTCGCCGCGTCCCTCACCGCGGCGGAGAACATGCTGATGAGCCCACCCGGACGGTGGTGGCAGCCGTTGCGAAGCAGAGCTGACGAGTCGACCTGCAGACGGCTGCTCGAAACGTTCCAGGTGTCGCCGCCCCTCGCCGACCGTGAGGTCTCCACCTTCAGCGGCGGCAACCAACAGAAGATCCTGTTGGCCAAATGGCTGGGCTTCGACCGCCGCCTGATCATCCTGAACGAACCGTCAGCGGGTGTCGACGTCGGTGCCAAGGCCGACATACACGACGAGATCCGAGCGGAGTGCGAGACCGAGGGCACCGCAGCCCTGGTCATCACCACCGACTTCCAGGAGATCGTCGATCTCTGCGACCGCGCCCTGATCATGCGGCGAGGACAGGTCGTCGGTGAACTCGATGCCTCCCGACTCCATGCGGACCTGCTGACCGAGATGGCCTACGGAGGAACGGTATGACCGCCCCGATCCGAGCGAGTGCGCCGAGCGCCGCCGCGCGACGTCATCAGCCGAGCGCCCGGGGCACAGGCGCCCTGTCGCATCGCCTCGGCAGGTACGGCCTGCCCATGCTGCTCGTGCTGACGCTGGTTGTCTTCAGCCTGGCCCGGCCGGAGGAGTTCGCGACCTGGGACAACGTGAGATCCACCCTCGACCAGCAGACGCCCGTGATCATCGGCGGTCTCGCGGTGATGATCCCCCTGCTGACCGACTCCATCGACCTCTCGGTCGCCGCGAACATCTCGATGGCGAACATCCTGATGGCCGGCCTCACCACCAACGACGGGCTGGCGACTCCGCTCGCGGTCGTGGCCGCGATCCTGGCCAGCACCGTTGTCGGCCTGCTCAACGGCCTGATCGTCGAGCGACTGCAGGTGACCTCGTTCGTCGCCACGCTCGGCATGGCGACCCTGCTGAGCGGAGTGGGCCTGGCCTACAGCGACAGCGCGGACATCCTGACCGTCCCGGACGCCGTCACGTCGATGGTCCGGACGGAGACGCTCGGGCTGCCGCTCTCGGTCTACTACGGCGTCGTGTGCATGATCGTCACGGCGCTGGTGCTCCGGTACCTGCCCGTCGGCCGGAAGCTGCGGGCAGTCGGCGCCAACCCACGGGCCGCGGCGCTCACCGGCATTCGGCCGGGCCTGTACCGGGTGGCCGCCTTCACCTTCGGCGGCGCGCTGGCCGGAGTCGCAGGCGTCGTCCTCACCGGCCAGCTCGGCTCCGCGACGGCCTCCGGGGCGGCGAACAGCCTGCTCCTGCCGATCTTCGCCGCGGTCTTCCTGGGCTCCACGGCCTTCACTCCCGGCAGGCAGAACGTGCCCGGTCTGTTCGTGGCCGTGCTGTTCCTGGCCTTCGTCTCTTCGGGCCTGGTGCTGCTGGGCGCACCGCTGTGGGCGTCCCCGCTGGTCAACGGTGCCGCCCTGATTCTCGCGGTGGCACTGTCCGCATGGGCGCTGCGCATCCGCGCCCGCCGGTTCCGTATCCACCAGCTCAAGCAGTTGGACCGCGAGGAGAGCGAGACGTCCTGAGGAACGGTGCGCGGCAGAAGAGAAGGAACGCCCTGGCCGGATCCGGCCAGGGCGTTCCTTCGTTCACCGGCGCTTGTCTCGACGCGTCCTTCGCCGTCACGCTGACGGATGCGTGGGGACGAACGGGGTGCAGCACTGAAGTAGAGGGATGGAATCCTCGCCTGTTATGGACCCTCATGCGTGGCCCGGACAACGTAGCCGGCCCCGCGTACGGTGTGGATCACCGGAGTCCGACCTCTGTCGATCTTCGACCGCAGGCTGCTGATGTAGACCTCGACCAGATTTCCCTCGCCGTCGAACGAGCTGTTCCAGACGCTGTCGAGGAGCTGAGCTTTGCTGAACACCTGCCGGGGATGGCTCATCAGGAACCACAGGAGGTCGAACTCCTTGGCCGTGAGCTTGACCGATGCTCCGCCGCGCCGAGCCTCACGGCTCGTCTCCGACAGGACCAGATCGCCCAGCGTTCGAACGGACTGGTCCGTGGAGGATCTCTCGGTGCCGACGCCGGAGCGACGCAGCAGCCCGCGTAGCCGCAACATCACCTCCTCCAGCGAGAAGGGCTTGGTCACGTAGTCGTCCGCCCCTGCCGACAGGCCGTCCAGGCGGTAGTCGAGTGACTCCCGGGCGGTGAGCAATCTTCCACGTGTTCCAGGTCTGCGACCGTGCCGTCATCTTGCGCCGCGGTGAAGTCGTGGCGGACCTGACCGTTGCCGACACCACGATCGAGGAGGTCGAACGGCTGATCACGGGGACGACTGCCCCGGTCTAGAACAAGCCCTGCCCGAACCGGTCTCCTCCATGACGAAGGGCGTCCCCGGCTCGTGCGCAGCCACGGGCCCGGACGCCCTTCTGGAGGTTCTGCCCCCATCCGCCCCGTCCTGCTTGATGGAGTTGAGGTGGATCAGGCCTTTAGAAGAAGCCAAGCTTGTTCGGTGAGTAGGTCACCAGCAGATTCTTCGTCTGCTGGTGGTACACGCGTCACACCTCCCTGACCAGCTGAAATAGTCGTGGGCGAGGCGGGCTGCGGGGCGCTGGCCCGTGTATGGTCCGGATCTTGACGGAGGGCGGGATCTGACAGATACCTGCTTGTGGGACGGGAACAGCCTGGACGGGGCTATGCCACGCTGTGGTTGGGCGCGCAGGCCGCTGGAGATACCTGGCAACCACTGCATCGGGCGTGGGGACGAGTCGGTTGAGAGAGCTTGGCGACACGGACAGGGCGGACTCTTCTGTATCGACGCCCAGCGCACGTCTCGGCGTCGTACAGGGCTCGGTGCCGGTGTAGTCGAAACGGCTGAAGGCGGCGGCCCCTGCGGTAATTGGAGGGGTGAGCAGTTGCCGCACCGCCGGTTCGACCTGGCACAGGTCGAGTACGACTTTCAAGCCAGTGTGATGCCGAGTCGCTCCGCGAGCTCGAGGGCGTCGGCGCCGTACGTCTCCCGGATTTGTACCCCGTCGGAGCCGATGTCGAAAACGCCGAAGTCCGTGTAGACGCGGCTGACGCAGCCGACGCCGGTGAGTGGGTAGGTGCACTGTGGTACGAGCTTCGGCTCACCGGATCGCGTGAAGAGCGTCATCATCACGTAGACGTCCTTGGCGCCGATGGCGAGGTCCATGGCGCCGCCGACGGCGGGGATGTCGTCGGGCTTGCCTGTGGTCCAGTTGGCGAGGTCGCCGTCGAAGGCGACCTGGTACGCGCCGAGCACGCAGACGTCGAGGTGGCCGCCGCGCATCATCGCGAAGGAGTCGGCGTGGTGGAAGTACGCCGCCCCCGGCAGCTCGGTCACCGGGACCTTGCCGGCGTTGGTCAGGTCGGGGTCGACCCAGGCGCCCTCGGCCTTTGGGCCCATGTTGAGCATGCCGTTCTCGGTGTGCAGCACCACCCCGGAGCCAGCCGGCAGATGGTCGGCGATCTTGGTGGGCTGCCCGATGCCGAGGTTGACGAAGGAACCGGCCGGGATGTCACGTGCGATGACGGCGGCCAGCTCGTCCATCGACAGTGGGTGGTCGGCGTTCTTCGGCGTCCCGGCGTACGCCTGGCCGTTCGGCGTGATGGTCATCGTGCCCCCTGCACGGTGTAGTGACGGGCCGTCACCTGGACGACCCGGTCGACATAGATGGACGGGGTGACGATGGCCTCGGGGTCGAGCATCCCGGCCTCCACGACATCGTCGACCTGGACAATGGCCGTTGCCGCGGCCGTGGCCATGACCGGTCCGAAGTTGCGGGCGGTCTTGCGATAGACGAGGTTGCCCAGCGTGTCCGCGGTGTGCGCGCCGATCAGCGCGTAGTCGCCTTTGATGGGGTACTCCAACAGGTACCTACGCCCGTCGATCTCCCGCTCCTCCTTGCCCTCGGCCAGCGGTGTGCCGACCGCGGTCGAGCAGTAGAACGCGCCGATCCCGGCACCGGCCGCGCGCATCCGCTCGGCGAGGTTGCCCTGCGGCACCACTTCCAGCTCGATCTTCCCCTCGCGGTAGAGGCCGTCGAAGACCCAGGAGTCGACCTGGCGCGGAAAGGAGCAGAGCACCTTGCGCACCCGCCCTGCGGCCAGCAGCGCGGCTAGTCCGACGTCACCGTTGCCGGCGTTGTTGGACACGATCGTGAGGTCCTTGGCGCCCTGCCGGATGAGCGCGTCGATCAGGTCGAACGGCATGCCGGCCAGGCCGAAGCCGCCGACGAGGATCGTGGAGCCGTCCTCGATCCCTGCGACGGCTTCGTCGGTGCTTTCGAGGATCTCCGCCCGGCTCACCGGTCCGCCCCCGTCGTGTCGAAGTTCTCGAGTACGACGGCCAGGCCCTGGCCGACCCCGATGCAGATCGCGGCGACGCCGTAGCGCTGCCTCGTCTCGCGCAGCACCTTGGCCAGCGTGGCGAGGACGCGGCCGCCCGAGGCGCCCAGCGGGTGCCCGATCGCGATGGCGCCGCCCTTCTGGTTGGCGATGGCGGGGTCGATCTTCCACGCGTCTACGCAGGCGAGCGACTGCACGGCGAAGGCCTCGTTGAGCTCGACCGCGCCCACCTGGTCCCAGCCGATCCCGGCCCGGGCCAGCGCACGGTTCGCGGCCTCGACCGGGGCGTAGCCGAAGGCCTGCGGCTCCAGCGCCATCACCCCGCGGCCGGCGATACGGGCGATCGGGTCGGCCCCGATGACGGCCGCCGCCTTCGCGCTGCCCAACAGCACCCCGGAGGCACCGTCGTTGAGCGGGCTGGCGTTGCCCGCCGTGATGGTGCCGCCCTGCTCCGGGGTCCGGAAGACCGGCTTGAGACCGGCCAGCGCCTCCGGCGTGGATCCCGCCCGGATGCCCTCGTCACGCGTCAGGTCGACGCCCTCGACCGGCACCACCAGGTCGTCGTAGAAGCCCGACTCCCAAGCCTGGTGTGCGAGTTGGTGGGAGCGAGCGGCGAACTCGTCCTGTCGCTCCCGGGAGATCCCGAAGCGCTCCTGCAGCTGCTCGTTGGCCTCGCCCAGGCTGACCGTCCACTCCTTCGGCATGCGCGGGTTGACCAGCCGCCAGCCGAGCGTGGTCGACACCGCGGTGACATCACCGGCCGGGAACGGCTTCGCCGACTTCGGCAGCACCCACGGCGCCCGCGTCATCGACTCCACACCGCCGGTCAGCACCACCTCGGCATCGCCGGACTCGATCGTCCGACTGGCCGTCATCGCCGCGTCGAGACTCGACCCGCACAACCGGTTGACCGTGGTGCCGGGCACACTCACCGGGAGCCCGGCGAGCAGCGCCGCCATGCGACCCACGTTGCGGTTCTCCTCGCCGGCGCCGTTGGCGTTGCCCCACACCACGTCGTCGATCGCGGCGGGGTCGAGACCCGGCACCCGGGCGAGTGTCGAGGTGATCGCGGCGGCGGCGAGGTCGTCGGGGCGCACCCCGGCCAGCGCGCCGTTGAAACGGCCGAACGGCGTGCGCGTCGCGGCGTAGATGAAAGCGCTCATGCACCGACGCTAGCCCCGGTACGCGATATTCTGAAGTACACATATGCGTGCCGATTGATATGAGTGAGATATGGATCTGCGTCATCTCCGGTACTTCGTGGCGGTGGCCGAGGAGCGCCATTTCGGTCGCGCCGCCGAGCGGCTCCACATGGCCCAGCCCCCGCTCTCCCAGCAGATCCGCCAGCTGGAGACCGAGCTGGGCGTCGAACTGCTCCACCGCACCACGCGCCGGGTCGACCTCACCGAGGCCGGACGGGCCTACCTGGAGCGGGCGCGCGCGATCCTCGCCGACGTCGACGAGGCAGCCCACCACGCACGCCGCGTCGCCACGGGCTCGGTGGGCCACCTCGCGATCGGCTGCGTGGGCTCGGCGACGTACAGCCTCCTGCCCGCGCTCTCACGTCGGCTCTCGGAAGAGCTGCCCGGCGTCGACTTCTCCTTCCGCGGTGAGATGCTCGCGCCCGACCAGGTCGAGGCGCTGCGCACCGGGGTGATCGACATCGCGCTGCTGCGCCCTCCGGTGGCCGACCTCTCCCTCACCCTGCGCACCCTGCGCAGGGACCGGCTCGTCGTCGCCGTACCGGCCGACCACCCCCTCGGCCGCCGGAAACGGTTGCGGGTCGCGGACCTCGCCGGCACCGACCTGATCGTGCACTCCGCCGACCGCCGGTCGGTGATGTACGACGTGGTGCTGGGCCTCCTGCGCGACGCCGGCGTCGAACCGCACATTCGCCACGAGGTCGGCGAGACCTCGACGTTGGTCACGCTCGTGGCCGGCGGTCTCGGCGTCGCCGTCGTGCCCGAGCCCGTGACCGCGTTGGCGCTGGACGGCGTCGCCTACCTACCGCTGGCCGGGGCCGACGCGCGGGTGGAACTGGCCGTCGCCCACCGTGCGGACCGCTCCGAACCGCACCTTGTGCGCACCGTAGGGATCATTGAGGCGATGTTCTGACGCACACCGAAGCCGGATCACCCGGCCCTCGCCTTGCGCAACAGCCCTGCCTCGCGGGTGGCGGGTGTGCGGGCGGCCCGGTGCGGGCGTCGGGCCGGACCGTCGGAGCCATCGGCGTGCGGAGCGCCTCCTCGGCGGCCGTTCCCTGGTCTCGTCGGGCAGTTCGAGGAAGCGACACCTTCAGACGGGCCGGCGGTTGTTGAGCGAGGCGCACACGCGCTTCGGGCATGGCCAGGGCGCCCGACGACTGCCGCAAGATCCGGTATCGCCGCTTACCGACCGGAGGAACGCCTACGCAACGATCTTCGCGACGGAGTCCCGAGCCTGATGCGCGATGCGGTCGTCAGTGACGTCGTCCGCCCCGCCCACGCCGATGGCGCCGATGACCTCGCCGTCGGCCGTCACGATCGGCACGCCGCCGGCGACCGGCAGAAGGTTGGCGTCAACCAGGTGAGGAGGTGCCACCTGCATCTGGGGGGACGCGGCGAAGGCCGCGAACTTGGCCGTCGGGACACCGCTGACGGCCGAGGTGTAAGCCTTGCGTCGCGCGGTCTCCACACCGAGAAGACCGACGCCGTCGTCGCTGAGGAGCACCTTCGTGACACCGCTTCGGTTGACCACGACGGCGCACACCTTGTGCCCCTCGGCCCTTCCTGCTTCCAGAGCGGCGAGAGCGGCGCCGTGCGCGATCTCGTAGCTGAGCGGCTCTCGCATGGGGCGGTTCCTTCCCTTGGCGGCCGAGTGGTCGACCGGACGTCTTCCGTGGGATCCCCGGGGCCGTGGACAGCCCAGGTCATCGCTGATTCCGGACATGCTGGAAACCCGCGACAACATGTCGCGGCCCGAGGTGAATGTGAAGCGTACCTCGCATTCGCATCAGGATGACCGGGGGCTCACTCCGTCGACGTGCCCAGTAGATACAGGCAGGCGATGTTCGCCAGCTCGTCGGTGAGTTGACGCCACGTCAGCGGTCGCCCGGACTCGAATCGTTCGCCGTGCAGCACGCGGTTCATGCACGCCGCGTACACCAGGCGAAAGGTGACGTCCAGCCGCAAGTCCGGCTCCGGCGCGCTGATCATCGGCACGATCGGTTCCAGGAACCGCCGGAACACCTGGCCGGCGTCGATGCTGGCGTCGGACCCGACTTCGGACACTGCGGGATCGGTGGTGCCCGCGGTGATGAAGACGCGCATCAGACGTGCGTGTGCTTCGAACGTCTCGGTGATCCCGGCGACCGCCGAGGCGATCAGTGTGGTCGGGTCTGTGCGCAGCGGGGCGAAGCGGCGGATGATGTCGGCGCGAAAGTGATCGATCATGTCGTGCTGCAGTGCGGCGATCAGGCGGTCCTTGTCGCCGAACCGTCGATAGACACTCCCCACCGAGACGCCCGCTCGCGCGGCGACGGCCGCGATGGTGAGCGCCTCGGTGCCGCCCTCCGTCAGGAGGGCCGTACCCGCTTCCAGGATCCGCTGCTGGGTCAGTCGGCTGCGCGCCTGCTGTGCCGGCGGCAGATCGAGTGAAGGTTCGGTACTCACCGCCTCAGCGTATACGCCGTCGGTAGCGGCTCCGGGGCCCCGCATCCGGCACTCCTGAGTACTGGGCCCGGACCCTTGACGCGTCGCGAAGGTAATGCGAATGTGAATTAACAATCCTATTCGCGGGCCGCACGTGAAGGTGCCTTCGCAGGAGATCCCCCACAGCCCTGCATGCCCCCGGCTGCGCGCCCGAGCCGCACGGGAGACAAGACGATGACCACCACTTCAGAGGTCGACACCGGTACCGGCTACGGTCGCCCGAAGCCCTCCTACAACGCCCGTCTGCGCGAGGTCGGACCCGGCACGCCCATGGGCGAGGCCCTGCGTCGCTACTGGCACCCGATCGCCAGCTCGGAGACGCTCGTCGCCGGTGCCCTGCCGCAGAAGACCCGCGTACTGGGCGAGGACCTGGTCGTGTTCCGGGACGGACAGGGCGCACCCGGTGTCGTGATCGAGCGCTGCACCCACCGCGGTGCCAGCCTCTACTACGGCCGCGTCGAGGACGACGGCATCCGCTGCTGCTACCACGGCTGGAAGTTCGACGTCGAGGGTCGCTGCATCGAGCAGGCGTGTGAGCCGGCCCTGGGACGCAGGCGCGACGCCGCCCGTCAGCCGTGGTACCCCGTCCAGGAGCGCTACGGCCTGGTCTTCGTCTACATGGGCCCGCCCGAGCTCAAGCCCGAACTCCCGCGCTACGACGCGCTGGAGAACCCCGCCGAGGACGAGAAGTACTTCGCCAGCTGGCCGGTCCCGCACGCCGCGGTCCTCGGCATGCCGGCGGACTTCAACTGGCTCAACATGTACGAGAACGGCGCCGACCCGACGCACGTCACCTGGCTCCACTCCACGCACAGCGGCTACCAGATGCTGGGCACCGGGACGTTCGGCTACCCCGAGAGCTTCTTCGACCCGGCCACCATCGCCGACCGCGTGACGTACGAGCGTACCGACCACGGCGTGAAGTACATCCAGCGATTCGAGGTCGAGGGCGAGGACGGCGAGGTCACCGAGTACGGCTTCGCGGTCGAGCAGCACCTTCCCAACATCTTCGGCCTGCCGGACTACGTGAAGATGACCCCCGACAATCCGGACCAGTTGCTGTGGCTGGTGCCCTCCGACGACACCACCAACCGGCTCTTCTTCTCGATCCGCACCAACGATCCCGAGCGCATGGTCCGCTTCGTGATCGGCATCACGCAGAACGGCAAGCAGAACCACGAACTGACCGACGAGGAGCGCCACCGGTTCCCCGGTGACGCGGAGGCCCAGGGCTCTCAGGGAGCGATCACCCTGGACTCCGAGGAGACCCTGGCCACCTCGGACCGCGGCGTCGTCATGCTGCGCCGCATGCTGCTCACGATGGTCGACGACGTCGAGGCCGGGCGCGATCCGATCAACATCGTCCGCGACCCCTCGGAGGTTCACCGCACCCAGTCCGGGCTCTTCACCCTCGGCAAGCGCCCGGCGGGCGACGACGCCGACGCGCCGGCCACCGCTGGAATCTGAGCGACGATCATGAACAACGAGTGGCTCGACACCGTCGTGGACGCCCGGCGCGACGCGACCAGTCGGATCGTGGTGATCGACCTGGTCAGTCCCGAGGACGCCGAGCTTCCGGAGTTCGCCGCCGGCGCCCATGTCGACGTACTGGTCGACAGCGCCGCCGGGCTGGTCCGCCAGTACTCCCTGTGCGGGCCGCCGCACGACCGCACCCGCTATCGGCTGGCGGTGCTGGCCGAGACGGCGTCGCGCGGCGGCTCGCTGGGGATGCATCGGCTCCGCAAGGGCGACAGGCTGCGGATCTCCCGTCCCCGGAACCGGTTCGGAGTCTCGGACGAGGCGCGACGCCATCTGCTGGTGGCCGGCGGTATCGGCGTCACTCCTCTGCTGGCCATGGCGCACGCGCTGGAAGCGAGCGGCGCGGAGTACGAGTTGCACTACTGCGCGCGGAGCCGGGGTGACTCGGCGTTCCTCGACGAACTGGAGCACAACCCCCGTGTCCGGCTCCACTTCGACGACGGCCCGGACGACCAGAGGTTCGGCATCGCCACCGACATCGGCCGGCCCGATCCCCACACGGCGATCTACGTCTGCGGACCGGGAGGCTTCATGGACTTCGTGATCTCCTCCGCGCTCGCAGCGGGATGGCCTGCCGAAGCGATCCACAAGGAGCGCTTCGCACCCGTCGAGGACGCCGAGGCGCACAAGGCCGGCGGGGCCTTTCGCGTGCGGCTGGCCAGGACCGGCGGCGAGTACGGGATCGAGGAGGGCCAGAGCGTCCTCGACGTCCTGCTCGCCAACGGCGTGGACGCCCCCTACTCGTGCCAGCAGGGAATCTGCGGTGAGTGCATCGTGCGCGTCCTCGCCGGAGAGCCCGACCACCGCGACGACATCCTCACCGATCGGGAACGCGCCGACGGCATGTTCACCACCTGCTCATCGCGAGCACTCTCTCCGATTCTGGAGCTGGACCTATGACAACGACCACGTCCACCGCGGCCACCGCGACCCTCCAGGCGATCGAACAGGCGGAGGCCGCCTGGCTCGTGGCTCTCGTCGAGGGCGAGAAGGCGCTGATCGCCCTCATGCTCGAAGACAGTCACGTCGTCCACGGCCCGGTCGGGAAGATCGATGGCCGGGAGGCCTTCGCCCACTTCGCCTCGACCCGCCGCCGCACTGTCTTCGCCAAGGCCGAGGAGCTGAGCATCACGGTCCACGGCGACACCGCGATCACCACGTGTCTCCAGGAGATGCACATCTTCTTCGACGAGAACCTCCCGCCCTTCCCCGTCCAGGAAGTGATGACCCGGGTCTGGGAGAAGACCGCGGAGGGATGGCGCCTGGCGCACATGCACCAGTCCAAGCGCATGCCGCCGGCCTGACGCCCGGGTAGGCCGGCCGCATCTCCCTCACGCCGCTGTTCGATGAACGGACAAGAGGCTTCAGGGCGGGCGGCCGGCGACAGAGAGTTCGACATGAAGGTTTCCGCGGCGATCGACGACGATCGCCGCTGTTGTGGAGGCGAGGCGACAACAATGTCAGCTACTGAGATCAAGGCACCCACGTCCGGCGCGGTCCGGACCAGCGACCTCCTCATCGCGGGCGAGCACGTCCCGGCCAAGGACGGCCGCTACTTCGAGACGGCCGAGGCCCTGACCGGTGAACCGATCGCGAGGGTCGCGGCAGCCTCCGTCGAGGATGTCAACCTCGCGGTGGACGCGGCAGCGGCGGCACTTCCGGAGTGGTCGGGCCTTCCGCCGGCCGCGCGGCGGTCGGTCCTGGAGCGGGCGGCCGCCCTGCTCGGTGAGCGCACCGACGAGATCGTCGCCACGATGAGCCGCGAGATGGGCGCCACTCTTCCTTGGTGCGGCTTCAACGTGCACGTCGCGAAGGGCATGCTCGTGGAGGCGGCGGCCCAGGCCTACGCGGCCGTGGGCGAGGTCATCCCGTCGGACGTGCCCGGCCTGACCGCCCTCGGTGTGCGGCAGCCGGTCGGCGTCGTCGTCGGCATCGCGCCGTGGAACGCGCCGCTGATCCTCGGTGTGCGTGCCGTCGTGTGGCCGCTGGTGTGGGGCAACACCGTGGTGCTGAAGTCCTCCGAGCAGACGCCGCTCACCCAGGCCGCGATCGTCCAGGTGCTGCACGACGCCGGCGTGCCCGCCGGAGCGGTCAACCTCATCAGCAACGCGCCCCAGGACGGTCCGAGCGTCGTCGAGGCCCTGATCGCCCACCCGGCCGTGACCCGTGTGAACTTCACGGGATCCAGCAAGGTCGGCCGCATCATCGGCGAAATCGGTGGCCGTCACCTCACCCGTGTGGTCCTCGAACTCGGCGGCAAGGCGCCCTTCTTGGTGCTCCCTGACGCGGACCTGGAGGAGGCCGCCGCCGCGGCCAGCTTCGGTGCCTTCATGAACCAGGGCGAGATCTGCATGTCGACCGAGCGCGTCATCGTCGACCGGACCGTCGCCGACGAGCTCTCCTCCCGCCTGGCCGAGCGTGCCGCCAAACTGGTCGTCGGCCCCCCGAGCGACCCCGCCTCACAGATCGGCCCGCTGGTCCACACCGTCGCCCGGGACCACGTGGTCGCGTTGATCGAGGACGCCCGTGACAAGGGCGCCCAAGTCCTGACCGGTGGCACGGCCGACGGCCTGTTCGTGCAGCCCACGGTGCTGCGCGGGGTCACACCGGAGATGCGTATCTACAGCGAGGAGTCCTTCGGACCGGTCGTCTCGATCATCGAGGTCGACTCGACCGACGAGGCCGTCACGGTCGCCAACGACACCGAGTACGGGCTCTCCGCCGCCGTCTTCGGCAAGGACGCGGCAGCTGCCCTCGACGTGGCCCGCCGTATCAAGTCCGGCATCTGCCACATCAACGGCGCCACCGTGCACGACGAGCCCCAGATGCCCTTCGGCGGGGTCGGCGCCAGCGGCTGGGGCCGTTTCGGCTCCCGCGCCGCGCTGGAGGAGTTCACCGAGCTGCGCTGGATCACCATCCAGTCCGGATCCCGCCACTACCCCATCTGACGATGCGACGAGGTCGTAGGGCGCACGTGAAACGGCGTGCGCCGGGCCCCCGGGGCTTGCCCGGCTGGATGTGGTGCCTTGCCGCGGCTTTCAGCCCGGCGGTAGGAGCGGCATGGCTGGCGGAGGTCCGAGAGACAGAGGCCCTCGAGCAGCTCCACCGAGAGGTGGAGGAGTTCCTCCGGTCCTTCTGACGAGGCCCCTGTACCAGGGATCTCCGCCCTTCCAAGGAGTCAACAATGTCGCAGGTCGACAACGACCACCACGAGATCCGGCAGCTCATCGAGAACTGGGCGCTGTGGCGCGATGCCGGGGACTGGGGCCGCTTCGCCACGGTCTGGCATCCGCGCGACGGCTGGATGAGCGCCACCTGGTTCCAGGGAAGTGCCACCGACTTCATCAAGGCCAGTCGTGAGGGCTTCGAGAACGGAGTCAGCATTCTCCACTTCCTGGGCGGTCACACCGCGGACATCGTCGGCGAACGGGCCATCGCCCAGACGAAGATGACGATCAACCAGCGCGAGACCATCGACGGCGTCGAGGTCGATGTCGTCTGCACCGGCCGCTTCTACGACTTCCTCTCCCGGCACGAGGGGCGCTGGACCCTCGTCCGCCGGCAGCCGATCTACGAGAAGGACCGGCTCGACGTCGTCGACCCCGCTGTCTCACTGACGTTGGATCCCGAGCTCCTGGACCGGTTTCCGACCGGCTACCGGCACTTGGCCTACCTGCAGACCAAGGCGGGTTTCATGGTGAAGGACGGACTCCCCGGCCTCACCGGCCCAGCGGTCGAGCACCTCTACTCCGAAGGCACGCAATGGCTGGCCGGGGCCTGAGGCCGCAGAGCCACCGAAGGAGCAAACGATGAGATTCACGCACGAGACCCTGCCCCAGCGGGTGGTGTTCGCGGCCGGGGAGTCGCCCGCCGCTGTGGCGGCGGAGGTCCAGGCACTCGGCGGTTCCAAGGTCATGCTGATCGCGTCGGACCGCGAGAGGGAACTGGCCGATCCGATCGCCAAGGAGATCCCGCTCGTACTGCGTCACGATGAGGTCGTGATGCACGTACCGGTCGAGGTCGCCGGGCGAGCCCTTCGGGCGGCCTCCGATGCGGGCGCGGACATCCTGGTCAGCGTCGGCGGCGGCTCGACCACGGGTCTGGCCAAGGCGGTGGCCATGACCACCGGGCTGCCGATCGTCGCGGTACCCACCACCTACGCCGGCTCCGAGGCGACCAACGTCTGGGGGCTGACCGAGGGGGAGACCAAGACCACCGGTGTGGACGACAAGGTGCTGCCCGCGTCGGTCGTGTACGACGCGGGCCTCCTGACCACACTGCCCGGCGAGATGACGGTCGCCAGCGGCCTGAACGCCATGGCGCACTGCGTGGACTCGATGTGGGGCCCGCGTGCCGACCCGATCGACCGGGCGCTGGCGCAGGAGGGCATCCGCGCACTGGCGACCGGCCTGCCGGCGGTGGCCGAGGACTCGACCGGCGTCGAGGGCATCGAGCAGACGCTGTACGGCGCCTACCTCGCCGCGGTCGCCTTCGCCTCGGCCGGCTCCGGCATGCACCACAAGATCTGCCATGTCCTCGGTGGCATGTTCAACCTCCCGCACGCCCAGACCCACGCCGTCGTGCTGCCCCACGTCCTGGCCTTCAACGCCCCGCACGCGCCCGAGGCGGAGTCGCGTATCGCCCAGGCCTTCGGCACGGTCTTCCACACCAAGGACGCGAGCGCCGGCCTGGCCACCCTGCGCCAGACGCTGGACGCGCCGCGGGCCCTGCGCGACTACGGCATGCCCGAGGACGGCATCGCCAGAGCGCTGGGGCCGATGATGAAGGCGATCCCGGCCAACAACCCCACCCCCGTCACCTACGCGAACCTGACCATGCTGCTGCAGGCTGCGTGGGCCGGCGATCCGGTCAACTGAAAGAGGCCGTCATGGCTACCTACGTCAATCCCGGCGCGGCCCAGGCCGGTGCCGACGTCACGATCTACCGCGAGGTGCCGCCGGAGCAGCGGGCGGTCGAGCAGCGGCTCGTCGACAACGTCGTTGCCTCCTTCGACCTCTGCGAGGACCCGAGGCTGCAGGAACTCATGGTCTCCCTGGTCAAGCACCTGCACTCCTTCATCCGCGAGGTCCGGCTGACCGAGGAGGAATGGGGGGAGGCGATCGGCTACCTCACCCAGGCCGGTCACATCACCGACGACGTCCGGCAGGAGTTCATCCTGCTGTCCGACACCCTCGGCGCGAGCATGCAGACGATCAACGTCAACAACCAGGCCTACAAGGGCGCCACCGAGGCGACCGTCTTCGGGCCGTTCTTCGTCGAGGGCGCCCCGGTGATCGAGCTCGGCGGCGACCTGGCCTTCGGTGCCCCCGGTGAGCCCTGCTGGGTCGAGGGCACCGTCACCGACACCGACGGCAATCCGCTCGCCGGTGCGCGCATCGAGGTCTGGGAGGCCGACGAGGACGGGCTCTACGACGTGCAGTACGACGCCGGCAAGCGGGCCGGACGGGCGCACCTCTTCTCCGCGTCCGATGGCGGCTACCGCTTCTGGGGCCTCACCCCGACGCCGTACCCCATCCCGGACGACGGGCCCGTCGGCAAGATGCTCGACGCGGTCGGCCGTTCACCGCTGCGCGCCGCCCATCTGCACTTCATGGTGTCCCACGAGGGGGTTCGTACGCTGGTGACCCACATCTTCCCCGAGGGCGACCCCATCGGTCGCAAGGACACCGTCTTCGGCGTGAAGGACTCTCTGATCAAGCGGTTCGAGCGGCAGCCGGCCGGCACGCCGACACCCGACGGCCGCGTCATCGACGGCACATGGAGCCGGGTGCGCTTCGACATCGTCCTCGCCCCCGCGGGGGTATGACCGTACCTGCCACTCCGAACGAGCCTCGACACGACCGCCCCCGACGGCAGACGAGTCGGCCGTCGGCGCCGTCTCCCGCAAGTCGGGAGGGGAACCTCAGCCACTACCTCATGTCCTGGCCGAGACGGAGGAGTACCGCGCCGTGGGCGGGCAGGTCGGTGACCAGGCTGCGGCCGTCGTACGGAATGTCGGTGCGGGTCCACCACTCGCGGACGTCGTCATCGGGACGGGCGCTCAGGCAACCGAGCGGGACGGTGACGCGCCGAGGGGTGTCGGCGAGGGAGAACACGGCGGCGTAGCGGGTGCGTCCATCGGTGTCCTGGGCGGTCCACGGGATGAGGTCCTTCTCGCGGAGGACCTCACGGTTGTCGGTGCCGTGCCACAGGAGGGCGAGCGCTTCGTCGTTGGTGAGCAGCTCGATCGTCTCCGGCGGGCTGGTGGGCAGGTCGCCGCCCATCATCAGTGGGGAGCGGGAGATCAGCCACAAGGTGAGCAGGCTGATCTGCTCGGGGCGGGTGAGGGAGCAGAGGCGGTCGTCACCCCTCTCGGCCCGGATGCCGATGCGGCCGAGGGGCAGCATGTCGGCGTCCGCCCAGCCGACCGCGGCGGAGCCGCCCGCCGATGCGACGCCCTGCCAGAGCCCACCGGTCATGCGGGCGAACTCGTCTACGCCTCCGGAGGGCTGCGCTTCTCTGGTGACGCGAACGCCGCGGCCCGCGGAGCGGGACTCTGCCCCGATCGCGGCACCGGCGCCGGATCCCTTCGCGCTCGACCTCCGCTATGGTCCGCGGCTCGAAACGCTGTACCTGCAAGCCGAGCACCACGACGGATACCGCCGCGACCAGGACCCGTTCGCGCCCGGCATCATTGTCGAGGACAACATGTCCGTCCTGGTCGACTACCGCAGCGGTCAACGGCACACAGGGACGTGCAGAACTGTCCGCCGTCGAGCGGGGACACATCCGGCTCGATGATGGCGACGTTGACCTGGATCCGTCCGCCTCGTCGTGCAGAAGCACTGGAACCGGGCAGAGGATGTTGTCATCCCCGACGGGATCGGCGGGCCTGGCGGTGGCGACGCCGTCCTTCTCCAGGACATTTTCTGTCGCGACCTGCGCCTGCACACCGATCCGCTCGGCCGCGCCGCCGGCCGTCTCGACGGAGTGCGCGCAGTGGCCGTCGGTATCGCTGCCAACGAATCCCTGCGCACCGCACAGCCTGTGTCGATCACGGACCTTCAGCTCGGTGTATGACACCCCCAGCCAACAATGAGGAGTGGGCATCGTGAAGTTGCAGGACCGACGTCAACAACCAGGCCTACGAGGGCGCCACCGAGGCGACCGTGTTCGGGCCCTTCTTCGTCGAGGACGGGCTGTACGACGCCGGAAAGCGTGCCGACCGGGCGCATCTGCCCATCTGCACTTCATGGCGTCCCCCGAGGGGGCTCGCACGCTGGTGACCCACATTTTTTCCCGAGGGTGACCCGATCGGCCGCAAGGACACCGTCTTCGGCGTCAAGGACTCCCTGATCAAGGACTTCCAGCGACAGCCGCCCGGGGCTCACGTCGACGGCCGCGACAAGCGTGGCACCGGCCACCCGTGCCGCCATGACCGCGGTGAGGCCGGCACCCTCTGGGCCGAGGACGACGATGGAGTCGCCGGGGCGCAGCCGCAGGGCCTCGATGACCGATCCGGCGCCGGTGATCACCCCGCAGGCCAACGGCCCGCGCTCCGAACCGGAGCGACCGCAGAGGTGGCGAGCGATGCCTGCCCGAGGAACATACCGCCGGTCCGCTCTCCCTGTCGGCTCAGCGGCGACGAACCGTCGACGCGTCGGCCGCCGAACGCGACGAGCGTGGCCTCGCGGCAGTAAGCGGGGCGCCCGGTGCGGCAGTTGGGGCAGACCACCGTACGAGCCGTCGGACAGGGCGACATGGTCGTCGGCCCGGACCCGGCCACGCCGGTGCCCACCCGCTCCACGACGCCGGCGGCCGCGCGCCGGAGCACGATCGGCGTCTGCGCGGGGAGGCTGTGTCCGGCGTGCGCGTTGATGTCGGTGTGGCAGATCCCGGTCGCCATGACGCGCACCAGGGTCTCATCAGCGCGCGGCTCGTCGAGCCCGACCGCCTCGGTCCGCGGGACCAGGTCCCCTGGACGCGAGACGGCCGCTGACGATCACGGCGCAGACCGTGTCTCCGGGGGCCGCGCCTGCGCGAGACGCTACAGGTTGCCGGGTGCGGAGGACTCCAGCACCGCTCCCAACCCCCTCAGCACCTGCGGGTCCGCCACCGGATCGCCGTGTCCGGGGCACAGAAGCAGGACGTCGTGGGCGGCCATCGCCGCGGCGGAGCGGCGGGCCGAGGCTGCGTCGTCGTTGAAATGGCCCAGCGTGGGACCTCCCGACAGGGTGACGATGAGGTCGCCGGTGAACAGGACACGGGACTCCCTGACCAGGAGGCCGATGCTGCCCTCTGTGTGCCCTGCTCCGCTGATCACCGCCGCCCCGCCCCCGATCGCGACGACGTCTCCCGCCTCCACCTCGGAGTCGACGCGACACGGAGGGGCCGGTGGGATGCCGGCGGACAGCCGCTCGAACACTGCGCGCTCCTCGTCGGAGAGCGTCCGACGCGGGGGCCGACGCTCGCCGCGGATGATCGGAGCGTCCGCGCGATGCGCGACCACTTCGACATCGCCCCAGCTCGCCACGTCCGCGGCCGCGCCCGTGTGGTCCTCATGGTGATGCGTGAGCACGAGCCGCCGGAGGGCCGTGGTACGGAATCCCAGCTCAGAGAAGGCGGCGGCGAGCGCGGGCTCGTCCCCGGGAAACCCTGCGTCGATCATCGTGACCTCTGACCCGTCGCGCCAGAGGTAGATCTGCGGGAAGCCGGTCCGGATCATGAAGAGATCGGGAGCAAGCTCGCGGATCTCCGTCGCTCGATCGCCCATGGCCTGTCTCCTCCTAGTCCCAGTGCCTCTTACTCCCGCGGGGGTAAGGGCGATGTCGAAGCGTCCCC
The DNA here is from genome assembly GCF_053592635.1 of Streptomyces sp. NPDC002623. Lineage (NCBI taxonomy): Bacteria > Bacillati > Actinomycetota > Actinomycetes > Kitasatosporales > Streptomycetaceae > Streptomyces > Streptomyces sp. NPDC002623. Next base: position 37,748 of record NZ_JBSFWB010000028.1, on the reverse strand, counting down.
GGCTCCATGTGTCCGGCCGAGTGGTGAAGCCCGTGCTGCCCATGCCCTGAGAACGTTCACGGTCGATCCGCGTCGCTGACGCGGAGATGCCGGCGCCATCCGTTCCAACAGGGGCCGGATGGCGCCGGTGCTCAAGTCGGGTGCGGTCACTCGAGTCCGTGGATGACCTTGCCACCGGGCGGCGGACGGAAGGCATCCCAGTGCTCGACGAGCAGCCCGTCGTGTATGCGGAAGACGTCGACCAGCATCCCGTCCTCGCGGATCGCCTGACGGGCGATGAACTCGCCGTCGGCGATGACGTTCACCTCGATCTCCTTCGCCGGGTCGAGCCGCTCCTCCGGGGGCAGCGAGAGGATGTAGGTGAAGAACTTCCGGAGCCCCTCGCGGCCCTGCTCGATGTTCGGGTTGTGCTGGATGTAGTCTTCGGCCACGTACCGGTCGAGGTGCTCCAGTCCCGCCACGGTGCCGTGGGCGATCTCGAAGAACTCGGCGACGATCTGCTTGTTGCGCGCGAGATCGTGGATCTCGTCAGCCATGCTCAATCCCTTCGTTGGATCGGAATCCCGGAAGAAGCCCGTGCGCGGGGCGCCAGGAGTCCCTATTCGAGACCGTGGATGATCGCGCCGCCGGGCGGCGGGCGGAACGCGTCCCAGTGCTCCTTGACAAGGCCGTCCTCGATACGGAACACGTTGATGAGCAACCCGTCTTCGCGGATCTCGTGCCGGACGACGAAGTCGCCCTCCGCGATGAGGTGCACCTTCAGCTCCTTGGCGGGGTCAAGGCGCTCGGAGGGCGGGAGCGAGAGGATGTGGGTGAAGAACGTGCGCAGTCCCTCGAGTCCCTGCCCGATGTTCGGGTTGTGCTGGATGTAGTCCACCGCCGCGAACTCGCCGAGCCGGTCCAGCCCCGCGAGATCGCCGTGGGCGACCGCCAGGAAGTCCTCGACGAGCCGCTTGTTGCGTGCCAGTCGCTCGGGTTCCGATGCCGCCGCCTCACCGGGGCCGACCCCCGCCATCACGAGCCCGCCGGCGGGTCGTAGCCCGGTGCCGAACGCCACGCGTCCCAGTGCTCCTGGAGCATGCCGTCCCTGACCCGCCAGATGTCGATGTGGAGCCCGTTGACGCGGATCTCGTGACGCACCACGAGATCCCCCTGGCCGATCAGGTGGACCTCGATGGTCCCGGAGGGATCGAGATCCTTCTCGCGTTCGCGATGGAATCCGGCGAAGTACTCACGGACGCCCTCGCGCCCCTGTCCGGCGTGCGGATTGTGCTGGACGTAGTCGACCGCGACCAGGTCGTCCAGACGGTCGAGCCGCTTGGCGATCGCCACGTCGGCGACGAACGCCTCGACCACCCGCTTGTTGCGCGCGATGGTTTCGTCGCTGGTCATCTACTTCTTGCCCCACAACTTGAGGAACCCGTTCACGTAGTCGGCCTTGCCGTACCACGAGCCGTTCGACCACCCCTTCTGGGTGAGGTCGAGGCCGGTGACGTTGGCGGACGTGAACAGACGCTGGAATGGGAAGTCCAGCTCGCCCGCACGCGGCTGACCGACCATGAGCCGCAGCAGCGAGTCGGACAGGTACCAGGAGAGTGCCGGAAGGCTGAACGCGGCGACCGCGCCGGTCCACTGGGACTTGCCGAGCTGCTGCATCACGGCCAGGGAGCCGCCCACGGTGCCGATCTTGATGTCCGCGGCGTTACGGCTCGCGGCCTGCGCTCCCGAGACGACATCGGGGACGTAGTTGTTCGTACCGGCCACGATGTACTTGAGGTCGGAGTCCGCCACCAGCGACGTCGACACCTCGGTGGGAATCTTGTCCTGGTTGACCGTGTTCACGTCGATCACCTTCGACGAGCAGCCGCCGCACTCGTCCTTCAGTACCTTGACGACACCGTCGTCGGCCCAGGCCGGCGTGATGTCGTTCGATGTCGTGCGCATCGCGAGCACATGGGCCGAGCCCTTGGAGTCGACGATGAACTGATCGGTCAACCAGGAGTGGAGCTTCACAAAGTCGGGGGTCACGTAGCTGACGAGCTTCGGGTCGCCGGGGCCGGAGGCCGTGGTCACGCCGTTCACCAGCGGGATGCCCGCCTTCGCGACCGCGGCGATCGCGCTCGGGGCGGTGTTCTGGGTGATGCCGACGGTGACGATGCCGATGGCCTTCGCGTTGATCGCCTGCTGGAGGCAGTTGGCGACGCCGTCCGGCGAGCCGCCGGTCGTGCCGCACGCCTCCACGTCGACGCCGAAGCGCGAGAACACGCTCTTGATCTCGTCCGCGACGACCGAGAAGTCCTGCACCTCCAGCGCCGGCACGACGACGTAGACCTTGCCGCCGGTGATCTTCGAGGTGTCGACGGCCGGACCCGGTGCGACGAACGTGTCGATCGGCTGTCCCGCCGACTCGACCGCCTTCGTGACGGCGGCCGGAACGGTGCCCTTCGCGTCTCCCGACGAGACCGAGTCCGTCTTCGCGCTGCCGCAGCCGACGAGAGTGAGTGCCAACACCGTGCAGGCCGCGAGGAGTTCGCGCGACCGATTGCGCCCGTTCAGCATGAGATTGCCTCTCTTCATTGAGATGGAGTGTGTGATCACTTGGCCCTCTCAGGCACGTGCGCGGCGTCGCAGAAGAAGCGACACGGTGATGGCGATGATCAGCGCCGCACCGTAGAAGACGTTCGTCACCCATCCGGACAGCCCGAGCAGCTGCAGCCCGAACATGCCCGTCAGCAGGAAGTAGGCGGCGATGAACATGCCGATCGCGTTGAAACGCCCGGGGACCACCGCGATCGTTCCGAGGAACACGGCGGCGAGGGCCGGCATCATCTGTACCTGGGCCGTCGCGGTGCTGAACCCGCCGACACCGCACGCCAGGATGATGCCGATGATGCCGCTGAGCAGGGAGGCCATCAGGTAGGCCCCGAAACGGATGCGGCGGACGGGGATCCCCGCGAGCCTCGCGACGTTCGGGTTCGAGCCGACGAACAGCATCGACCGGCCGAGTGGGGTCGCGGTCATGACATACGCGGTGACGGCGACGAGTACGACGCCGTACCAGAACACCGCCGGGAGGCCGAGGAAGCTGCCGAGTGCGACCTGCGCGAGCCCCGGGTCGAGGCCGCTCACGTTCGCCTGGTCCGACAACAGCAGCGCGATCCCCAGGGCGACACTTCCCGTGCCGAGGGTGACGACGATCGAGCTGATCCCGACGACGACCACGAGTACCGCGTTGAGGAGGCCGACGAGCACCGCCGCGGCGAGGGCCACGAGGATCGCAGGCCAGACCGGCCAGCCGTGCAGGACGACGAGGGCCGGGAACGTGGTTCCCGCCAGGCCGTAGATGAAGGCGAACGACAGGTCGAACTCGCCGACGGCGATCGTGGCGATGACCGCGAGGCCGAGGAAGACCACCGGTGTCTGCTGGCCCAGGACCGCGCGGGAGGCGTTCGCGAGGTCGACGCTGTTCGGGAGCAGCGCCAGGAACAGCACCACCATGAGGATCCAGAGCAGCACGAGGCTGTAGCGCTGGAGCACGTAGGCGCCCGCCCGGGTGAACTGAACGCCCGTCTTCCGGCGTGCGACGCCCGCGGCGATCGTGGGTTGTGACCGTGTGGTTGCCATCAGACCTCGTCTGCGGGAGTCGTAGCTGAGGAGTGAGCGTGCGCCGCGTCGTCCACGGCGAAGACCGCGGAGAGAACGGCGTCCGCGTCGAACGGTCGCGTCATCTCGCGGACGATCCGGCCGTCCTGGAGGATGAGGACCCGGTCGCAGATCGCCGCGAGGTCCTCGACCTCGGCGGAGCAGACCATGACCGCGGAACCGTCGGCGGCGGCCTGTCGGCTCGCCGTGAGGATCGCGTGACGTGCGCCGACATCGACCGCCTGGGTCGGATCGTCGAGCACGAGCAGGTCGGGCGTCCCGAGGAGCCACTTGCCGAGCAGCACCTTCTGCTGGTTGCCGCCGGACATCGAGGCGACGGGCATCGTGGGGTTCGGCGGCCGGATGTCGAAGCGCTCGATGATGCCCTCGGTCTCGGCGCGCTGCCACTTGAACCCGGTCCACCAGGGCTTGCCCCGGCTGCGCAGGTGGGGGAGGGTCGCGTTCTCCTCGACCGTCAGCTCCAGGGCGACGCCCTTGTCGTGCCGATCGGCGGGGATGAAGGCGATCCCGGCATCCAGGAGGTCGACGACCCTGGCCCGGGCCAGATCGACGACGCGCCCGCCCAGCCTGACCTTGCCGGCGCCTCGCCGGTCGCCGCCGAGCAGCGGCCCGAGGTCCGACAGGCCGGAGTCGACCGTCCCCGTGAAGCCGACGACCTCGCCGCGGCGGATGGCCGCGCTCACGCTCTCGACCCGTCCGCCGGAGACGTCGACGAACTCGACCGTCTCGGGACGGGGCGCGGGCGGCAGGCTCTCCATGATGTCGCCGAGCGCTGCGGCGCGCCCGAGGACGAGGCCGGCCAGTTCGGCCTCGTCGAGCGCTGCCGTCGGAACGCCCGTCTCCACGACGCGGCCGTTGCGCAGGACGGTCGCCCGGTCGGCGATCTCGAGTACCTCCTTGAGGTTGTGGCTGATGAACAGCACGGCCGTGCCCTGGCTCTTGAGCAGGCGGATCATGTCGTAGAACGCCGGCAGTGCCTCATGCGGGATGGCGCGCGAGGACTCGTCGAAGACCACGACGCCCGTGCCGGGGGTCCGGTCCTGGAGTGCGCGGGCGACCGCGACCGCGACCCGCTCGCTGGGCAGCAGGGTCGAGACCTTGGCCGATGGGTCGATGTCGGTACGGAGGTAGGTCAGCGTCTCGCTGACGGCGACGGCGTCCTCGGAGGTCCTGATCCGGCGGGTGAGCGGGTTGACCGCGTGCCGGCCGACCCGCACGTTGTCGCGCACCGAGAGGTCGGGCACGAGACCGAGATCCTGGTGCACGAACGAGAGACCCTGTCCGTGCAGTGCCTTCGCCTTGATCGGCGGGCCGATGTGCTCGCCGTCGAGGAGGATCTCGCCGCCGGGATCCGCCGAGTAGACGCCGGAGATCAGTTTGATGAGCGTCGACTTGCCGGAGCCGTTCTGTCCGACGAGGCCGTGTACCTCTCCCGGGGCGATCATCAGGCTCGCGTTCGCGAGGACCGTGACGCCGGCGAAGGTCTTGGAGAGACTGCGGACCTCCAGCCGCGGAACCGGCGGGGTGGGTCTGTCGCCCTCTCCCTTTGTCTCACTGGGTGAATCGGTCTGAACCATGGATGACTCCTTGCGCACAAGGCGTGCTGTCGGAGCCGACGCCCGCCGTCGGCTCCTGATGTGGGTGCTCCTGTCGCGGCCATCACGGCAGCACCGCTGCCGGACCGCCCCATGGGCCTTCGCGGAGTTCCTCCGCGCGGCTCTTCAACCGAACCTGATTCAGAAAGCTCGGCACGGTGGCCTTCCGGCGAGCAGCGTCAAGTTAGGAAGTGACCGCCGTCACGCTCAATGGACATGTTCATTGGATGAACAAGTCACCCATATCGGCAACTTCGTTGTGCACCCTCCAGGAGGGGCACGCAAGCTGTCTCAACCACCCACGACCGTGCGGTGGATGGGTCCGGTGCTTTGCGAAAGGGGCAGACCGGTGTGGTGGTTGGCCCGGGCGATGATCTCCGCCGTGATGGAAACGGCCGTTTCCTGGGGGGTGCGGGCGCCGAGGGCCAGTCCGATCGGGGAGTTCAGCCGGCCGAGTCGTTCCTCGGGGACACCTGCCTCCCGCAGCAGGTCGATACGGCGTTCGTGCGTGCGCCGGGAGCCCATGGCGCCGATGTAGCCGACGGGGAGCGTCAGCGCCAGGCGCAGCAGCGGGATGTCGAACTTGGCGTCGTGGGTGAGGACGCAGACGGCGGTGCGGGCGTCGACCTCGGTGGCCGCGAGATAGCGGTGGGGCCAGTCGGTGACGACCTCGTCGGCGTGCGGGAAGCGGGCGGCGGTGGCGAAGACCGGGCGGGCATCGCAGACGGTGACCCGGTAGCCGAGGAAGGAGCCGGCCTGGGCGAGGGCGGCGGCGAAGTCGACGGCGCCGAAGATCAGCATGCGGGGCCGGGACGCGTGGACGTGGACGAGGACGCCGAGCCGCCGCGGGCAGGTGCCGTATCCAGGGCTCTCCGGAACTCCGTCGACGCCTCCGACCTCGATCAGGGCGGTGCGGCCCGTCCGCAGTCGCGCACGGGCATGCGCCACGACTGCCCGGTCCTCGCTCTCCTCGCCGAGAGTGCCGTCGTGCCCACCCTCGTCAGGGACGTGGAGGACGCGGCCGACGAGTTCACCGGGGCCGTCGACGACGTGGGCCACGGCCGAGGCGCGCCCCGCGGCCACGGCCCCGAGGGCGGAGACCAGGGCGGGCTCGGCGGCGGGATCCACCCGCTGCACCAGGACGTCGATCTCGCCGCCGCAGGTCAGACCGATGGCGAAGGCGTCGTCGTCGGAGTAGCCGAACCGGGCGCGGGCGGGTGGCCCGCCGTGGGCGAGGAGTTCCTGGCACAGGTCGTAGACCGCCGCTTCGACGCACCCCCCGGAGACACTGCCGACCGCGGTGCCGTCGGAGTCGACGGCAAGGGCGGTGCCGGGCGGCAGTGGTGCGCTGCCGGTGACCTCGACGACGGTGGCGAGGGCGAAGGGACGGCCCTCGCGGCACCAGCGGTGCAGTGTGTGCGCGATGTTGAGCATGGCGGGCCTTCCGTTCCGTGGGTGGGCGTGGCGGGACGGAGGCCCGGCGTCCGAGGGGTCAGAGCAGGGCCTCGGCGCTGATCGGCAGCTCGCGGATCCGGCGGCCGGTGGCGTTGAAGACCGCGTTGGCGATGGCGGGCGCCACCCCGACGATGACGATCTCGCCGAGTCCCTTGACCCCGATGGGGTCGGCCTCGTAGTCCTCGCCCTCGATGAAGATCGCCTCCATCTCGGGCATGTCGGCGTGGGTCGGCACCAGGTAGTCGGCGAGGTTGGCGTTGACGATCCGGCCGTCGCGGTGGTCGGTGACCGTGTGTTCGAGGAGGGCCTGGCCGATGCCGCCGGTCATGGCGCCGATGGCCTGGCTGTCGGCGAGTCGCGGGCTGATGATCCGGGCGGCGTCGTACACGCCGACCATGCGCCGCACCCGTACCAGGCCGAGCCGGGAGTCGACGGCGACCTCGGCGAACGTCGCGGCGTAGGCGTAGAGGGAGAACTTCTCCGGTGCCGAGGGCCCGGTGTACGAACCGAGTGCTTCCAGGTGGCTCCGGCCGTTGCGGGCCAGGAGCCGCTGGTACGTCTCCCCGCGGGCGGGCTCGTCCTTCACGTACAGCCGGCCGCCTTGTACGACGATGCCGGCGGCGCCGGCGCCGTACAGCGGTGATCCCTCGTCCTTGACCGCGAGCGCGATCGCCTGCCCGCGCAGCTTGTCGCAGCCGTCCTGGACGGCGGATCCGACACTGGCCATGGTCAGTGAGCCGGCGTGGATGGGGGCGTTGGGCATGAGGGAGTCGCCGAGCCGGAAGGTCACCCGGCGCATGGTCAGGCCGAGGGCGTCGGCGGCGACCTGGGTCATGGAGGTGGCCGTGCCAGGGCCCATGTCGCTGGTCGCGGACTGCACCAGGGCGGTGCCGTCGGCGTCGAGCCTGACCGAGGCCTGGGCCGCGCTGCGCAGGGTGTCGTAGACACCGGCGGCCATCCCCATGCCGATGAGCCAGTTGCCGTCGCGCGTCGAGCGGGGCTCGGGGTTGCGCCGGTGCCAGCCGAACGCGCGGGCGCCCGTCCGGTAGCAGTCCCGCAGGCGGCGGGTGGAGAACGGCAGCCCGCTGGACTCGTCGCCGGCCGGTTCGTTGCGCAGCCGCAGCTCGATCGGGTCCAGGCCCAGTTCGTGGGCGAGTTCGTCCATCGCGGACTCGACGGGATAGGCGCCGCTGGAGTAGCCGGGGCCGCGCATGTACCACGGCGTGCTCACGTCCAGCGGGACCTGACGGTATGTCTGGCGGACGTTGGGTGTGCTGTAGAGCATCCGGCCCGGGGTGAGGACTTCTTCCATGTACGTCTCGTAGCGGGAGGTCTCGGCCCGGACCTCGTGCGCCGACGCCGTCAGGCGGCCCCGCCGGTCGCTGCCCAGCCGCAGTCCGTACTCGTACGCGGGCCGGTATCCCACGCCGAAGTACAACTGCCTGCGGGTGAGGACGAGTTTCACCGGGCGTCCGACCTCGCGGGCGGCCACCGCCGCGATGACGGAGTGCACCCAGGTGCGGCCGAGGCTGCCGAAGGAGCCGCCGACGAACGGCGAGAGGACGCGGATGTGGTCCGCCGGGATGCCGAGTTCGCCGGCCAGGGTGGCGGCGGCCCCCTGCACCCACTGGGTCTTCTCCCACACGGTCAGCCGGTCACCGTCCCAGCGGGCGACGATGCCGGCCGGTTCGATCGGGTTGTGGTGGTTGCGGGCCGTCCGGTACGTCGTGTCCAGCCGGACGGCGGAGGAGCCCAGGGCCCCGTCGGCGTCACCGCGCGCATAGGTCTGGCCGTCGCCGGCGGGGTCGACGGCGCTCAGGTCGGTCGAGGGGGTCTCGGCGTCGTAGGACACCTCGACCAGGTTCGCGGCGTGCTGTGCCGTCTCCAGCGTGGTCGCCACCACGACCGCGACGGGCTGTCCGAAGAACTGGACCCGGTCGTCCTGGAAGGCGCGCAGCGGCTTGCCCGGCGGGTATCCCCCCGGGACGGGCGGCAGCTTGGGCGCGTTGAGGTGGCTGATCACCTTCAGTACGCCGGCCTGCGCCTCGGCGGCCCGGGTGTCGAGGCCGGTGATACGGCCCCTGCCGACGCCGCTGTCGACGACGACCGCGTGGACGACTCCGTCGGGGTTGTTGTCGGCGGCGTACTTCGCCCTCCCGGTCACCCTCAGCCGGGCGTCGACCCTGCGGACGTCCGCGCCGACCGCTGCCTGTGGCTGACTCATCGGGTGCCTCCCACGGCGCGCAGCTGACGTTCGACGGTGCGTTTGAGCAGTTCGGTCTTGAAGCCGTTGTGGCTGAGCGGCCGGGCGCCGTCGGCCGCGTGCTCGGCGGCCTCCGTCCACAGCCGGTCGGAGGGGCGTTCGCCGATGAGGGCCCGCTCGACTGCGGGCAGCCGCCACGGCACGGTGCCCACACCGCCGGCCGCGACCCGCGCCTCGCGGACGACGCCCCCGCGGATGTGCAGCGCGACCGCCGCCGAGGTGAGCGCGAACTCGTAGGACTGCCGGTCGCGCACCTTCAGATAGCCGGATCTGAGGGGGCGGGGGTGGGCCTGGATCTCCACAGAGGTGATCAACTCGCCGGGGCGGATGGCCTGTTCGCGGTCGGGTGTGCTGCCCGGCCGGAGCAGGAAGTCGGCGAAGGGCACGGTGCGTTCGCCGTCCGGGCCCAGCAGGTGGACGTCGGTCTCCAGGGCGGTGAGGGCGACCGTGAGATCGGAGGGGTGGGTGGCCACGCACTGGTCGGAGGTGCCCAGGATTGCGTGGCCGCGGTTGTAGCCGTGCAGCGCGGCGCAACCGGAGCCGGGCTCGCGCTTGTTGCAGTCGGCGGTGACGTCACGGAAGTACGCGCACCGGGTGCGCTGCATGATGTTGCCGCCGATGGTGGCCATGTTCCGCAGTTGTGCCGACGCGCTGAGCTCCAGCGCCTGTGAGACGACCGGGTAGGTGGTGCGCACCTCGGTGTGGGCGGCTGCCTCGGCCATCCGGACCAGGGCGCCGATGCGCAGGCTCCCGCTCCGGGTGACGGTGACCTCGCGCAGCGGCAGGCCGCTGATGTCGACCAGGGAGCCGGGGCGTTCGACGGTCTCCCGCATCAGGTCGACCAGCGTGGTGCCGCCGGCGATGTAACGCCCGCCGCGCCGGCCGGCGGCGAGGGCCGCGCGGGTGTCCGTGGCCCTGGTGTAGGTGAAGGGATGCATGGGACGTGGACCTCACTTCCGGCCGGCGGCCTGCTCGACGGCGCGCACGATCTTGACGTAGCAGCCACAGCGGCACAGGTTGCCGCTCATCCACTCCCGGATCTCGTCCGCGGAGCCGGTGTGGCCCTCCTGGATGCAGCCGACCCCGGACACGATCTGCCCCGGCGTGCAGAAGCCGCACTGGAAGGCGTCCTGGTCGATGAACGCCTGCTGCAGCGGGTGGAGTCGGTCGCCCTTCTCCAGGCCCTCGATCGTGGTGACCTCGGCGCCCTCCAGCCGCACCGCCAGCGTCAGACAGGAGTTGACCCGGCGTCCGTCGACCAGGACCGTGCAGGCTCCACAGGCACCCGCGTTGCAGCCCTTCTTCGAGCCGGTCAGGTCGAGATGCTCGCGCAGCAGATCCAGCAGCGAGGTGCGATTGTCGACCGTGACGGTGTGCCGGACGCCGTTGACCGACAGGGAGACCCGGCTGCCGGGCGGCGCCTCGGCGGCCACCGCTTCGTCGGCGGCGAGGGCGGTCGGCCCGGCGGCCAGGCCGCCGACCACCACGGCTCCGCCGACGGCGGTGGTGGCGATGAAGGTGCGCCGGGTGGGTCCGGATCCGGACTCGACGGATGAAGTCCCGGCTGGGACGGGACGTTCGGTGGACATGTCCACTCTCCCTCGATGGGTGCGGGGGTGTCAGGGCGTGGGGATGGTCGTGCCGTCGGCTTCGTGTTGGCTGCCCGGACCGCCCTCCTGCCCGGGTCGGGGCGAAGACGGCGGTCAGGGGCACGTGCGGCAGGCAGGAAGGCGGGGCGCCGGGTGGCCGATCAGCGGCCGGTGACCTCGACGTAGGTGGTGCCGCTGACCGGGCGGTGGTCGTAGCTGCCGGTGACGGCGGCGCTGCCCTCGTAGCGAGGCCCGGTGTTCGGCAGTTCCTGGTCCGCGGTGTGGGAGACGACGTTCAGCCGCGCGTCGACGCCGGGGATGCTGACCTTCCAGCGCGTGGGGTAGGTCTTTCCGGTGGTCGGGCTGGTCCAGAGGGTGGATTCGTCGGCCGTGAGGGTCGCCTCGGCGACGGTCTGGGTGCCGTCGGGCTTCAGGATGGTCGCGAAGTTGTTCTCCTTGTCCAGCTTCGTGTTCCAGACGCTGATCCGGTCGCCGTTGGACAGGCTGAGGTTCATCCAGGTCCAGGTGCGGCCGGCGGAGTTGGTGATGGGCAGGGGACCCCACTGGCGGTCCAGCCAGGCCTGCCCGCGGAGCTTCTCGGTGCGGCCCTTGAGCGTCAGCGTCCCGGAGGTGTCGATGGTGGGGAAGGCGTACTCGTAGTTCGGGTACTGCGCGTCGCCGAACATGGGGAAGAACCCCGTCCCCATGTTGTAGAGGACGTTTCCGCGCGGGCGGAGCGTGACGTCGATGGTCCCCTCGGGCACCTTCGCGCGCAGCTTCTGCTCCTTGGTGTCGCCGGTCCAGGTGATGTTGTCGGTGTGGATGTCCACGCCCTGCTTGTCGGACAGTCCCGACCCGGCGGGGAGGATGATCTCCGACTTGGCGGTCCAGCCGGTGTCCTTGTCGATGATCGACACGGTCGACGTGCCGAACCCGTTCTTGACGTCGCGGATGTTCACGTAGTGGGCCAGGAATCCGTATCGGTGGCCCCCGGCGGTCACCTGTGCGGTCACGTACCAGGACTGGTTCTCCCGGTCGGTGGTGGCGGCGAGGTCCGCGGCGGGGTCGACGAGCACCGGGAGGTCGGTCTGGGCAAGCCCCTGACCGGAGGTGGTGCCGTGTGCGGCGGCAGGGTCGGCGGTGGTGGTCGCGGTGGCCGATCCTCCCGAGGCGAGGGTGAACGAGGCGATCAGCACGGCGGCGACGGCTGTCGCGCCGGCGGTGGTCTTGCGCATGATGACTCCTTGTGCGGATGTCGGATGTCCTGCACGGATGCGAAGCGCATTCACGTACGAAACTGTTTCGTACGCACGATGGATGCGGTGCTGTGCGGAGTAGGGCGTCTCGCGGGGGCAGGCTCGTTCGAGGGTGCGGGTGACTGCTCGTCACCGCACCGTGCGAGCGGCACGAAGCAATATCTTACAGCTGTAAGATTACCTCTCGCCCGACCTGTGTCAACCGAGGGCCGGGGGTCGGTCGCCGCGACTGGTCAGGGTGAGGCGCCGACCTGGGAAAGCGCACGGACACGCCGATCCGGGCGGCTACGCTGACCCGGCCGGCGGGCATGCGTTCGGACGGCAGACAGAGGAGGACAGGTGGAAGGCAAGGTGAGCACCACTCGACGCCGGGGGCGCCCCAGCGGGGATTCCCCGGCGGTGCCCGCGGAGCGGGAGGTCCTGCTGCGGGGCCTGGAGGCGTTCGCGGAGCTGGGATACGACCGGGCGTCGGCACGGGAGCTGGCACGCCGGCTGGGGGTCAGCCACATCTTCATCAACGACCGTTACGGCTCCAAGGCGGCCTTCTGGCGTGCGGTGGTGGACGCCTCGCTCGGGGTCCAGCTCGCGCGCATGACACCGGCCGCGCCGGGGAGCGAAGACGAGGCCGTGGTACGGCAGTTCGTGATGGATTTCTACCGGATCCACATCGACGAACCGTGGCTGGCCCTGCTGATAGAGGATGCCTTCGCACGGGACACCGAGCGCCTGGACTACCTCTACGAGCGTCACATCGAGCCGACGCTGGCCCTCGTCATGCCCAGCATCGAGAGGCTGATGGCATCCGGGCGCATGAAACGGGTTCCGATGGACGTCCTGTTCTTCGCCATCACCGCTCCGGTGTCAGGACTGATGCATGAGCCTCTCGCCCGGCGCCTGGGCCGCCCCGAGCACCTGTCGCAGGCAGAACGTCTCGCCAGGGCCGAGGCCCTGGCCGGATTGGTGATCGACGGCCTGTTGGCCCCGGGCGACGCGGAGCGCCGGTAGAGGGGTGCGAAACGCCCTGCTCCGCGGCCGCCGGGCGGAGCAGGGTGATCGTTTGCCGCCGGGCCACCTCGGTGTGCATCAGCATCAGCACGGCCACGGCATTCGTGGCGGCGCGCCGGGTGCGCACCGTGCTTCGGCTTAGGTGCCTGTGGGCACGACGAAGGTCCTCGGGTGAGTCCCCACTGTCCGAGCACCGGCGGCGGCCCGGCGCGATGTACGACGGGCTCGACCGGGGCCGCGTCGACGCCGACCGACTGCGTGCGCTGCCGACCGGTCCACCGCTGCCCCCGGTTCCCGGACAGGTGCCCGGAGTCAGCGGTGGACGTCCCAGAGGAAGCCGACCCCGAGGATCATCCGGGTCAGGCCGAAAGCAACTCCGCAAAGTCGCGCACGGGCCGCGCGCCGTCCCAGCCGACCGATGCCCGCCAGGCCGATGTGAAGATCCCTCGCGTGATCTCGCTGTCCTGGACGAGCTCGATCATCCCGGGGGCGTCCTCACCGCCGTCCAGGAAGTAGACGTCACCGCCCGGGGTCACATCGTGAAAACGCACCGACGCTCCGCGCGCCTCACGGCGTTCGACCTCCTCCCTGACGTTCGGCACGGCCTTGGCGACGTGATGGAAGCCGTAGCCATGGCGTTCGTGGGCGTCCTTGTAGATGGAAGGCTCGTCGTCGAGGGTCTGGATCAGCTCGACCATCATGTGCCCCGAGAAGGCGAGGGCGAGGGTGAACTCCGCCTTCCCCGGCTCACCGCGGTAGGTGGAGCCCTCGCCGCCGAGCCTTCCGTTCACGAACCAGGGCCCGACGCCGAGTTCGTCGGTCCACCAGCGCATCCCGGCAGTGAGGTCGGGGACCACGTACGCGACCTGGATGATGGCGTCCGTCGGCTGACCGAAGGGAAACTGCATGGTGGTCGTCCTCACTCGGGTCGGGTCCTGCGGCTCTGCGGGTGATCGACAGCGGCCTTCGCCGCTACGCCGAGGGGCGGATGAAGCCGGTGAGGCCACCGTCCACGAGAAGGGCCGTCCCCGTGATGTAGCCGGCTTCGGACGAGGCCAGGAAGAGCACGGCGTCGGCGAGTTCCTCCGGCTCTCCCTCGCGGAGCATCGGAGTGCTGAGCCTGAGCCGCTCCCGGAAGGCGTCCGCCCCGCCGGGCGGCAGGCCCGTCGTACGCGCGGAGATGTCGGTGTTCATGCCGGCCGGAATGACGATGTTGACCCGGATTCCCTCAGCGATGACCTCGGCGGCGAGGATGCGGGTCAGGTGCTCGAGCGCCGCCTTGCTGGTGCCGTAGGCGGCGGTCCCCGCGCTGGCCCTGCGACCGGCCGCCGAGCCGCAGAAGACGACGGCCGCGCCGGGGGAGAGCAGGGGCTTGAGACTCTGCATCACGAAGAACGAGCCCTTGACGTTGGTGTCGAACACCGAGTCCCAGGTGGCCTCGTCCATGTCGCCGAGGCGCTTCATGCCCGCCTGCCCGGCATTGACGTAGGCGGCGTCGATACGTTCGACCCGTGCGGCGACCTCGGTGAACGCGGCCTTGATGCCGGCCACGGAGGAGAGGTCCGCGGATACGGCGATCGTGCCGTCACCGATCAGATCGCTCGCCGTCTTCAGCTGGTCGGGGTCCCGCGCGACGATGACCACGCGGGCGCCCTCGCGGGCGAAGGCCCGTGCGGCTGCCAGGCCAAGGCCCCGGCTGCCGCCGGTGACGAGGCAGGTCTTCCCGAGGAATCGCCGCCGCCGGTCCGCGGCGGGCGGCTCGCCGCTCATGAGTCGACCTCGATGCCACCGAACGGAGCCCCGCCGTTCAGGACGCGCTCCTCCGGAGGAATGGGCGCGAGGCTGACGCGTACGTCGATGCACGTCGGCCGGCGGGCCGCGAGGGCTGCCTCGATCGCGGGGCGGAGCTGGTCCAGCTCTGTGACGTCGACGCCGTCCGCACCGAGAGCTCGTGCCACGCCGCTGTAGGAGCCGTTCTCCAGACGGTTGTTGGTGACGCGGTCCTCCCCGAAGATGAACTGCTGGGTGTGCAGAGTGGCGCCCCACGCCTGGTTGTTGAGGACGATCACGACGACGGGGAGCCCGGCCCGGACGAGGGTGTCGAACTCGGCGAGGCTGTAGCCGACGGCGCCGTCTCCGGTGACGAGGATGGTCGCCTTGTCGGGGATCGCGTACTGCGCTCCGATGGCCACGCCGAAGGTGCTCCCCATCGAGCTGAGGTAGCCGTGCCCCAAGTAGTGGGCCAGCGGCGCCAGGGCGATCGTCTCGGACAGCCACAGCTCGGTCAGAGCGCCGTCGACGACCACGGTGGCCTGGTCGGGGACGCTCTCGGCGATCGTCCGGACCGCGAGATACGGGTGGATCGCGCCCTCGTGCTGCTCGGTCTCGGCGGCGAGCGCGGACCGCCGGGTGGCCGAGACGTCCTTCAGGGTCTTCAGCCAGTCGTCCCGCCCGGAGGGCACGGGACCGTTGCCCAGGCGCTCGTTCAGCAGGCCGACCGTGCCCACCGGGTCGGCCTGGACGCCGAGTTCGACATCCTGCAGACGGCCGAGCTCACGCCCGTCGGGGTCGATCTGGAACAACCGGGAGCTCTTCGGAAGCAGCTGGCCCGTACCGAACTGGGTGGTCATCCCGAACCGCAGCCCGAGCATCAGGACCAGGTCGGGCCGCTCGTCCTCGGGGACGGTGGCCAGAGTCTGCACGAGGCCGACGTGCTGCTCTGAGCCGACGATCGCCCCGAGGCCCTCCCAGTCGGAGAAGAGGGGCACCCCGGTACGGGCGGCGAACTCGTGCAACTGCGCCCGTGCCTCTGCGGTGACGAAGGACTTGCCGACCAGCGCGACCGGCCGCCGGGCGGCGCCGAGCGCCTCGACGATACGGTCGACGGCACCGGCGGGGGAGACACCGGTGCCGTCGACCTCCACGCGGTAGTCCTCGACATCGTCGACGTCGACCGACTGGCGGAGGACGTCCCAGGGAATGTCGAGGAGCACCGGGCCCTTGGGCTCCGACTGTGCGGTGCGGATCGCCTGGGCGACCAGGCGGGGGATCAGCTCGGTACGGGTGACGCGGTGCGCGAACTTGGTCACCGGGGTGGCCATGGCGACCTGGTCGAATCCGGCCTGCTGGTCGTTGACCTGGTCCGTCTCCAGAGGGCCGGAGCCCGCGATGTAGAGGACCGGGGTCCGGTCCAGATGCGCGTTGGCGATCGAGGTCAGGACATTGGTGAAGCCGCCGCCGGCCGTGACGACGGCGACCCCGAGATCCCCGGTGACCCGTGCGTAGCCCTCGGCCGCGTGACCGGCGTTCATTTCGTGGCGCACGTCGACGATCCGAAGCTTGGCATCGAGGGCGTCCTGGAGGATGCCGTCGATGTGCGCCCCGGGCAGCCCGAAGGCCACGTTGACGCCGGCTCGCTGCAGCGTGCGCACGACGAGTCCACTACCGGTTGCGGTTGCCATGTGATGGTCCGCCTCTCTGGGCGTATTCAGAGTTTCGACAAAAGCTGCGTGTGGGGCCGCATCTCAGGCCGCCCGCACCGCAGTCTCGTGTGGGGGCTGGGCGAGGACAACGGCTGTGTTCGTTGGACGGTCAACGCCTTGTTCGCCAGGGAAAGATCGACACCGTGTCGACGTGACTGTTCGCGGAAGCGACGTCAGGCTTCCGGCATTCTGACCACGGCCTTGATCACCCGCCCCGAACCGGTCTCAGTCCACGCCCTGGCGAAATCGTCGAAAGGGAACTCCTCGATCATCCGGTCGAAGGGGAACCGACCCGCCCGCCAGTACTCGACCAGCCGCGGGATCAGGGTGTGGGGGTTGGCCGAGCCGCCGATGATCCCTTGCAGCCTGCGGCCGCCGGAGAGGAGGAAGCCGGTGTCCGGGTTCCATTCGCCCGCGGGTGCCACCACGTAGCCAAGGGTGCCTTCGACGTCGAGGCATGTCGTCGCGGTCGCGTAGACGGACGGCACGTCCGCGGTGACGAACGCGAAGTCGAAGCCGGCAGGCTCGATCTGTCGCAGTGCCGCCTCCTCACCGCCGTCACCCCCCAGCACGGTGTCGGTCGCGCCCAGTTCCACCGCGAGTTCGAGCCGGGGGCGGCTGATGTCGACGGCGACGATGCGCCGGGCACCCGCGAGACGGGCGGCCATGACGGCCGCGAGCCCTACGCCTCCGGTGCCGAACACCGCGATCGACTGCCCGGGGCGCAACCTGAACGACTCCAGCACCGAGCCCGCCCCCGTGACGACGCCGCAGCCGAGCGGTCCCATCAGGTGCAGAGGGACGTCTTTCGGGAGGAGGACCGCGCTCCGTGCGGGGGCCACCGCGTATGTCGCAAAGGAGGACTGTCCGAAGAACACGGCCGCGACACGGTCTTCGGCCTGCGTGATCGGCGTGCTGCCGTCGAACCGGGCCCCGCCGAAGGCCGCGCGCATCGCCTCCCGGCAGTAGGTGGGCCGCGCGTCGAGACAGCGGGCACACACACCGCAGGAGTTGCCCGAGAGCACCACATGGTCACCGGGCCGCAGGCGCGTCACCCCCGCGCCGACCGCCTCCACGACACCCGCGCCCTCGTGCCCGAGCACGATCGGGTGAGGTACGGGAACCCCACGACCGCTGTGGCAATTGATGTCTGTGTGGCAGATGCCTGTCGCCACGATACGAACCAGGACTTCGTCCGGCCTCGGGTCCTCGAGGTCGACCTGCTCCACTTCGGGGACGGCCCGTCCCTCGCGTGACACCGCGGCCGTGATCTTCACGTCTGCCTCCGCGTCACGCCGACGCCGATACGGCGGTCTCGGGGTCGTACTCGTAGATCCAGCCGTTCGTCTTGAGCGGGTCGGCCTGCGAGTACTCCAGGTCGCGTGCCCGCTGTTCCGGGCCGTCCGGAAGGTGGTTGATGTGGGACCGTCCGTGCGACACCTCCTGCAGGCGGGCCGTACGGCGTCGGCGGAGTTCTTCGTAGCGTCCCAGCGCCGCGTTCGGGTTGTCCGGGTCCGCCGCGAGGCAGAAGGCCAGAACAGCGCCGTCCTCGATCGCCTGGGCGGCGCCCTGGGCGAAGAACGGGAACATCGGGTGGGCCGCGTCACCCAGCAGGGTCGCGTTCCCTCGGTTCCAGCGGTCGAGGGGCTCGCGGTCGAGCAAGGCCCAACGGCCCGGTGTGTCGGCTGCCGTGATCAGCTCCACCAGACGCGAGTCCCAGCCGGCGAACTCGTCGAGCAGTTCCCTGAGCGTCGCGGTGGCCGTCCAGGACTCGACACTGTTGGTCCCGGCGGGTGCGAAGGCGACAAGATTGATGTAGTCCTCGCCGGAGACCGGGTAGTGCACGAGGTGGTGGTCGGGGCCGATCCAGAGGGTCTGAGCGCGCCGCCTGGCGAAGTCGGGTGCCTGCCCCGCCGGTACGAGAGCCCGGTAGGCGCAGATGCCCGACTCCCTGGCCTGAGTCGGCCCGACGATGGCGTTGCGCACGCGTGAGTGGACCCCGTCGGCGCCGATGAGGATGTCCGGGCGGACCGTCTCACCGTCCTCGAACCGAAGAACCGCCTGGTCACCCTCGAACTCGACCGAGACGCAGCGCTTGCCGAGATGGATCGAGCGCTGGGGTACCGCTGACCTCAAGGCGTCCAGAAGGTCCGCACGGTGGGCGGTGTAGGTGTGCTCGCCGTACAGATGCATGCATCCCTCCTCCAGATTCTCGGCGGAGAGAACGGCGCCGTTCTCCCAGCGTCGGAACTCCCAGCCGATCTCCATGCGCACCGCGCGCTTGACGAACCGGTCCAGCACGCCGAGACGGCGGAGCAGACGGGCGGCGTTGGGCGCGATCACCAGGCCGGCACCCACCTCGGTGAGGGCGGCCGCCTGCTCGTAGACGTCACTGTCGAAGCCCTGGTCGCGCAGGAACGCCGCGGCGGCGAGGCCCCCGATGCCGCCGCCGAGGATCACGATCTTGGGACCGTCTGCTGTGCTCATGCTCTTTCACTCCCGTTGACCTCGAGCGAGGTGGTTACTGACTCCATGCAAGGGTCCGGTGGAATGCGCGTTGATAGAACAGAGCTATCCATCCAACGAACATTGAAGGTAGGGTGAGCGGGGTCACGCTCGACAAAGGAGAGGCTCATGCCTCGCGCGAACGAACCCGGACGCTCAGTCAGCTCCCGGCTGTGGGACCTGCTGTTCGCCTTCGACCCCAACAACACCGAGCTGAGCCTCGCCGACCTGGTCAGACGTACCGGCATGCCGCACGCCACCGCCAGGCGCCTCACGCTCGAACTCGTCGAGGCCGGCGCGCTGGAGCGCACCAGCGACAACCGGTTCGCGATCGGTCTGCCGCTGTGGCGTCTCGGAACCCTCGCACCACGCGCCGAGACGCTCCGCAGCGCCGCGCAGCCGTTCGTGGAGGACCTGTACACGGCTCTTCGCCAGCATGTGCAGCTGGCCGTCCTCCAGGACCACCAGGCCGTGATCATCGAGCGACTGTCGGCGGTGCACGCCGTCGGCCTGACGTCACAGGTCGGCGGCCTTCTCCCCTTGCATTGTTCCGGTGTCGGCAAGGTGCTGCTGAGCCACAGCAGTCCGGCCTTCATCGATGAAGTACTGGCGGGAAGGCTGCAGCGCTTCACCCCCAAGACGATCGTGGAGCCCACCGAACTCCGTCGCGAACTGGCCTCCTGTCGCTCGACCGGAACGGTGGTCGTCAAGGAGGAGCTGACCGAAGGGGCCGAGTCGGTCGCGACGCGCATCGTCGACGGCAGCGGCAAGGTCGTCGCGGCCCTGTCCGTCGTGGTGGCCGCAGGTTCGATCAAACTGCAGGCGGTGGTTCCCTCGCTGGTCGCGAGCGGGCTGGGGCTGTCCAGGAGCCTCGGCTGGCGGCCGGGCATTCCCATTCGCGCCTCGTAGCCCGCGAGGCGGGGGAACCGGCACGTCATGCCGATGGCTGGCGCCGGGAGAGCTGCATATGACCGAGGCGCCATCCCTCGTCGGTCGAGAACCACACCCGTGTCGCCACGGCCTGCACCAGGAAGGGCGGCAGGTCGGGCACGCGCCGGATGCGCATCTTCTGGAAGCACGTCACGATGACCCGGCCTTCTCGCTCTTGGCAGGTCACCTCGCTGGTCTCGGCCTCGAGGGTGGCTCCCATCGACGCGTTGTAGCGGAGGAAACGTTCGCGGTCATGGACATTGCCGACGGGGCCGTGCACGATCACGCAGTCGGGGAGCATGAGCGCACGCTGCTCCTCGTCGCCCTTCGTGATCGCGACGAGCCACGCCGCCTCCGCCCGAGCGACCGCTTCCGGCACGCGGACGTCGTCCGTACTGCTCGGTGCCGATGGTGTGGGGATCATAGGTCCGGCTCCTGTCCGAGTAAGTTTCTTGAGCGTTTTGCTGTGTACGCCGCGGCCCGCCGCGGAGGCTCCTCAGGAGGAGAAGTCGCGGCGGGCGTTCCGGTTGTCCTGGCAGGCCCGCTGCCCCCGTCCCGGCGCCGGCGCGTTCGTCAGTCGGTCAGTCCGCGAGGGTGTGCGGGTCGTCGTCGAGATGGGACTCGCTCACACCACCGCGCGCGCCGACGAGGGTGAGTGCCGCCGCCACGAGAGCAGCCACGCCACCGAGCACGTAGGCGATGGAGTAACTGTTGCTGAGGGCGTCGAAAGCGATGTCCTTGAGTGGGTTGAAGGGCACGACCTGGCCATCAGGCGTGGTGATGCTTGCCGGCACCGAGTTGGCGCCCAGCGGGCCCGAGGCCACGGCGTGCACCGCCGCCTCGAGCTGCGGTCTCTGATCCGCGGGAGCATGGGCCGCAGACGCCTGGAAGGCCTCGTAGGCCTTGCTCAGGGCGGGATCGCCGGCCAGCTTGCGGGCGATCTCGTCGGCGGCCCGGCCCAGCGCGACAGCGCCGGCGATCGCGGGGCCGAGGGCGAACCCGAGGTCCCGGAACGTGCTGGTGACACCGCTAGCCATCCCGGCGAGCTGGTTGGGCAACGTGTTGACCGCGACCGCGGTGACGGAGGCGAAGGCGAGTGCCGAACCGACACCGGCGAGGATCAGCGGCCCGACGATGGCGCCGATGGACCGACTGCTCGTCGGGACGCCGGCGAACCACAGCCCGCTGGCACCGATGAGGGTCAGGGCCGTGCACAGAACCCACCGGGGGTTGTAGCGCTCGAGCAGCTTGGAGGTGAGGGGCAGCAGGACGAAGCCGATGCCGCCGAAGAAGAGGTAGGCGACGGAGCTCTTCAGCGGGCTGAACCCCTGGATGATGGTGAGGCGGATACTGGTGGAGTACATGATCACGAGGAACGCGAACATACCGATCAGGGTGACCACCGAGTTCACGGCGAACGCCCGGTTGCGGAACACGCTCAGGAGAAGCAGCGGCGCGGCCGCACGGCTCTCGGCGAAGACGAACAGCACGAGGAAAACGGCCGCGGCGATGAACGCGACGGCGATCTGGGGGCTCCCCCAGCCGGTCTCCGAGCCCTGGATCACCGCGTACATGAGAGCGAACAGGCCGAGCGCGGCAGTGATCTGCCCCGGCCAGTCGACCGAGCGGCCCTGGGGTGAGGCGGAGTTCTGGGCGAGGGCCAGCGACAGGACCACACTCACCACGGCGATGACCAGGACGCCGACGAAGGCCCACCGCCAGTTCGCGTTCCCGCTCCAGCCGAGGTCGATCTTGGCGGCGAGGCCTGCCAGCAACGGGCCGATGAAGCCACCGACCGAGAGCGCGGTGGCCCAGATCGCCACACCACGCGCGCGGGTGGCGGTGGAGTGCGTACCGGCCGCCACCATGGCCAGGCTCGTCGGGAAGATGGCCGCGGCCCCGACACCACCGAGGACCTGCGCCAGGATCAGCAACGTCACCCGGGTGTCGGACGAGTATCCCGTACCCGGCACCAGGACCGCGAGAGCCGATCCCACGGCGATGAGCGCGCCACCCCCGACCAGCAGGCGCTTACGGCCGAAGAGGTCGCCGAACACGCCGAAGCCCAGTCCCAGGGCCGCGACGGGAAGCATGAAGGCCTCGGTGATCCACGTCAGTTGGGCCGAGGACGGCGCGAGATCCTGCTGGATCAGCCCGTTGATGAGCGAGGGGACGGACAGGGCTATCTGCGCGAGGCACACAGCGAGCACCACCGCGGCGAGAGTGCCTGAGCTCAGGGTGTATCTGCCACCCTCTCCCTCTTTCGCACCGGGTGTTTCGATCTGAACCATGGACGACTCCTTGCGCAAAGCGCTGCTGTCGGAACCGACGTCCGCTGCCGGCCCCGGATGTGGGTGCTTGTGGTCGCGGTCATTCCGGCAGC
Source organism: Streptomyces sp. NPDC002623 (assembly GCF_053592635.1). Classification (NCBI taxonomy): domain Bacteria; kingdom Bacillati; phylum Actinomycetota; class Actinomycetes; order Kitasatosporales; family Streptomycetaceae; genus Streptomyces; species Streptomyces sp. NPDC002623. The sequence goes on along the minus strand of NZ_JBSFWB010000028.1, from coordinate 15,622 downwards.
ACTGCTGCCGAACCGCCCCATGGGCCTTCGCGGAGCTCCTCCGCGTGGCTTTTCGACCAAATCTGATTCAGGACGCTCGGCACGGTGACCGACCAGCGAGCAGCGACAAGGTAGGAAGTGACCCCCGTCACGCTCAATGGGCATGTTCATTGGACGGACAAGCCACCTCCCGTCGACGGCGCTGATGCGCACCATCCAGGAGTGAGACCGTTCGAGCGCTGGCCGAGGAGAGATGCGTCATGGCTGGAAGACTGACCGGCAAGATCGCCGTCGTGACCGGAGGCAGTAGGGGGATCGGGCAGGAGGTCGCCCGCAGGCTTGCCTCGGAGGGCGCGGCCATCGCGGTCGCGGACGTCGATCCGGCCGACGAGACGCGGACACTCGTCGAGGAGACCGGACGACGATTCTTCGGCGACAAGGTCGACATCTCCGACGAAGACGCGATCCACGGGTTCGCCGCGCGGGTCCGCGACGAACTCGGTCCCGTCGACATCCTGGTGAACAACGCGGCCGTGGTTCTGCTGGCCGACTTCGACCACGTGACCTACGACGAGTGGCGTCGCACCTTCGCCGTCAATGTGGACGGCCCCTTTCTGGCCTCCAAGGCGTTCCTGCCGCACCTGAAGGAGTCCGGGTCGGGCCGGATCATCAACATCACCTCGTCCAGCTACTGGACCGCGCCGCCGCCCTTCGTCTCCTACATCTCCGCCAAGGGCGCCCTGAACGGATTCACCTCCGTCCTGGCCGCCGGCCTCGGCGCCCACAGCATCACCGTGAACGGCGTAGCCGCGGGTCTCGTCCGGACGGCCGCCGCCGTGGAGAACACGGACGAGTCCTTCTTCGAGCAGGCCGTCCAAGGGCAGAACATCAAGCGTGTGCAGATGCCGTCCGACGTCTCGGGCGCCGTGGCGTTCCTCGCCTCCGACGACGCCGCGTTCATCACGGGCCAGCTCATCGTCACGGACGGGGGGAGCACGCGCCGCTAGGACTCCGGTGACGGGCCGTCGGGACACCCGTTCGTCGAGGAGGAGGTCCTCGGTCCGCGTTGACCGGATTCCCTGGAGACGGGTCGGTTCGCGAGAGCGGACCGTCTGTCCGGTCGCGGGCCCGTCGACGCGTCGAACATGATCAGCCGCCTGTACGGTCCTCCGGAACGTCCGTCCACGACCGGAACACGGCGGCCTGACCGTGGTGTGAACCGTCGGCGTCCACCAGGTTCCACATCGTGACGTCCTCTATCCAGAATCTCCGGCCGGACTTGGCGATCCTCAGGCCTCGGTAACCGGACGCGTACCCGCGTTCCGCCACCGACCGCACGAACCCCGCCCTGTCGTCCTGTCCCTCCGGGGCCGCGGACAGCCGGGACGGGAGCCGCACGAACTCCTGCCAGGTGTATTCGAAGCAGCTCTGGGCGGTCATGTTCGCGTAGCTGAACACCGGATCCGCGCTCTTGTCGTGCGCGAGCAGTCCGAACGGTGCGTCCTCGTAGAGCCGGCGGGCCGTCTCACCGTCGTGCGAGAGCACGGACGGCCACAACGGGGCGCCGGTCAACCGCTGGTAGCTGGACAGGAGAAGCCGCGCGAAGGCGACGTCGTGGTGGGAGACCGCAGTCATCGATTAGGGCCTGTCGTCCGTCCCTGGGAATACACGGAACCAAGGCATTCGCACGCATGTGCTGAATGCCTTGGCCGGACACTACTCCGTCGATGCGATCATCGCCGCGACCAGGGGTTGTGCATCCCGGGGGCGGCGTCAGTCCTGGCGGCCGTCCAGGGGGAGGAATCGCCGAAAGGCGGGGACGGCGACAGCCGCGACGACGATGTGCATGATCATCAGAGCGATGACGGCCCCCCAGCTGGTCCCGACCTTGCTGTCGTCGGCGCCGACGAGAACGTCCGGGACAAGGCTGACGAGGACGACGACGGGTACGAGGGTGCGCAGCAGAGCGGCGGGGCGTGCGGAGCGGGCGCGGACGATCGCCCAGGCCGCGGCGCCGATCAAGACCCCGAAGACGGTGAGGGGCGCGTAGGCGCTGGGGTGGAGCGGCTGGAAGTCGTCCGAGGCTCCGGCGGCGCGTGCGGATACGGCGACGACGGCGTTGAGCACGGTGGCGACGACTGCGGTCCCGACCAGACCCCCGGCGATGGCCAGGCCGTTGGGGCGGGCGGAACGGGTGGCGAGCTGTCCGCTCATGGTGTTCTCCGAATCAGAACAGGGCGATTGGGTGAAGGGGGGAGGAGGTTCAGCCGGCGATGACGACGGAGTGGCGGCTGGTGGAGACGTCCGTGACGGCGGCCAGCATCCAGGCGGCCACATCGGCGCGGCTGACGGTGTCACCCAGGCGCAGGGTGGCCGTGGCCGGGAGGGGCATGGCGCCACCGGTGGTGGGCCCGTTGGTGAGGCGGACGGCGTGGACGATCGTCCAGTCGAGGTCGCTGGCGCGGAGCGCGTCCTCGGCAGCGGTCTTGTCCTTGACCATCGCGCTCATCGCCAGGCCGGCCATGGCCTTGGCCGGTCCGCTGAGCCGGTCGTGCAGGACGGCGAAGGACGAGAGGGTCACGAAGCGGGTGACGCCGGTGGTGGCTGCTCCGGCGATGGCCGCGCGAGTCGCGTCGGTGATGACCGTTCCCCCGTTTGCTCCGAGTGCGCTGATCACCGCGTCCACGCCGGCCATGGCCTGCGCGACATCGCCAGGTTCTGTGGCCTGGCCGGAAACGATGTCGAGTCCGGGCCGGGCGGCGCCCAGCTTCTGGGGGGAGCGGACCAGGGCGCGCACGGTGTGACCGGTGGCCAGGGCCTGGTCGACGACTATGCGGCCCGTGGCGCCGGTGGCGCCGAGAACGAGCAGCTTCACGACGGACTCCTACGATGTTCGCTGCGCGGTACCGATCCGGCAGTGACTTCAATGTTGAAGTGAAATCTACCTCGCTATCACTTCAATCTTCAAGTGATCTCGGACGTCCTTTCACTTCAAGTGTGAAGTGACGGTAGATTGGGGGCGTGACAGAGACCCCGGCCGAAGAAGGCCCCCGATGGCTGGATGAGCAGGAACGACGCGCGTGGCTCGGCCTGGTTGGCGTCATGCTGCGCTTGGAGGGCGCCCTTGACGCGCAACTACGGCCGGCAGGTCTGAACTACTTCGACTACGGCGTGCTGGCGGCCCTGTCGGAGTCCCCGCAGCGGACGCTTCGTATGAGTGTGCTCGCGTCCTACGCCGAGGGCTCGCTCTCTCGCCTGTCACAGGTCGTCGCTCGTCTCGAACGGAAGGGATATGTACACCGCAGCCCCGACCCCACGGACGGTCGCTACACCCTGGCGACGTTGACCGAGCAAGGACACGCCACCGTTCTTGCCGTCGCCCCGGGCCACGTCCAGGAGGTCCGTCGGCTGGTCTTCGACCCGCTGACCAGGACCCAGGTCCGGCATCTCACCGACATCGGACAGCGCATCCTGCAAGCCATCGATCCCGACTATTTCAGTGGTGACCGCGGCTTCATCCCTGGACGCTGAACGCCTCCGGGGCCTTGGCGGTGACGGTGCTTCGACCGGGCGCGTGTTCTCCAGCCCGTCCAGCATCTGGCCTTGGGAGCGTCACCCGACGGTAGGCGCGGACTGCTCCTGGCCCTGTTGCGCATGCGCGACGGGGGCGATGAGTTGCTCAGCCCAGATGGTCTTCCCCGCAGGGGTGTAGCGAGTGCCCCACCGCTCGGTGAGTTGAGCGACGAGCAGCAGCCCACGCCCACCTTCGTCGTGCAGGCGGGCCCGGCGCAGATGCGGGCTGATGGTGCTCCCGTCGGACACCTCACACGTGAGCGTCTGGTCCTTGATCAGGCGTAGGTGGATCGGACCCGTGGCGTGGCGGATGGCGTTGGTGACCAACTCGCTGACGACGAGTTCGGTGATGAAGGCCGCGTCCTCCAACCCCCACATGGTGAGGCGGTCACGGGCATGTCGGCGTGCGTCCGCCACTACGGCGGGATCGCTGGGAAACTCCCAGGACGCCAGGCTGTCCTGGCTGAGGCCCCGGGCGCGGACCAGGAGCAGGGCGGCGTCGTCGGGGTCGGGGGACGGGCGCAGCGTGTCCAGAACCGAGTCGCACAGCGCCGAGAGTGAGGATGCGGGGCGGACGAGCGCCTGACGCAGGGCGAGGATTCCTTCGTCGACGTCGTGGTCGCGACTCTCGTACAGGCCATCGGTGAACAGGGCCAGCAGGCTGCCCTCCGGAATCCTCAACTCGGTGGCCTCGAAAGGCAGGCTGCCCAGTCCCAAAGGGGGGCCGGCCGGCAGGTCAATGAGATGGCTCGTGCCGTCCGGTCGGACCAGGATCGGGGCCGGGTGGCCGGCCCGGGCCATGCAGCAGGTTCCGAAGACCGGGTTGTAAACGGCGTAGAGGCAGGTGGCACCGACGTCCCCCGGGATGTCGCTGCCCTCACTCTCCGGTGGAGTCGAGTGGGTCACGATGTCGTCGAGGTGGGTGAGGAGTTCGTCGGGTGGCAGGTCGATGTCGGCGAGAGTCCGCACCGCCATACGGAGGCGGCCCATGGTGGCCGAGGCGGCGATACCGTGGCCCACGACGTCGCCGACGACGAGGCCGACCCGCGCCCCCGGCAGGAGTATCACATCGAACCAGTCGCCGCCGCCTGCGGGAACATAGCGGGAAGCCGTCTCTACCGTCGGATGGACCGTTGCTCTGCGGGGGAGCAGTGAGCGCTGGAGTGCCAGCGCGATGCTGCGCTCGTGGGTGAAGCGGCGGGCATTGTCCAGGCATACGGCGGCCCTGGCCACCAGGTCCTCGGTGATGACGAGGTCCTCGGGACCGAAGGGGTCGGGCGAGGTCGCGTAGCGGAAGAGGAGGGCCGTTCCCAGTACCGCGCCATGGGCCCGGATCGGCAGCGCGATCAGGGAATGTGCCCCGAAGGCGTCGGCGAGCGTTGCGTGGCGGGGGTCCTCCTTCAACCAGCGGACGATGTCGGGATCCGTGAGGTCACGCAACTCCGCCGGGCCCCCGGCCAGGCAGCGGGCGAGCGGAGACGAACAGGGAGGCGTATGCACGTCGTCGGACTCGTGCAGGGCGGCAGGTGGGAGCGGGCGGGAGGAACGTTGTGCCGCCCGACGCAGTCTCGCGGGACCGGCAGTCGGCTCTGGAGGCGGCAGCGAACCCTGGAGAACCACGTCGTGAAGGTCGATTCCGATGAAGTCCGCGAATTGGGGAACCACGACGTCGGCGAGTTCCTGGGCGGTGCCCGCCGGTTCCAAGGTCATGCCGATACGGGTCCTGGCCTCGCTCACCAGGGCGAGCCGCCGGCGGGTGTTGTACTGGGCGGAGTAATCCTCGGCGGCCAGGCCCACCGCGTGCACCCGGCCGTCTGCATCCTTGAGCGGAAAGAGGTCCACGCCCCATGCATGTGCTCGGTCCTCTTGCGGGAGCGCTGCCACATGCTCGGTGGATTCGGGTATGCCGGTCCTGCTCACGCGTAGGATCCGTCGCTCGATCTCCTCGAAGCCGGGCCCATGGAGGAAGTCGGTCATCCGTTGTCCCCGGACCTTGTCATCCGGGAAACCCGCCACCTGTGCGGCGGCGTCGTTCGCCTTGAGTGCCCGTCCGTCGTGGTCCCAGATCGCGAGGACACGCGGCTGCTGTTCGAACATCCACCGAATCAGTGAGTCGTCCGTCGGGGATTGCTTGTCCGGCGTCGGGAGGGCGGTCACCACGGTGGCAGGTTGTTGCTGGGCGTCCAGGAGTGGGGCCAAGTGGAGACGGACGCTCAGGAGGTGTCCGTCACGGTGGCGGAACTTCGCACCGTCGGGGGAGAGGAGTTCGGACAGAGGTCTGCCGATGATCTCCTCCGGTGTGTACCCGAGCAGTTCCTGTGCGTCGGGGCTCCAGAACGCGACATGACCACCGGCGTCCGTCACGGTGACAGTGACGGAGGTGTTGAGGTGCTCCTCGTCCCGCGGACCTGTGCGCCGGTCGGGTGGCTTGCCGCGACGATCCATGGTGGCGTTCCCGATCTTCCTGCCCGATGAACAGGCACTCTTCACCATCGTCCGGCAGGTGACGAATGGCAAGCCAGGCCGTGACGGCGCCTGCTGACGGCCATCACGCCGGGGATCGAGCCCCTGCCGAACCTCATGTCTGCCACCCCTTCACGAATCCTTCTCGATGCGAAACGTTTCGTATCTCACATCGGGGTGAAGTATCCGTCGAGTAGTCTGTCATCTGGGAAGAGTTCGACGATTGCAGTAACTTTGACTCTGTGGCAGTACGAAGCGAATCGAGTCGTAGAGCGATCCTTGACGCGACCATGGAACTCTTGGTCCGGGACGGCAGACGGGCGATCACGGTGCAGAAGCTGACCGTCGAGGCGATCGCCGAGCGGGCCGGCGTCAGCAAGGCGACGATCTACCGCTGGTGGCCCAGCAAGGTGGCGGTGGTGATCGACGCCTTCATGGAGAACCACCTGACGCACGTCCGTATCCCTGAAGGGCTGCCGGTGCGCGATGCGCTCCTGGAGCATCTGAAGTCGTTGATCGCCCGCTACGCCGGCCCGCAGGGCCGCCTGATCTCCCAGATCATCGCCGAGTGCCAGTACGATCCCGCGGCCCTCAACGACTTCCGTTCCCGGTTCTGGAACGACCGGTACGCGGCCGTCGAGAAACTCATGCGGCGTGGCATGGAGGAGGGTGTCTTCCGTTCGGACATCGATCCGGGGCGCGCGGCGCAACTGTTCTACGCCCCGGTGTATCTGCACCTGCTGTTCGCACTGGGCCCCCTTGACGACTCGCTGGCAGAACGGCTCGTCGAGCTGGGGATCCAAGGGGTAGCGGCCCGTTCGATGGCTGATGTGACGATTCCTTAGGACGCCTTCAGCCGGCTGTCCTGTGACGTGTGCGGACAGAGCGGAGGCAGGCGGACGGCGGACTCAGCGCCGCGCTGTCCCCCCTGTGGCAGTCCGGCCTCGGGACCGGTCCGCGCCGCGGCCCGAGCCCACGTGGGAAGAACTTCCAGCAGGGATTCAAGGGTTGCGCCGTCGTGTGCCGTTCCCAGCACATATCGGTCCGGGCGGACAATGATCGCCGATGCCTGCACCGACGCGAGTAGCTCATCGGTTTCCTCGCGAGAGGTCAGGACCACGATCTCGGCGTCGCTTTTGATCCGGTGCCGGATCGAGGGGGACAGGTTCTCGAGCAGCTCGGGATCGGCCGCGAGCAGGAAGCGTCTGCCGACCAGGTCGTCCAGGCGCCGACCGTCGGGTAGCACCGATTGCATGGACAGCTGACCTGCGGGGCCCGTGCCTGCATGTGCTCCTGGCCCGAGCGATGGGGCATCGGGGTGGGCGGCGGCGGGGTTGGCTCGGATGTAGGCGTCCCGCTGAGCCGCCGTGTCAGGGTCGGTCGTCTGAACCAGATGTGCCATCGTGGCGGCTTTCTCGACCCAGTACCGAGCGTGCGGTCGGCGTTCGGACTCGTAGGTGTCCAGCAGACCGGCTGGGGCCTTGCCGAGCGAGACCAGCCGCAGTTTCCAGACGAGATTGGTCACGTCACGCAGGCCGGCACACAGGCCCTGGCCGAACAGCGGCGGGGCCTGGTGAGCCGCGTCCCCGGCGAGGAACACGTTCCCGACACGCCAGGTGGTGGCCACACGCGCACGGAACGTGTAGATGGCTTTGCGCTCGGGCCTGAACGCCTCCGGAGTGAGCACCCCATGGCTGATCCGGGCGATGGCCTCGTCGGTGACGATCTCTTCTCGATCGTCACCGGGCATCAGTTTGAATTCCATGCGTACGACGTCGCCGGGCAGGTCGACCCACAGGCCAGGCCGCGTGTGGCGCCCGAGGAAGACCATGTCCCCCTCGATCGCGGCGGCGCCGCTCAGATGTCCGTCGACCACCAGCCACGGGTCGTCCGTGCCGAGGTTCTCGCAGGCCACGTCCAGAGCGTGGCGGACGGTCGACTGGGCGCCGTCGCAGGCGACGACCCATCGGGAGGTGAGGACCTCGTCGGCCCCGTCCTGCGTTCGCACATGACAGTGGACGCCGTCGCCGTCCTCTTCGATGCCCACCAAGGTGACACCACAGCGCAGTTCGACACCGGGCAGCCGGGTGACTTCCGCGCGCAGAAGCGCGTCGATCTCCGGCTGGTGGAAAAGGACCTCGTCGTGCCACGCCTGGGAGCCCCACTGCCCTGTGGGCTGGGTGAAGAGCGTCTCGCCGGCCTCGTTCTCCATCCGGAAGTCGCGCATCGGCTTGGAGCGGGCGGCGACCTCGTCGGCGAGGCCGATGGCCTGCAGTGAGCGCATGGTCTCCCCGTCGAAGTGCACCGCCCGCGCCTGCGACCACATCTCGGGCTCGCGCTCCACTCCGATGGCCCGGATACCGGCGTGGCCGAGAAGTGCCAGTGCGAGCACGCCGACTGGTCCTCCGCCGACAACGACGACTTCACAGTCGATAGGCATGTGAACTCCCTGAGCGGTGATGCACGCGGGGTGCGGCGATGTGCGTTGTTCATTACGTTCTGATAATCGCTGGCCGGGTGGCTGTGAGCCTGGTCCGCGTCGGGGATGCCGTAGCGGTCCCTGTGGTGCGACCCCGCGAGCCCGGAGTTGTCGACCACGGACTTGAAGCGTTCCCGGACGCGCCGCCCCAGTGGGGCCCGCTCACGGTAGGGCGTTCGAAACGAAACGTCTAGTACCTATGCGCGTAACGGGAGCACCTCCAGTCCTGCCGCATAACTCGCTGGTTGATCGCTGCATGAAGGGTTCCGGCGTGCCCCTTATGGGGCTATGGTCGACGCGAAACGGACCGTTTTGAAAGCAGTCCTTGCGTCCGCCTGCGTCAGCGCTCCTCCTCGCACACGCTCGGCGGCATAAGGCGCATGGCGTCCGAGGATCCCAGTGACGCCGGCGCTTCCCCTCAACCCGTCGAGAAAGGCCCACTCAGATGCCTGAGGCCGTTGTCGTCGCCGCGGCGCGCACTCCGATCGGACGCGCGTTCAAAGGCTCCTTGAAGGACATGCGCCCCGACGACCTGGCTGCCACCGCCGTCCGCGCCGCCCTGGAGCAGGTGCCTGAACTCGACCCGGCGGCGATCGACGATCTCCACCTGGGATGTGCGGAACCTCAGGGCGAGCACGGTGGCAACATCGCCCGTCGAGTCGCGGTCCAGCTCGGTCTGGACACCGTTCCCGGCACGACCGTCACCCGGTTCTGCTCCTCCTCCCTGCAGACCACCCGGATGGCGTTCCATGCCATCAAGTCCGGCGAGGGCCATGTCTTCGTCAGCGCGGGCGTCGAGTGCGTCTCCCGGTACCGCCAGTTCACATCTGTCGGAGCCGACCCCGAAGACTCGATCAACCCGCTCTTCGCCCAGGCCCAGGTTCGCACCGGCGAGTACGCACGCACCAACCGTCCCTGGAGCGATCCGCGTACGGAGGGGCTGCTGCCGGACATCTACGCGAGCATGGGACAGACCGCGGAGAACGTCGCCACCCTGCGTGGGATCAGCCGCCTTGAACAGGACGAATTCGCGCTGCGCAGCCAGCAGCTCACCGCGAAGGCCATCAGCGCCGGCTTCTACACCCGCGAGATCACGCCGGTCACGTTGCCGGACGGCACGGTCGCAGCGACCGACGACAGCCCGCGCCCCGGCACGACGTACGAAGCGCTCTCCGCACTGAAGCCGGCGTTCCGGCCCGAGGGCACGGTCACCGCGGGGAACGCCTGCCCGCTCAACGACGGCGCCGCCGCCGTCGTCATCATGAGCGACATCAAGGCCCGCGAACTCGGCGTCACACCGCTCGCCCGGATCGTGTCCACCGGCGTGTCCGGTCTGTCCCCGGAGATCATGGGCCTCGGGCCCGTCGACGCCACCCGCCAGGCCCTCGCGCGCGCCGGCCTCGGCGTCGGCGACATCGACCTGTTCGAGATGAACGAGGCGTTCGCCGTGCAGGTCATCGCCTCGGCCCGGGAGCTCGGCGTTCCCTTCGAACGGCTCAACGTGCACGGTGGAGCGATCGCTCTCGGCCACCCCTTCGGCATGACCGGAGCCCGCATCATGGCGACCCTGCTCAACGGCCTGCGCACGCTCGACGCGCAGCTCGGGGTGGAGACCATGTGCGTCGGCGGCGGCCAGGGCATGGCCCTCGTCCTGGAGCGCCTCGACTAGGCACGGATTTCCTCACCGCATACCGCGAGAGAGCTCGCGGCGGCATCAGCCCAACTCCATCCCCTCCGTCGTCGGTTGCTTCAGCCTGCCGCTCGGGCGACGCGCACCGATCCATGTCAGAGCAATGAGAATGGACTACGCACATGGCTGTTTCCCGTAGACCCCGTCAGCGCCGCTTGTTTGTCTCCGCCGCCCTGGCCACGGCGATGACCTCACTCGTGGCCTGTGGCGGCGCCACCACCGCCGACACGGGTGCGCCGAGCGCCGATGCGCAGAAGAGTGCCGCCCCCGGTGAGTGCGGATCGGTTCCGAAGGTCGCCCCGAAGGACGCCTCGGGTGTCCTCGCCTCGCTCGGAGGCTCGGTCGCGGACAACTACAACGGCTTCACCAATCCGGTCGAGGCCTCCGCCTGGGAGGACTGGAAGCCGTCGCACGAGGGCCCGTACAAGGTGGCGCTCTCCTGGCCGCCGCGGAACAACGCCTTCCTGACCGAGATGTACAACGCGGTCAAGAAGACCCTCACCGAGAGCGGGAAGGTCACGATCACCAAGGAGCTCACGCCGACGTCCCCCTCCGACGTGCCGGGCCAGCTGCAGCAGATCAACCAGCTCATCGGCGACAAGCCGGACATGATCATCACGCAGCCGATCGCACCGGGTCCCTCCGCCAAGGTCATGGACGCGGCTGCCAAGGCGGGCATCCCGGTCGTCTCGGCGTGGAACTCCTCGCCGACGCCGTCGGCGGTGAGCGTCGGGCTGAACAACTTCCTGCAGGCGGCGACGACAGCGGCCAAGGTCGTCCAGGCCATGGGAGGCAAGGGCGACCTCCTGCTCGTGCGTGGCATCCCTGGCATCCAGCAGGACGCGGACGCGATGGCCGGCTTCAAGGCCGTGCTCGCACTGTGTCCGGACATCAAGGTCGCCGGCGAGGTGACCGGCGGATACGTCAGCGCGACGACTAAGGCAGCCGTGCTGCAGTTCCTCTCGACCCACCCCGCGGGCGTCGACGGCGTCCTGCAGGCGGGCGCGATGGGCGTGGGTGTGATCAACGCCTTCAAGCAGCTCGGCAAGCAGGTGCCGCCGCTCGCCGACATCGGCTCGTCCCGTGGAAGCATCGCCTACGCGCACCAGAACGCCTCGCGCTACCAGGAGTTCGGGACCTCGACACCGGACGCAGCGATCGGCGTCTCCATCGCCAACGTGGCGCTGAAGATCCTCGCCGGTGACGGGCCGAAGGTGAACCAGGTCATCACGCAGCCGGTCTACATCACCAACGACAACCTCGACGAGATCTACCAGGACGGCTGGGACGTCACGAACACCGCCAACGCGGCGGGCAAGGACGACGACTTCATGTCGGAGTCGTACATCGCCCAGTTCTTCACGAAGAGCTCCTGATGACGACCGCAGGGAAAGCCCATGCGGCGCGGACCCCGGGGGCGGAGGCCACCCCGCCTCCGGCGGTGAACGAGCCGATGCGCATCGAGGCGGTCGCTGTCACGAAGTCGTTCGGCGCCACCCAGGCGCTCTCCTCCGGCGCGCTGCACCTGCGGCCGGGCGAGGTGCACACGGTGATCGGTGAGAACGGCAGCGGCAAGAGCACGCTCGTCAAGATCCTGTCCGGGGTGCACGCCATGGACGGCGGCACCCTCGCCGTCGACGGCACGCCGGTCGACCGGATCGCCTCACCCGGGCGGGCGCGGCAACTCGGCATCGCCACGGTGTTCCAGGAAGTGCTCACCGTGGCGGGCCGTTCGGTACTCGACAACATCTGGCTCGGCGCCGACGGAGTGTTCCGCCGTAGGGTGCCCGGAGCCGAGCGGCGCCGCCGTGCGCAGGAGATCCTCGACCGCCTCGCGGTCACTCCGATCGACCTCGACGCGCCCGCGGGAAGCTTGTCGCTGTCGCAGCGACAGTTGTGCTGCATCGCCCGCGCGCTGGTGATGGATCCGCGCGTTCTGATCCTCGACGAGTCGACATCGGCCCTCGACCTCGACTCGCGCGACCGCTTGTTCGAGGTGGTCCGTGAGCTCACCGCCACCGGCACGAGCGTGCTGTTCATCTCGCACCGGATGGACGAGATCTTCACGATCAGCGACGTCATCACGGTCTTCCGCGCCGGTGAGGCGGTCGCCGAACGGATCCCGGCGGCGGAGTCCTCGGTCCCGGATCTCATCCACCGTATGACCGGTGGTGAGGCGCGCGAGCACGCTGCCGAGGCCGAAGCAGCTCGGGAACCCGGCCCCGTGGTACTCGAAGCCGAGGGCGTCCGCCTCGCACCGGCAGCCACGCCCTTCGACTTCTCGGTACGAGCGGGTGAGATCGTCGGGCTCGTCGGGCTCGAAGGCCAGGGACAGGATCGTCTCCTGCACGCACTGCGCGGAGTGCCGCCGTACTCCGGAAGGGTCAGCCGCGTCACGGGTGAATCGAGGCACCGGGTCACGAGGCCGGTGGACGCCTACAGGAACGGGATCGTCTACGTGCCGCGCGAGCGGCGTGGCGAGGCATTGCTGCCCCACCTCTCCATCCGGGAGAACTTCGGCCTGCCCACCCTGCAACGGGACACCGTCTCCGGTGTACTGCGGCCCGGGCGCACGCTCGCCCGGCTGCGCGGCCACGCCGAGCGGCTGCGGTTGGCGGTGCGTGCGCACGGCGACTCGATCACGACCCTGAGCGGCGGCAACCAGCAGAAGGTGGTCATCGCGCGGTGGCTGGCCTCCGATCCGGCGGTTCTGCTGCTCAACGATCCGACCCGCGGCGTGGACCTCAAGGCCAAGCGTGACCTCTACGCCGTGTTGCGGGGCCTGTGTGCGGAGGGGGTCGCCGTCGTGATGCTCTCCAGCGACGTCGATGAGCTGCTCGAACTCATGGACCGCGTCGTCGTCTTCCGCGAGTCGGCCGTGGTCGCCGAGATCCCGCGCTCCTCGCTCAGCAGATCGGCGCTCGTCGGCGCCTACTTCGGCCACAAGGACCACATCGATGTCTAGATATCTCTCCGTGCTCCGCGCACGCCCGTACGCGTTCGTCCTGGTGCTCGTCGTGGCGCTCGTCGTCGCGAACGCCGTGATCCGCCCCTCTTTCCTGACCCCCGGCCAGTGGCCCGCGTTGCTCGGCACGCTCGCGCCGTTCGCCATCCTCGGGATCGCCTCGACCCCGCCGGTGCTCGGCGGGGGCGGGGTGGACCTCTCGGTTGGGCCGCTCGCGACGGTCGTGAACTGCGTCTTCGTCTCCGTGCTCATACCGCACGGGCTGGGCGGAGCCGTCGTGGCGATCCCGCTGCTCCTGCTGCTCGGTCTCGGGGTCGGTCTGATCAACGGTGTCCTGGTCGCGGTCGTCCGGTTGGACCCGGTCATCGCGACGCTCGGCTCCCTGTTCGTCCTGATCGGGGTCGCGCTGAAGATCGCCGAGACGCCGGGGGATCCCGGGCAGAACTGGACGACCGGCCTCGCCGGGACGATCGGCGGCTGGTTCCCGGGGGCGCTGCTGACGATGGCCGCCCCGGCGGCGGTGTGGCTCGCCCTGCGGCGCACGGCCTTCGTGCGCAATCTGTACGCCGTCGGCGGTGACGACACCGCGTCGTTCTCGGCCGGCGTCAACGTCACCGCGGTGCGCATCGGGGCGTACGCCCTCGCGGGCCTGTTCGCCGCGATGGGCGGTATCGCGCTGACGGCGCTCATCCAGTCCTCCGACTCGTCGCTCGGCACGACCTACGCGCTCGTCGCGCTCGCCGCGGTCTCACTGGGCGGCACCTCGCTCGCCGGCGGCGCGGGGGGAGTGCTGGGGTCGTTCCTCGGCGCCTGCGGGATCTTCCTGCTGCAGGAACTGCTCTCCGCGACCGGCGCCTCGTCGAACTACGTGCAACTGGCGTACGGAGTGCTCCTCGTTCTCGGGGTCGTCCTCGGAGCGACGCTCGGACGCAGCAACAAGGAGGTGGCCGTATGACCAGCACGAGCAGTGTGCCGGACACCGTCGCGCACGAGATGTCCGAGGTGTCGCACACACCTGGCGGGGCCAGGGCGCTGTGGCGCTCGTTCGCCGGCGTCCAGCAGCGGGTTCCGGTGTTCCAGATGGCGGCCGTCCTCGCGGTGTTCGCCTGGGGCGCGGTCGCCGTACCCGGATTCACCGAGCATTCGGCGATCATGTCGATGCTCGTCCTGGCGAGCCTGCTGGGCCTCGCCTCGGTCGGACAGACGCTGGTCGTGCTCGTCGGCGGTCTGGACCTCGCGGTGGCCGGCTACATCTCGGTCGGTGCGGTCGCGGCCGCCCAACTCGCCGGCAAGCACCAGTGGTCGCTGGCCGCGACCACGGTGGTGGTCGTCGGAGTGACCGGTCTGGCCGGCGCGGTCAGTGGCTGGGTGTGCCAGCGCTTCGGCGTTCAGTCGCTCGTCGTGACCCTGGGGATGTACTCGATCCTGATCAGCGCGATCCTCATCGTCACCGACGGCAACATCGTCGACGCCCCACCCGTCGTGCTGTCGGACTGGACCTCCGTCGCCGGCTCGACCTTCGGACTGCGGGTGCCTCCGGTCGTGGTGCTGTGGGCCGTGGTCTCGGTGGTGCTGGGGGTCGTGCTGGCGCGTACCCGGGCCGGCCGGCGGCTCTACGCCACGGGAGGCAACCCGCGCGCGGCGACGCTCATGATGATCGACGTCCGGCGCGTCTGGGTGCTGGTCTTCGCCGTCGGCGGCGCGGTGGCCGGCATCGTCGGCATGCTCGTCGCCGGTTTCGCCAGCGGTGCCACGCCGAACTCGGGCGACCCGTATCTCTTCTCCGGCATCGCCGCGGTCGTCGTCGGCGGCACGATGATCGGCACGGCCCGCGGCAGCTACACGCGCACCGTGCTCGGCGCGCTGCTGCTGACCGAGCTGACGACGATCCTCGCCGGTGAGGGTTTCGACGAGGGGGACAACCGCATTCTGTACGGCCTCGCGCTGCTCGTCGTCGTCACGGCCTACGGCCGGCAGCGCCGACTCAACGATCGTGTCTGACTCCACCCTGAGGAAGTGCCTCCACCGCAGGGCGTTGTCCGGCGGGCTCGCGGGCGATGTGACGGCCCGGTGATCCCCCTTCCCGCGGGAAGGGGGATCACCGGGCCGTTTACGGGAGGGAGCCGACCCGGCCCGCGTCGGAGGTGCTCGCTGTCGACCATGTCCGAGGAGAGGCGTCGGCAGAATTCCGTGATCTCGGCCAGGCCGGTAACCGGAGTGAGCTTGCCGCACTGCACCGTGGCCTCCACGGCGTTGCCTCGTTCTTTTGAGACGCCAGCTCATCAGGGCCTTGGTGGGCTTGGATCCGACGGGAGTGTGGATCGCGCGGACCAAGCCGGGGCGGGGCGAGGTGTCCTGATGGGACAACGGAGTCTGGGCCTCGGACACACATGTTTGCGAGGCCCCGACACCCTTGTGCCGGTGGGCGGGAGGCGGGGGGGCCGATAGGGAGAGCGGGGGGGTGGGGAAGAGT
>NZ_JBSFWB010000027.1:0-129702 GCF_053592635.1 Streptomyces sp. NPDC002623 | reverse complement strand
GCGATCATCTCGAGGGTGGACTGCTGGCGGTTCAGCTCGGCGTCGACCGCGGCGGCGATCTCCGGGTCGAGCTCGTGCAGGGGCGTGTTCAGAACAGTCATCTGCGGCTTCCTCGAAGAGCTACGAGTGGACTACGAGCGGACTACGAGTGAACTCGGTGTCTCGAATAACGCAACACGCTTCTGTATGTGCAACATGGTCTTCCGTCCGCTTCGAGCTTGTCAAGGAGCCTGCCGCTCAGCCTGCCGCTCCGCACCGAAGGCCTGAGTCGGTCCGGGAGTCGAAGACCGACGGAAAGGCGCGCCCGGATGTCGGTTTTCCGGGTTTCGGCGGGCGTGGCTGGAGTCGGACGGCAGAGGGGGCCGAAGGTGATCCCCGTCAGTCGATCCCGGCTCCCAGCCCTCAGCCCCCGGCGCTCAGCGCCGCGGCGCCCCGAGAAAGAGTCTTCCGTGAATGCCACGACCACGGCGAACGCGCCGCAGGAACGGCGGGCCGCCACGCTCGTCATGGCCTGCGTCGGTGTGTTCGTCGCCTATCTGCCGGTGACCACCGTCTCGGCGAGCCTGCCCGCCGTCCAGCGGGCCCTCGGCGCCTCGACCTCCCAACTCTCCTGGGTCTCCGACGCGTTCGTCCTGCCGATGGCCGCCCTCATCCTCACCGCCGGAGTCTTCGGTGACGTCCACGGCCGCAAGAAGGTCTTCCAGGCGGGCCTCGCGCTGAGCGGCCTCGGCGCGCTCGTCGCGCTGTGCGCGCAGAACGTCCAGACCGTCTGGGCCGGTCAGGCCCTGGCCGGTCTCGGCTCGGCCGCCCTGCTGCCCACCACCCTCGCGCTGATCAGCCACGCGGTGCCGGACCCGCGCGAGCGCGGCAAGTTCATCGGCCTGTGGGCCACCGCGCTCACCGCCGCCCTGGCCCTGGGGCCGATCATCGCGGGCGTCATCCTCGACCACTTCGACTGGCGCTGGATCTACCTCCTGCCCGTGCCGGTCTCGCTGCTCGCCATGGCTGCCGCGGCGAAGCTGCTGACCGACTCCCGGGCCCCGGGCTCGCGCCGCCTGGACTGGCCCGGCCAGATCACCGCCGCGCTGACGATCACCGCGCTCGTCTACGGCATCATCGAGGGCGGCGCCGAGTCCTTCACCGACGTCAAGGTCATGGTGGCGCTGTTCACCGCCGCCGTCGCGGCCGTGGCGTTCGTCATGGTGGAGCGCCGCAGCGCGAGCCCGATGCTGGACCTCTCCCTGTTCCGCAGCCCGGCCTTCACCGCCACCACCCTGATCGCCATGATCAGCTTCCTGGGGCTGATCGGGTTCTTCTTCGCCCTCAGCCTCTACTTCGGCATGGTCCAGCACCTGTCCACACTGGACGCGGCCTGGCGGCTGCTGATGGTGTCGATGGTCCCGCTGGTGCTGGGCGCCCCGGTCGGCAAGCTCGTCCACCGCGTCTCGCCGCGGCTCCTGATCCCCGGCGGCCTGCTGGTCGTCACGGCCGGACTGCTCACTCTCACGAACATCGCCGCCGACACCTCCTTCGGGTCGCTGGCCTGGCGGCTGGCTCTGCTCGGCCTCGGCATGGCCTTCGTCATCACCCCGATGACCGCCACCGCGGTCAGCTCGGTCCCCTTCCACCAGGCCGGCATGGCGGCCGCCGGCAACAACGCCTTCCGTCAGGTCGGCGCCGCGCTCGGCCCGGCCATCCTCGGCGCCCTGCTGTCCACCAAGGCCGTCGACGCCCTGCCGGGTCATCTGACCGACGCCGGGCTCACCGGGCAGACCGTCCAGCAGGTCAAGGCGGTCGCCGACGCCGGCGGCATCGGCGCCGTGGCCGGTGTCGACGTCGGCGCGGACACGCCCCGCGTCCTGGGCGCGCTGTCCGAGTCCTTCCTCGACGGCCTGCACCTCTGCCTGGTCGTCGCCGCGGTGCTGACCCTGCTCGCGGCCGCCGTCGGAGCACTTCTGCTGCGCCGCCCGCAGCAGGCGGCACCGACGAAGACCGTCGGACCGCGTCACGAGCCGGCCGCCCAGGGTTCCGGCGGCCAGGGCTCCGCCGCCCTGGGCTCCGGCGGCGCGGGAGCCCAGGGGGTGGGCGAAACCCCCTCCCTGGCGGGCAACCAGACCGGAGGGTGACATCGGACGTGCCGGGCCGCGGGCGTGCCGAGCGGAACGCCGGGCCCGGCACCGACGCCGTCCGTGGGGACGGGCACGGCGTCGCACCGGGGCCCGGGATCGCGCACGATGATCCCGGGCCCCGGTGCGACCGCGGCCGCCCACCCGATCACCTCATACAGTTCGCCCCGCCCCGAACCAGGAGACCTCCGTGGACTCACCGCCCGTCGACGCACTGGACCTGAAGTTGCTGCAGGCCCTGCAACTCGACGGCCGGGCGCCCTTCAGCCGCATCGGCGAGGTGCTCGGAGTGTCCGACCAGACCATCGCGCGACGCTTCCGGCGGCTGCGCACCACGGCGGGCCTGCGGGTGGTCGGCCTGCTCGACGAGAGCCGCCTCGGCCGCGCCAGCTGGATCGTCCGGCTGCGCTGCACGCCCGACGCGGCGGAGCAACTGGCGAAGGCCCTGGCCCGGCGCCCCGACACCTCCTACGTCGAGTTGATCTCGGGCGGCACCGAGGTCCTGTGCGCCATGCGGCCCCGCAGCCGACATGATCGCGACGAACTCCTCCTGGAGCGACTGCGGCGCACCCCCGGCCTCGTCTCGGTCAGCGCCCACTGTCTGCTGCACAAGTTCTACGGCGGCCCGCTCGGCTGGCTCGACAAGATCCAGGCACTCGATCCGGCCGAGACGGCGGCGCTGCGTCCGCCGAAGAGCGAGCCGGACGACGCATCGGTGCACCTCGACGCGGACGACGAAGCGCTCGTGGATCTGCTCCGGCGCGACGGGCGGGCCACGTTCAGCGAGCTCCAGAGCGCGACCGGCCAGTCGGAGTCGGTGGTCAAACGGCGGGTGGAACGGCTGCGCGCCTCGGGAGCCCTCTACTTCGACGTGCAGCACGACACCGCCTCGCTCGGCCTCGCCGTCGGCGCGATGCTGTGGCTCACCGTGGTGCCCTCCGCCCTCGCCGAGGTCGGCCGGGCGCTCGCGGAACACCGCGAGGTCGGGTTCGCCGGGGCCATCACGGGCCAGGCCAACCTGGTCGCGTCGGTCGTCGCCGCCGACACCGGCGAGCTCTACCGCTACCTGAGCGAGAAGATCGGCGCCCTTCAGGGCGTCCAGGCGGTCGAGACGACCCTCACCCTGCGCCAGGTCAAACAGCTGACGTACGAACCGACCCGCTGAGCACGGACAGGGCGACGCACCGACCCGGCGACGTACTTGGACGAACCTCCAAGATTTCGCCGGTGCGAGTCCGGGCTCTTCTGCGGAGTCGTCACTTGATCCATAGTGACGGGCACGTCGCGGAAGATAATTTCCGTATGACGAAAGTCTGGCTCGGAGGATGCCTGTGTCGCTGTCCGTACCGTCCCGCCCGCGACGCGTCGCACGTCTGCTGCGTACCTCGCTGTTCATCCAGGTCGCCTGCGCCCTGGTGCTCGGATTGCTCGTAGGCCGGCTGTGGCCCGATGTGGGCACAGCCGTCCAGCCGTTGGGCGACGGCTTCGTGAGGCTCATCAAGGCGGTCATCGCGCCGCTGGTGTTCTGTGTGGTGGTCACCGGCATAGCCAAGGCCGGCAACCTCAGGGCGTTCGGCCGCATCGGCCTCAAGGCCCTGATCTGGTTCGAGGTGGCGACGACGTTCGCCCTGCTCCTCGGTCTGGTCGCGGGAAACCTGGTGCAGCCCGGCGCCGGGATGAACGTCGATCCGGCCAAGCTCGACGCGGGCGCGGTCGACGCGAAGACCGGCGGTGGCTCCCTGCCGTCGACCGGCGAGTTCCTGCTGCACGCGCTTCCCGAGAGCGCGGTCGGAGCGTTCGCCGAGAACGCGCTCCTGCAGGTCCTGGTCCTCGCCTGTCTGGTGGGCGCGGCTCTCCTGCACCTGGGCCACACCAAGGTCCCCGCGATCCTGCCGGCCGTCGAGCAGGTGCAGGAGGTCGTCTTCGCGATCGTCGGCTTCGTCATGAAGCTGGCGCCCCTCGCCGTCTTCGGCGCCACCGCGCACCTGGTCGGCCAGTACGGGCTGGGCGTGCTGTCGACGTACGGCAAGCTCATCGGCGTCTGCTACGCCGTCGCCCTGCTGTTCCTGCTGCTGCTCGCGGCGGCGCTGAAGGCGTTCACCGGGCTGAGCCTGTGGAAGTTCGTCCGCTATACCCGCGAGGAGATGCTGCTCGCCCTCGGCACCGCCTCCAGCGAGACCGTCATGCCCCGCATGATGCAGAAACTGCGCCACGCCGGCTGCCGTGACGACGCCGTGGGTCTCGTGGTGCCCACCGGCTACTCCTTCAACCTGGACGGCGCCTCGATCTACCTGTCGATCGCGACGCTCTTCATCGCGCAGGCCGTGGGCGTCGACCTCACCCTCGGCCAACAGGTGACCGTCGTGCTGATGCTCATGCTCACCAGCAAGGGCATGGCGGGCGTGCCCGGTTCGGCGTTCCTCGCCCTGTCGGCGACCGCCTCCGCGCTCGGCGTCATCCCCGCCGGGGCCGTCGCCCTGCTGCTGGGCGTGGACCGCATCATGGACTCGATGCGGGTCGCCACCAACCTCCTCGGCAACTGCGTGGCCGCCTTCGCGGTCTCCCGCTGGGAAGGCGCGCTGGATCTGGACCGGGCGAAGCGGGTCCTGAACGGGGAGGCCCCCATGGCGCCCACGGACCTGGTGGACCCGGTGGACCCCGTGATCCCGACGGCCCCCGACACGGCCCCGGACGCGGACGCCCCGCGCGTGGACGTCGACCGCCCGAGCTGACGCCCGTCGTCAGGCCGGTACCTCGAAGAGCCGCAGTTGGAGCGCCAGGGTGCTGTAGTAGCCCACCAGCGTGGACAGTTCGAAGAGCGTGCTTTCGCCCAGCGTGGCGCGGGCCGTCTCGTACGCGGGCTCGTCCAGCACCCCGGCGCGGTCGGTCAGGGCCCGTGTGAACGCCCAGGCGGCCCGCTCGACGGGATCGGACAGGCTCGGGTCGCGGCCTTCGCGCAGGGCCAGCAACTCGTCGTCCGTCAGGCCGACGGCGGCCCCGACGCGTTCGTGCGCATGGCGTTCGAAGGCGCTGTCCCAGGCCTGGGCGACCACCAGGATCGCGATCTCGCGCAGCCGAGGACCGAGGCCGGTGCGGTAGCGGATCGCGGCGCCCAGTTCCTGGAGCGCCCGGCCCGCGCCGGGGCTGAGCAGCATCGCGTTGAACGGCCCCCGCAGACGCCCTTCGTCGTCGGTGAGGGCGAAGAGCTGTGGGCCGGCGGCACGCGGTCCGCCGGTGATGTCGGCGTACAACGCCCGCTGTTCGGTGTCGAGTTCGGCCGGGGTGAGCAGCCGCAGCCGGGTGCTCGCCGCGCTCACCGCGCTTCCCCCGCCGCCTCGGCCGCCCCGGCCGCGGCGGAGGCCGCATCCGGCGTCGCCGTTCTCGCCAGCGCGGCCAGATCGTGGTCCGTCAGCAGTCGGCCCTCGCGTGCCATCAGTTCCCGGGCCCGGTCCAGGACGGCGTCCACCTGGGCGGGCGTCGGATCGACGCCGAGGGCCGTCAGCTTGTCGGCGAGGGTGTACGGGCCGCTGTCCGCAGTGAACGGCACCTTGCGGAAGTTGCCGACCGCCGCCGGTTCGAGGCAGTTGTGCAGGAGGGGGTCGATCTCCGTCTCCTGGGTGATGAGATCCATGCCGCCCCAGCAGAAGGCGTGGGTGCCGGTGACCGGATGGTTCCAGGCCGGGTGATAGTTCGTCAGTTCAGCGCCCACGCGGGCCAGTTCGGTGAGGCCCTCGGTCCTGATGCCGGTGTGCACGCCGTACAGCGCCTCGAAGGCGAGCGTGGTCGCCGCCAGGTCGGCGTTGCCGGGGCCGCCGCAGTACCCGTTGACCGACAGTTCGACGGCGGTGGCGCCGGCCCGCACGGCCGCCACCGCGCAACCGACCGCCAGGCCGAAGGTGTTGTGCGGGTGCAGCCCGACCTCCACCTGCGGTGCGAGGGCCTTCGTGCGCCCGACGAGATGCGCGAACGCCTCCGGGCTCATCGCGCCCGGGCCGTCGAACAAGGTGAGTTCACCCGCTCCGGCGGCGGTGAGGACGGCGACCGACTGCTCGTGGGTCTCGTCGGTGGCGTAGGAGACCATGAGCAGCGGCACGATCACGTCGAGGCCGCGGGTCCGGGCGTACTCGACCAGGCCCGCCGCACGGGCGAGCACGCCGGCCCGGTCGCGCGGGGTGTCCGGGGTGCGCCACTCCTCGCCGCGCCACGCCCGGCCGTACACCGGGGCCTGGTAGATCAGCGAGGTCTCGCCGAAGCCCTGCACCCAGACCTGCACGGCGTCGTAACCGGCCGCGGCCGCCCGGTCGATGTCCTCGCGTGAGCGCATCAGCGGGCAGATCACCCGGCAGTCCGGGTTCTCGCCCTTGACCAGCTCGACCTCGGCCTTGAGCGCGGCCGGGTCCCGGCCGCCGAGCCCCGCCGTGACGACCTCCGGCACTCCGCAGGCCACGAGCCGCCGCAGGAACGCCCGCTTCGCCTCGGCCGGGGCCACCACGCCGGGCAGTGTCTCGACCGAGCGCAGCGTCGCGTCCCGCAGCCGTACCGCGCGGGGGAGTGAACCGGTCACTTCCGGACGGCGGTTGAGGGGACTGACCGACCAGCGACCCGGCTCGTAGGCGCCGGCCGCGCGGCGCGAGGCCAGCTCGGCGCGGAACCGGGCGATCTCGTCGGGGGTGAACACGGGCGGCTTGGCCATGGATCTCCTCGGATCTCCTCAGTCACTGTCTCTCGACTCTGTCGACACTATAGGCAATAGGTATGGGTTGTCGGCCGTTGATGGCCTGGATATTTACTTTCTGTCGACACATGGCTAAAACTGTCGACAGTCTCGCCCCACCGACCCGAGGGAGATCCCCGTGACCCAAGACGTGCCCGACAAGCGGCTCGGCCGACTGGCGGGCCGCATCGCCGTCATCGGCGGAGCCGGAAGCGTCGGCCCCGGCTGGGGCAACGGCCGCGCCACCGCCGTCGTCTTCGCCCGCGAGGGCGCCACCGTGTTCCTGGCCGACCGGGACGAAGCGGCCCTCGACGTCACCGCGCGCCAGATCCGCGACGAGGGCGGCAGCGCCCACACGGCGGTGCTGGACGTCACCGAACCCACCGCCGTGCGGGACTACTTCGCCGAGTGCGAGGGGCTCGCGGGACGCGTCGACATCCTTGTCAACAACGTCGGCGGCTCCCGGCCGGGAGGTGCGGTGGACCTCAGTCTGGAGGACTGGGAGAGCCAGTTGCGCACCAACCTCACCAGCGCCTTCGTGGCCTGCAAGCACATCGTCCCGATCATGCGGCGGGCCGGCGGGGGCGCCATCGTGAACACCGCCTCGGCGTCCGGGCTGCGCTGGACCGGCGCCGCCCAGGTGGGCTACGCGGCGGCCAAGGCCGCGGTCATCCAGCTGTCCCGGGTCACCGCCGTCGAGTACGCGCCGGACGGCATCCGGGTCAACACCGTCGTCCCGGGGCAGTTGCACACGCCGATGGTCGAGGCCCGGCTCGCCGGCCAGCGTGCGGGCGGCGACGTGGCGAAGCTGCTGGCCCAGCGGCAGGCCCGGATCCCGCTCGGCTTCATGGGCGACGGTCGCGACACGGCGTACGCCGCGCTCTTCCTCGCCTCCGAGGAGGCCCGCTTCGTCACCGGCACGGAGATCGTCGTCGACGGTGGAATGACGGCCCGCTGTGACTGAACCGGCCCTCCAGGGAGCGCAGTTGGCGGTCTCGCCCGGCTGCCCGCCCCCGCACCCCGCCCCCCGCACCCCGTCCCTGGTGCTCCCGCCGGACAGCTGCGACGCCCACTGCCACATCCTCGGCCCGGCCGACGTCTTCCCCTACGCCGCGGACCGCACGTTCACGCCCGTGGACGCTCCCAAGGAGCAAGTCCGTGCGCTGCACGCCCACTTGGGGATCACCCGTGCGGTGATCGTGCAGTCGTCCTGCCACGGCCACGACCACTCCGTCCTGCTGGACGCCCTGCGATCCGGCGACGGCCGGCTGCGCGGAGTCGCCCTGATCGGCGAGACGACCACCCGGTCCGAGGTCGAGGAACTGCACCGGGCCGGGGTGCGGGCCTTCCGGCTCAACTTCCTTCCCCATCTGCGCACTCCGCCCAGCCGCGCCGAGATCGACTCCGTCCTCGAACTCGTCGACGGACTCGGCTGGGCGGTCCAACTCCATGTCCGGGGCGAGGAGATCGCCGTCCTGGAGGCGCTGGTGCGCGCCCTGCCCGGCAGAACCGTCATCGACCACATCGGACGGGTCGACCTCGCCGCGGGGCGTGACGACCCCGCCCTGCGCAGCCTGCGCGCGCTGCTCGACGGCGGGGAGGTGTGGGTGAAGCTCAGCGGCGTCGACCGGATCTCCCGGCAGGGCCCGCCCTACGCCGACGCGGTCGCGCTGGCCGCCTCCCTGGTGGAGTACGCCCCGGAGCGCGTCGTCTGGGGGACGGACTATCCGCACGTCAACATCGCCTCGGCCGCCCCCGACGACGGCCTGCTCGTGGATCTAGTCGCGAGCATCGCACCCGACCCCGCACACCTCCATCGGCTGATGGTGGACAACCCGGCCGAGCTCTACGACTTCCCGTCAACTGCCTTTCGGCGCACTAGTGTCGGCAGTAGTGACAGGAAATGACAGGTAATTCACTGTCAGATCCCTTGAAGGGGAAAAGTGTCGACAGTAGGGTCCCGACTCGAACCCCGCGTGAGGAGAACGGCATGGTTCGGCTGTCCCGGCACAATGTCTTACGGCGCGGCGACGAGCGATACGAGCGCGCTCGCCTCGACGCCGTCTGGAACGAGCGTAAGCCCGACCGGTATCCGGACGTCATCGTGCTCGCCGACAGCGAGCAGGACGTGGTGGCCGCCGTACGGCTCGCCCTCCGCGAGGGCCTGGCCATCGGCATCCGCTCCGGCGGTCACAGCTGGGTGGGCAACGGAGTGCGGGACGGCGGCATGCTGCTCGACCTCTCGCGACTGCAGGACATCCGGGTCGACCCCCTGACGGGGACGGCCGCCGTACAGCCCGCGGCCAAGGGCCCGGCCCTGCTCGATCGACTGGCTCCACACGGTCTGTTCTTCCCCACCGGACACGCGCCCACCGTCGGCATCGGCGGTTTCGTCCTGGGCGGCGGCTACGGCTGGAACTCCCGCCGGCTCGGCCCGGCCTGCCTGAGCATCCAGGCGATCGACGTCGTCCTCGCCGACGGCACCCTGGTGCACGCCACCGACGAGACGCACCCCGACCTGATGTGGGCGGCCCGCGGCAGCGGCCCCGGCTTCTTCGGCGTCGTCACCCGCTTCCATCTCGCCCTGCACGACCTGCCGCGCCGCATCCTGCGGACCGTGCACACCTATCCGCTCGACCTGCGCGACGAGGTGCTGGCCTGGTCGCACGCCACCCTCGAACGGCTCTCGCCGACCGTCGAGTTCTCGGCGAAGATCGGCTTCTCGCCGGGGCTCGACCGGCAGACGGTCTCCGTCACCGCCACCGCCTTCTGCGAGACGGACGAGAACCCTCTCGCCCTGCTGGAGGAGGCGCCCTTCCGTGAGCGGGCGATCCGCTGGACGGTCGCCCAGGAGACCACCATGGCCGAGCTGTACGACTACGCCGACCGCATGACCCCGCCCGGCATGCGCTGGGCGCTCGACGGGATCTGGACCGACGAGCCGGTCGACAAGCTCCTCGCCGCCGCCCGGCCGCTGTTCGACTCCGTCCCGGACACCACCAGCCATGTGCTGTGGATGCTGTGGAGCGGCCACCCGCAGCGCGCCGACGCCTGCTGGTCCAGCCAGGGCAAGGTCTACCTCTCGCCCAACGCGGGCTGGACCGACCCGGCCCAGGACCTCGCGCACGAACGCTGGGCCCACGGACACCTCGCCGACCTCCAGCACCTGTCGACGGGACTGCAGTTCTCCGACAACAACCTCGCCGACCGCTTCGACCACGGACTCAGCCCGGCCAACTCCGCACGTCTGGAGGAGATCCGGGCCGCATACGACCCCGACGGCGTCTTCCGCACCTATATGACGCCACGGGAATCCACGACCGCCTACGCCGCCGCGGGACGCGCGCGGACCCACTGAAGGAGAGCCGTTCCATGGAAACCTCGAGAAGCCCGCGGCGTCGTGGCCTCGTCGTCCTGTCCGTCCTCGCACTCACCGGATCCCTCACCCTCACCGCCTGCGGCGGGGACTCCACCACCGCCGCCTCGGCCGACGGCAAGGCCGAGATCACCGTCCTGCGCTCCAACGGCGCTATCTTCGAACCCCTCTACATAGCCGAGCAGCAGGGCTACTTCGAGGACGCGGGCCTCGACGTCACCATCAAGGCGGGCGCCCAGGACACCTCGCAGAACGCGCCGTCCGTCCTCAACAGCGAGGCGCAGTTCGCGATGACGGACAGCTCCGGCTTCCTCAAGGGCGCGGCCCAGGACATGCCCCTCCGGATCGTGACGGGCCTGCAGTCGGCGACCACCAGGACCGACCCCACCGACGGACTGCTGGTGAAGAAGGACAGCGCGATCGAGTCCTTCGCCGACCTGGAGGGCAGGACCGTCGGCATCTCCGCGCTCGGCGGCACCATCCAGTTCATCTGCGAGTACCTGGTGCAGAAGGCCGGCGGCGACCCGGGCAAGGTCAAGTTCGTCGCCCTGCCCACGACTTCGCTCACCGACGCCGCCACCTCCGGCAAGACCGACGCGATCTTCTCCTTCGGCCCCTTCTACTTCGCCGGCCTCGACAGCGGACTGCGCTCCATCGGCAACGGCATGAACGACGTGCCCGGCATGGTGCAGGGCCTGCTGTTCTCCAGCGAGAAGTACCTGCTCTCCAACGGCGACACCGCGAAGAAGTTCATCGACGCGGTCGCCAAGGCCATCACCTACGCCAACGCGAACCCCGCGGCCGTGAAGGCGATCGACAAGAAGTACACCCAGGTGCCCGCCGCCTTCATCGACGCGCACGACACCAACTACTACGACAAGAACCTCGACACCACCGTCATGCGCACGGTCATCGCCAAGATGCACGAGTTCGACCTGCTCGACAACGAGCCCAAGGACGCGGCCCTCTACTGGGACCAGGCCCCGACCTCGGCCGGGGAGTAGCGATGGCCAAGGTCCGACTGCTTCAACTCGGCGCACTGGCCGCCGTGTTGGCGCTGTGGGCGCTGATCGCCGCGGTGGGCGTGGTCAGTTCGACCGCGCTCCCGGGGCCGGCGCCCGTGGCCGCCGCACTCGGCGACCTCCTCGGCAGCGGCGACTTCTGGCAGGCGCTCGGGGAGACGCTGCGCGGCGCGGTCACCGGGCTGGCCGTGGCGATCGCCGTGGGCGTCCCGCTCGGGCTGGTCACCGGGGTGTACCAGGCGGCCGAGGAGTCGTCCCGGCTGCTCATGGAGATCCTGCGCTCCTTCCCGGTGATCGCCCTGCTGCCGGTGTTCCTGCTGGTCCTCGGCTCCACCCCCGGGATGAAGGCGACCGTCGTCTTCCTCGCCTGCGTCTTCCCGGTCCTGCTCCAGGCCCAGTACGGCGCCCGCAGCGTGACCCCGGCGATCCACGAGACGGTGCACGGCTACCGCATCCCGCGCCTGCTGCGCTTCCGCCGGGTGATCCTGCCCGGCGCGGTGCCCTCGATCATGACCGGACTGCGGCTGGCGGCGGCCACCTCCGTCCTGGTCGCCATCGGCGTCGAAGTGCTCACCACACTCCCCGGCATCGGCCACATGATCATGGAGTCGCAGCAGGGCGGGGCCTCGGCACGGGCGTACGCCTACATCCTCGTCGCCGGCTGCATCGGCTACTCGATCACCGTGCTGGCACAGTTCGCCGAACACCGGCTGCTGCGCTGGCGACCGCCCACCCACCAGGGAGGCGAATAGCCGCCATGCCGTCGAAGACTGCGTCGCACGTCCCGTCGCACGCCCCGTCTAGGCTGCCGTGGAAGGCGATCCTGCGCCAACTCTGGCTGCCTGCACTGGTGTTCGCCGTCCTGCTCGTCGCGACGGCGGGCAGCACCAGCTTCTACTTCCCGCCGCTCACCGAGGTCCTCACCACCCTGTGGGACGAACTCCTGCACGGCTCTCTCGTCGAGGACCTGCTGTTCAGCCTGCGCAACATCCTGCTCGGACTGGCCCTCGCCACCGTCGTGGGAGCCGGCGCCGGACTCGTCATCGGGGAGATCCGCACCCTGCGACTGGCCACCGGCCCGCTCCTCGACTTCGCCCGCGCGACCCCCACGGTCGGGTTCGTGCCCGTCATCATCCTCACCCTGGGCATCGGCTCCGGACCCAAGATCTTCCTGATCTTCCTGGGCTCGGTGTGGCCGATCCTGCTGAACACCATCAGCGGCGTACAGGCCATCGGCCCGGCCGTGCACGAGACCGCCCGCGGCTACCGCATCCCCTGGCCGCTACGGCTGCGCCGGGTGATCCTGCCCGGGGCCCTGCCGCAGATCCTCGCCGGCATCCGGGTGGCGCTCTCCATCGCCGTCGTCCTCATGGTCGTCAGCGAGATCTACGGCTCGCCCATCGGCCTCGGCAACTTCATCCTGCAGAGCGGATCGAGCTTCCACGTCGCCGAGACCTGGGCCGGCACCATCCTGATCGGCGTCCTCGGATACGGCCTGAGCGTGCTGCTCCTGCTGGTCGAGCACCGCGTCCTGGGCTGGTACCACCAGCGCGCACCCCGGGCACGCTCCCCGCGGCCGGAACGCGCCGGGACCACCGACAACCCCGACAACGCCAACAACCCAGACAACCCCGACAGCACCGAGAGCATCAAGAGCAACGGAGTCGTCGTATGACACGCGGTTCGAGCCTGTACGTCGAGGACCTCTGCATGAGCTTCGGGCAGGGCCCACAGGAGCACCGGGTGCTCGACGGCCTCACCCTGCGCGTGGAGCCCGGCGAGTCGGTGTGCATCGTCGGCCCGTCCGGCGCGGGCAAGACGACCCTCCTGCGCTGCCTCGCCGGGCTGTCCCGGCCGACCGGGGGCCGGGTGCGCTACGGCGACCAGGCGCTCACCGAGCCACACGCCGACATCGCCGTCGTCTCCCAGGAC
Organism: Streptomyces sp. NPDC002623; assembly: GCF_053592635.1. Lineage (NCBI taxonomy): Bacteria > Bacillati > Actinomycetota > Actinomycetes > Kitasatosporales > Streptomycetaceae > Streptomyces > Streptomyces sp. NPDC002623. Next base: position 116,532 of record NZ_JBSFWB010000027.1, on the reverse strand, counting down.
TACCGCGGCTCCCTGCTGCCGTGGCTGCGCGTGTGGGACAACGTCGCCTTCCCGCTCCAGGGCCGGGGCGTGAGGAAGGCCGTGCGCAAGGCGCGGGCGCTGGAGTGCCTGGAGGCGGTCGGCCTCCCGGACGTCGGCGACAAGTACCCCTGGCAGCTCTCCGGAGGCATGCAGCAGCGCGTGGCCATCGCGCGCGGCCTCGCCTACGACGCCCCGGTCCTGCTGATGGACGAGCCGTTCGGGTCGGTCGACGCCCAGTCCCGGTTCGACCTGGAGGACCTGACCCTGCAACTGCGCCGACAGCTCGGCATCACCGTGGTCGTGGTCACGCACGACATCGACGAGGCCGTCTACCTGGGGGACCGCGTCGTCGTCCTCGGCGGGAAGCCGACGGCCGTCCTGGACAACCTCACCATCGGGCTCGGCCCCGACCGCGACCAGCTGACGACCCGGGCCGATCCCCGGTTCGCCGAACTGCGCACCCGGGTGCTGGCCCTCATCCGCGGAGAGAAGGTGCCGACCCGACCGACTCGACCGTCCCGACCGACCCGACCGGAAGCGGCGCGTCAGTGACCGCCAGGCTCGACCACGTCGGCATCTGCGTCCCCGACCTCCGGGCCGCCGTCGCCTGGTACTGCGAGGCGCTGCACCTCACCGAGGAGCACGCGTTCACCGTGCCCGGCACCGACCTGCGGGGTGTGATGCTCCGTCATGCCGGCGGCCACCGCATCGAGTTGCTCCACCGCCCGGACGCCGTACCGGGCCTGGTCGCCGACGGCCCGGTGGCGGCGGCGGGCACGCTCGGCTACGGCCACCTCTGCCTGGCCGTCGACACGGCCGACGAGGTCGACACCGAGTTCGCCCGGCTCGTCGCCGCGGGCGCGGGCGTGCGGATGAGCCCGCGCCCGGCGCCCAGACCGGACGCCCGGATGGCCTTCGTGTCCGACCCGTACGGGAACCTCATCGAGCTGATCGACCGGGCCGGCGGCTGACCGCCTGTCTGCCTGACCGACGGTCCGCCTTCCCCCCCATTGCTTCCCTTCCCTCTCCTCCTTCCCTCTCGCTGACCGGCGTCCGTCGGTCGGCCATGCCCGAAAACCCACCGAAGACCCACTGAGAACACTGAGAACAAGGGAGTTCACCGTGACTCGCACCAGCAGGCCCGGACCCGACGTCACCTACCGGGCCCGCCCCCGTGCCCTGCTCGTGGCGGTGGCCGCCGCCATGGCCCCGACGCTCGTCGCCCCCGCGAGCGCGCACGCCGCGTCCACGAAGGCCGCGAGGAGGGCCGCCGCGTGCATCGAGGTCGCCTCCGGGGAGACCCTGGAGCTGACCGCGACGACCACCGCGAGCTGCCTCACCATCGAAGAGGGCGGCGTCATCACCGTCCCCGACGGATACAGCCTGAGCCTCACCGTCAACGGTGTGGAGACCGGCTCCCGGCTCGCCGCACTCACGGACGGCTACGGCGGCGCGGCCACCGCGATCGCCGCCGGCAGCTACACCGGCACGATCGTCCTGACGGTCGCCGAGGCCACCGACCTCGCCTACGACGACCTCACCTTCCCCTTCCGGCAGGCGATCTACGTCGACGCCGACGGGGTCGACGAGGCCAAATCGGTCCCCTCCGACGTGCGCGGCGGCACCGTCACCGACACCGCCGCCTCGGACATCACGCTCCTGTCCAATGGCGAGGCGTTCAACGGCGTCTACGTCACCGGCGGCGGCAGCTACACCCTCACCGACCCGAAGATCGCCTTCGACGGCAACGGCCGCTGCGACTTCATCGGCTACGGAGCCTCGGTCGTCGGCACCGGCGCGGGCACCAGGCTCGTCCTCGACGGAGCCACCATCAGCAATGTCGGCGTGGTCCGCACCGCGGTCATCGCCGACGCGAGCGCCAATGTGATCGTCAAGAACTCCACCCTGCACTGCGCCGACGGAGTCGTCCCCGACGAATACCCCACGGCGGGTACCGGCGACACCCGCTACATGATCACCGTGCCGTGGATGCTGGGCCTGTCCGGCAACGTCCGCACCACCAATCTGCTCGGCGCGAGCACGAAGGCGTCGTTCATCAACTCCTCGATCTCCTCGGAGAAATGGGGCGCGCTCTCCGTCGACGGCGGCAGCTACTGCACCCTCACGGCCATCAACAGCACCATCGCCAACACCGGCGGTCAGGGCTACGGCTCCTACGCCATCGGCAACGTGACCGAGCACTTCCTCGGCTGCACCTTCGACGTCGGCGACTACGCCCTCATCCACTGGGGCGCGTCGGCGCACTACGGCAACAGCACGGCAGCGGCCGTCGCCGCCCTCAACACCTCGCTCGAACTCGGTCTCACCAGCGCCGAGTTGAGCGCGCTGACGGAGAAGCCGACCGTCGTGAACGCCGGTCGCTTCATGGTGTTGTGGTACGCGGCCGGCTCCGTGGCCATCGACGGCGGCACCGAGGTCAACACGGGCGAGACCACGTTCATGTGCAAGGCGGTCGCCGGCTCGGTCACCGTGGACGGCTCCCAGGGCGCCGCGATCAACCCCGGCAACGGGGTCGTCTTCCAGCTCATGGACACCGACCGGCCGAGCAGCGTCTCGGTGTCGGGCAAGGCATGGAAGACGGAGACGACCGGCACGTACACCGAGCCGACCGGGTCCCCGACCAAGTCGTCGAGCTGGGTCACCACCAGCGGCCAGTCCACCGACGCGAAGGGCTCCTTCACGGACATCGAACTGACGGGGGACTTCTACAACTCCGTGTGGGGCGGCGGCAACGCGAGCCTCCAGGGCCAGAACCTGAACCTCACGTTCACCCGCTCGACCGTCGAGGGCGTCATCTCGGCGAGCACCGCCAAGCACAGCGTGTCCACGATCACCTCGGCCCAGTACCGGGAGATCAGCGAGGTGACCAACACCCCGAGCGCGGTCGTCAACAACGGCGTCCTGGTGACGCTGGGCGCCGGCTCCACCTGGACGGTCACCGGCACGTCCTACCTGAGCGCCCTCACCCTGGCGTCGACCGCCGCGGTGACCGCCCCCTCCGGCAAGACCGTGACCCTGACGGTCAACGGCACGGCCACAGCGATCCAGGCGGGCACCACCTACACCGGAGCCCTCACCCTGACCGTCGCGTAGCCGAAGCGGCCACGGAAAGAACCGGCCCCCGGGATGCGAACCGTCTCCCCGGGGGCCGGCGTTCGTGGTGGGCGCTACGCGCCCAGCATGTTGTAGCCGCCGTCCGCGACCAGGAACCCGCCCGTGATGTGGTGGGCGTCCTCCGTGGCCAGGAACAGGGCCGCTCCCGCGAGCTCCTCCGGTCCGGGAATGCGTCCCATGGGCGTCGCCGCCCGCAGTGCGTCCCCGCGCCCGCCCTGCCAGTCCGCACGGCCCAGCGTGGCCTCGGTCTCGATGAACCCCGGCGCGAACACGTTCACCCGCACCGCCGGCGCGAAAGCGTGCGCGTACGACTTGGTCAGGCCGATGATCCCGTACTTGGCGGCCGCGTACTGCGGGGCCCGCGCACTGCCCCGTACGACGACGGTGGAGCCGATGTTGACGATGGAGCCCCCGCCGTCCTGCTCCAGCATCCGCGCCCCGAACTCGTGCGTGCACAGCAGGGTGCCCTTGATGTCGACGGCGAGGACGTGGTCGACGGAACTCTCGGTGAGGTCGCGCCACGACATCTGCTCGCGGGCCACGTCGCCGACGTTGTTCACCGCCACGTCGAGTCGGCCGAAGTGCCCCCACACCTCGTCGGCGAGGCGCTTGATCTGATCGTGCTCGGCGATGTCGGCCCGGACGACGAAGGCCTTGCGGCCGAGCGCCGTCACCCGTTCCGCCGTCGCCTGCGCGCCCGCGTGCGAGCTTCGGTAGTGAACGGCGACATCGGCGCCCTCCCGCGCGGCGCGTACGGCGATCTCGGCGCCGAATCCGGTGCCCGCGCCGGTGACGAGGACGGTCCGGCCGGCGAATCGCTCGGGGACGGGGTTCATACGTTCTCCGTTCATGAAGTCGCGTGACGTGCAGGGGTGTTCATACGAGGGTCCGCCCGCCGTCGGCGTACAGCACCTGACCGGTGACGAACGCGGACTCGGCGGAGGCGAGGAAGAGGACGGGCCCGGTCAGGTCCTCGGGCCGGCCGAGGCGTCCGGCGGGCACCAGCGACTCCAGGGATGCGCGCACACCGGGCTCGGCCAGGTAGCCGCGGGTGAGGTCGGTCTCGGTGTAGCCGGGGGCGACCGCGTTGACGGTGACGCCGGAAGCCGCCCACTCGCGCGCCATCACCCGCATCAGCTGGTTCACGCCGCCCTTGGTCGCCGCGTACGGCGCATGCTCCTTGTGGGCGAGCAGACCGGAGACGGAGGACAGGTACACGACGCGCCCATAGCCGTTCGGCACCAGCACGGCCCCCGCGGCCCGGCCCAGCCAGAAGGCGCTGGAGAGGTTGACCGCGACCAGCCGCTCCCACACCTCGTCCGGCGTCTCCAGCACGGGTCTGCGGTCGTTGACGCCGACCGCGTGCACGAACACGTCCAGCCCGCCGAGGAGTTCGACCGCCTCGCCGACCGCGGTCCGGCAGGCCTCGGCCGAGGTGAGGTCGGCCGCGATGCCGTGCGCGCCGTCCTGGGCGATGTCGTCGAGCCGGTCCTTGTCCATGTCGAGCACGACGACCGCCGCGCCCGCCCCGGCGAGGGCCCGGGTCACCGCTGCGCCGATCCCGCCGGCTCCGGCGACGAGGGCACGGGTACCGGCGAAGTCCCATGTTGTCCGCATGCTCGGACCGTAAGCCACTCCTGTGTTTTGTGTCCACACTTGGCGCACCTCTTGACGGTCGATAGGGCAATTGGCAAGGTGAGTGTCGACAGTTAGGGAGGTTCCGATGAAACTGGTGACGTTCGACGCGGGTCCGGAGACCGGACTGGTGGGGCGGCTCGACGGCGACACCGTCGTGGGGCTGGACGTGCCCTCCACCCGCGTGTTCTTCGAACGCGAGGGCCAGGTCGGCGAGACCGGGCGGACGTTCGCGTCGGCCGACGTCCGGCTGCGGGCGCCGATCACGCCCAAGAAGTTCTTCCACACGGCCGGCAACTTCCGCGAGCACCACGAGGACCTGGTGCGCGTGGACTGGTCCCACCCGGTGAACAAAGGCATCGTGTTCTTCCAGAACGTCGACGCGATCATCGGCCCCGACGAGCCGATCGTGTACCCGGCGAACCTCACCCGGGAACTCGACTACGAACTCGAACTCGCCGTCGTCATAGGCAAGCCGGGCCGCTTCTTCTCCGCCGAGCAGGCCGCCGAGCACATCGCCGGCTATCTCGTCTTCAACGACATCACCGCCCGCGACATCCAGCGCAAGGAGATGGAGTCCGGGGTCTTCTCCTTCTCCAAGGCCATCGAGACCTTCTGCCCGATCGGCCCGTACATCGTCACCGCCGACGAGATCGACGACCCGCACGACCTCGACATGGAGCTACGGGTCAACGGCGACGTCCGCCAGAAGTCCAACACCGCCCGGATGTCGGTGTCCATCCCGCAACTGGTCGCCTACCACTCGCCGCAGGTCTACAGCGCCGGCGACCTCATCACCACCGGCACCGTCGCCGGCGTCGCCGCGAGCACCGAGGACCCCTTCGCCAACTACCTCAGGCCCGGCGACGTCGTCGAGGCCGAGATCGAGGGTCTGGGCGTCCTGCGCAACCGGGTCGTCTCCTGGTCCGACGCGTACGGCGGCGAAGAGCCGCCCGCCGGGCTCTGGGTGTGAGTCGATGAGGATCGCACAACTGGCCGGAAGGCCCGTCCTGTTGACCGAGGACGGCGCCCTCGACCTCCCCGCCGAGTACGCCGGGGACCTCTTCCTCCACTGGGACGGCCTGCTCGACTGGTCCAGGGGCGCCACAGGGGGGCGTCCCTACGAAGAGGCCGAGCTGGAAGCGCCCGTCCCCGCACCGCGCCAGATCTTCGCCGTCGCCCTCAACTACCGCCCCCACACCGCCGAGGCGGGGTACCAGGAGCCCGAAGCGCCCCTGGTGTTCACCAAGTTCCCGACCTGCCTCACCGGCCCGCACACCACCGTGGAGCTGCCGGACGGCCATGTCGACTGGGAACTCGAACTGGTCGCCGTCATCGGCCGCGAGGCCCGCCGGGTGCCGGTGGAGAAGGGCTGGGAGCCGGTCGTGGCGCTCACCGTCGGCCAGGACCTGTCCGAGCGGATCGCCCAACTCGCCGGCCGCCCGGCCCAGTTCTCCCTCGCCAAGTCGCATCCCGGATTCGGTCCGGTGGGACCGGCGCTGGTGAGCCTCGACGAGATCGACCGGACCGGCGACCGCGACGACCTGGAACTGACCTGTGAACTCAACGGCGAGCGGGTCCAGCACGACCGCACGGCCGGCATGATCTTCCCGATTCCCGAACTGATTGCGTATCTCAGCGAGTTCTGCACCCTGCTGCCCGGCGATCTCGTCTTCACCGGGACCCCGGCGGGCGTCGGCAACCGCCGGTCGCCGCAGCGCTTCCTCACCCCCGACGACGAACTCGTCAGTCGTATCGGGGGAGTCGGCGAGATGCGGCACCGCTTCCGGAGGGCGACGCCATGACCCGCACGCTCTTCACCGACGTCCAGGTCTTCGACGGCACCGGAAAGGACCCCTTCCCGGCCGATGTGCTCGTCGAGGGCAACCGCATCACGGCGGTGGCCGACCGCATCGCGCGCGACCTGCGGACCGACGCCCGGGTGATCGACGGAGGCGGCGGCACCCTGCTCCCCGGACTCGTCGACGCCCACGCCCACCTCGGCTTCGGCTCCACCGTCGAGCATCGCTCGGCGCGCCGCGACGAGCCCGAGGAGGAGAAGGCGCTGCTCGTGGCGCACGCCGGACGCGTACTGCTCGACCACGGCATCACCAGCGCCTACTCCGGCGGCAACCGGCTCCCGCGCACGGAGATCGCCGCCCGCAAGGCCTTCGCCGAGGGCTGGATGCCCGGACCGCGGTTGAAGGCCGCGTCCTGGGAGGGCAGCGCGGGCATGGTCGAACCCGGCGTCTACGACTTCCCGGGCGTCGACGGGCGCGCCTCCGACCCGTACTCGGTGGCCCGGTTCGTCACCGACATGGCCCAACTGGGCGTCGACATCGTGAAGTTGTCGCTGTCCGGGGAGAGCGCGGTCGTACAGGGGACGTCCCGGATCGTGCAGTTCACCGCGGAGGAGGTCGCCGCCGCGGCCAAGGCGGCGGAGAAGCACGGCGTCTGGCTCACCGCGCACGCACACGCCGCCGAGTCGATCAAGATGGCCGTGCGGTACGGCATCCGCGCCGTCTACCACTGCACCTTCGCCGACGAGGAGGCACTCGACCTCCTCGAAGCGGCCCGCGACCGCGTCTTCGTCGCCCCCACCCCGGGCATCATCCACGCCAACCTGCACGAGGCCGGCAGCGAACCCGAGCCGGGGATGGAGGTCGAGGCCACCGCCGAGGCCGTGCGCGCGGTCGTGCCCGAACTGGTCCGGCGCGGCATACGCGTCGTCCCGGGCGGCGACTACGGCTTCGCGTGGAACCCGGTCGGCCGCAACCTCCGCGACCTCGAACTGTTCGTCGACTGGTTCGGCTTCACCCCCGCCCAGGCGCTGCGCGCGGCGACCCGCCACGGCGGGCAGATCATGGGCATGGAGCACGAACTCGGGCTGATCCGCCCGGGGTTCCTCGCCGACCTGGTCCTCGTCGACGGCGACCCGCTGGAGGAGATCGGCATCCTCCAGGACCGCGACCGGCTGGCGGCGATCATGAAGGACGGCAAGCTGCACAAGGCCCGCGAGCAGCACAAGGCCCGCGAGCAGCACAGGGCCCGCGGGTGATCCGGGCCCGTACGCCCGCCGGGCGGCTCCTGGGGGAGTGGGACCGGGGCGTGGCGGTGTTCCGGGGCATCCCGTTCGCCGAGCCCCCCGTCGGCCCGCTGCGCTGGCGGCCGCCCCGGCCCGCCGCCCGCTGGTCCGGCGAGCGGCGGGCCCACGACTTCGGGCCCGCTCCGCTGCAGCCGCAGCCGCCCCGCGACTCGATCATGTTCCACACCAACTTCGCCGACCACCGCGCGCTGGTGACGAGCGAGGACTGCCTCTACCTCAACGTGTGGACACCCGACCCCGCACCCGCCGCCGGACTGCCGGTCATGGTCTGGATCCACGGCGGCGGCAACCGCTACGGTCACGGCGGCCAGGAGATCCACGACGGGCGCGCGATGGCCCGTCGGGGGCTCGTCGTCGTGACCCTGAACCACCGGCTGGGAGCGCTCGGCTTCCTCGCCCACCCCGAACTGGCCGCCGAGGACGACCTCGGCGCGTCCGGGAACTACGGGCTGCTGGACGTCGTCGCCGCCCTGGCCTGGGTGCGGGAGAGCATCGCGGCCTTCGGCGGCGACCCCGACCGGGTGACCCTCGCCGGCAACTCCGCCGGAGCCGCCCACATCTGCCACCTCATGGCCTCACGGGCAGCCCGGCCCCTCTTCCGGGCGGCCCTCGGACAGAGCGCCTCCGGCATCGGACGCGCCGAGGGGCCCCTTGCCGACCAGCTCGCCGCCCAGAAACAGGGGCTGCGCTGGGCGGCCGGCCTCGGCGACCCGGACATCGACGCACTGCGGCGGCTCGACGGCACGGAACTTGTGCTCCGCGGCCACTTCGGGCCCGTCGTGGACGGCCGGGTCCTGACCGAGCCCAGCGACGACGTCTTCGCCGCCGGCCGTCAGCACGCCGTACCGCTGCTGGTCGGCTCCAACGTCGACGAGGGCTCGGTCTACGCGACCCCGGACGTCCTGCGCGGCCTCCCGGTGGAACCCGGCGCCGACGCGCTGTATCCCGTACGGGACCTGGCGGAAGCCCGGCGCACGGCACGGCTGTTCACCGGCGAGAGCCGTTTCGGCTACCCGGTGTGGCGCTGGGCCGTCGCCCATGCCCGGACGGCGCCGACCCGCATGTACCGCTTCGCCCGGACGCCCCCGCTGCCGGACGGCCTGGACCTGGCGCCGCCGCGCGACGGACTGCCGGGATACGGCGTCCACCACACCGCCGAACTCCCGTACGTCCTCGACAACCTGGACTGCCGACCCTGGCCCTGGACCGAGTCGGACCGCGAGCTGGCCCGCACCATGGCGGACGCCTGGGCCCGCTTCGTGGAGACGGGCGACCCGAACGGCGGCGCGCTGCCGGCGTGGTCGGCGTTCACCGGCACCGAGACGATGGAGTTCGGGAACCCCGAGTTCGGGGACTGCGCGCGAGCGGCCACGGTCGAACGCCTCGACGCCATGCGGCTGTTGGCCCGCTGCCCCCGCCCCCGCTGACTCCCCACGAGAGGACCCCGAGAGTGGCAAGACTCCCCGAGACCGAAGGCGCCGGCGAGATCGCCCACCGCGTCCGCGAACGCCGAGGCGGCGCACTGCGCCCGCTCGACCGCATGCTGCTGCACAGCCCACAGCTCGCCGACGGCTGGAACACCCTGCTCGGCGCCATCCGGGCACGGCTGGAACTCCCGGCAGACATACGCGAGTTGGTGATCCTGCGGATCGCCGTGCTCAACCGCGCCCCGTACGAGTGGACGGCGCACGAGCCCGAGGCGCGCAGAGCAGGGCTCGACGACTCCGATCTGGCCGAACTGCGCCGTGAGAAACCGGAGTTCGACGACCGCCGACAGCGGGTCATCGCCTACACCGACGCGATGACCCGCGACGTTCACGTCCCCGACGAGGTGTTCGACGCCCTCCGCGCCCACTTCACCGACGCCGAACTCGTCGAACTGACGGCGACCGTGGCCGCGTACAACATGGTGTCCCGCTTCCTGGTCGCACTCGACGTCTAGGAGCGGCTGTCAGGGACGGCTGCTAGGACCGGTTGCTAGGAACGGCTGCCGCGCTGCCGCCTCACGAAGTCCACGAGCAGCCGGTTCCACGCGGCCGGCTGCTCCCAGTGCGGGTTGTGACCCGCCTCGCGGACGACATGCGTCTCCACGTCCCGCAGATGCCCGGAGTTGAGGCGCATGACGGACGGCGGACTGTAGAGGTCGGCGTCGCCGGTGATGAGCTGGACGGGCAGGGTGAGGGTCTCCATGGCCGCCCAGGTGATCGTGTTCGCGAGGGACTGCGGGAAGGCGTCGGCGGTCCTGGCCCGGTCGTGGATCTCCAGCCAGGCCGCCACCCCGTCCCGGTCGCCGCCCCGGTACGACGGGCCGAGCTCCTTGAAGTCGACGGGCAGGTCGCCGAACGGGTCGGGCTGGAGCGCCGCGGTCAGCTCCGCGTACTCCGCGTCCTGGACGGCCATGATGCTGCCCGACACGGTGAGACTGCGCAGCCGGTCCCCGTACGACAGGGCGTAGTCGATCGCCACGGGTCCGCCCGCCGCCGAACCGCAGAGGTGGAAGGTCTCCAGGCCCAACCGGTCGGCCAGCGTGTCGAGGTCGCCGGAGGCGGTGTCGGCCTCCGCCCTGGCGCCCGCCACCGAGTGGTACGCGCCCCGCCGTGAGTAGCCCACGACCCGGAGCCCCGCCGCGGCCAGCACCGGCTGCTGGTACGGCCAGCTCTCGCCGCTCCCCGAGCCGGGATGCAGCAGGACCACGGCCTCCCCGGCGCCGCCGGTGTCCCAGCACCACAGGCTGCCGCCCCCGGACACCGGCACCTGATACTCGGTCACCGGCGCCTGCTCGGGCACCGGCTCCCAAGGCTGCGAAGGCCGCGACGGCTGCCCGGCGGACGCGTCCCCGGCCTCAGCCGTACCCTGGGCGACACCGGTCGCCGCGATCGCGGCCAGCGCGCCTCCCACCACGGAGCGTCTGGTGAGAGCGGACGGGGTGGACGAGGCGGACGGGGTGGGCGGGGCGGAAGTAGTGGACTGAGTGGACGGGTTCGTGCGGGCTCGCTTCATGATTCCTCGTTTCCTCGGTGAGATTCCGGTGAGATTCGGCGGGTTCTTCGGCGGTCCGCTCCGGTGACTGATGCTCTCTGTCGACAGGACGTCGGAGATCGCGGGGGATCCCCGCTGTGACCCGTCCTGGGGTGAGATAGTGTCGACACCGTTGTATTGGCTGTGAGCTCGGACAGGCAGGGAGAAGTGCCGCATGACCGATCAGGACACGCATCTCGTGCTGGAGCGCCTCCTGCGGCTGCGGGACCGGCGTGAGCCGCTGGTCGCGCAGATCGCCGAGTGGGTCGGCGCGGGCATCATCGAGGGCCGGCTGGAACCGGGTCAGGACCTCAACAGCGTCGATCTGTCACGCCGGTTCGACACCAGCCGTACGCCCGTCCGCGAGGCGCTGATGCTCCTCGAGCAGGAGGGGCTGGTCGAGATGAAGGCGCGCCGCCGGCCCCGGGTCGCCGCGCCGTCCCCGCAGGACATCCGGGACATCTACCAGGTGCGCAAGCGCCTGCTGTCGATGCTCGCGGCCCTGCTGGTGGAGCGGGCCGACGACGAGGAGCTCGCCGAGCTGCGCACCCGCGTCGAGCGGATGCGGGAGCTGGCCGACGCCGGTGACGTGGACGCGTACTTCTGGAACCACGTGCTGCTCCAGGAGCGGATGACCGAGATCGTCGGCAACGCCACCCTGAAGCAGATCCTGGACTCGCTGGCCCTGCGCACGCTGATGCTGCGACACCTGAGCCTGACCCGGGCCGGGCGCCTCGCCCACAGCATCGACGATCAGGAACGGCTGCTGCAGGCCTGCGAGGAGCGGGACGAGGAACTGGCCTCGGCACTGATCGCGGGAGCGACGGTGCGCGCGCAGCGAGCCGTGGAGGAGCAGTTGGAACAGGACGACGCGGCACGCGGCCGCAAGCCCGTCCGCAGGCAGCGGGCGGCCTCGTAGCACCTGCGGGCAGCGCTCCCGCGCCCTCTGGGGGCGGCTCACTTGGCCAGCACTCCGCCGTCGACGGGGAAGTTGCCGCCCGTCACCCATGCCGACTCCTGCGACGCCAGATACACCGCGCACCAGGCGATGTCCTCCGGCGTCCCGACCCGGCCCAGCGGGATCCGGGCCAGCAGCGCCTCGCGTGCGGCGCCGTCGTGGGCGCCGGCGGACTCGGTCGCGGGCGTGCGGACCATGCCGGGCGAGATGGTGTTGGCGCGGATGCCCGACGGGCCTCCCTCGACGGCCAGTTGACGGGTCAGCCCGAGAACGGCCGCCTTGCCCGCGCAGTGCGCGACCATCCCGAAGTTCCCGCTGCCCCGGAAGGCGTTCACCGAGGCGAAGTTGACGATCGAGCCGCCACCGGAGGCCTCCATGTGCGGCCACACGGCCTGCACGGGCAGGAAGACCACGTCCACCTCGCCGTGCAGGGTCGGCGACCACTGCGCGGCGAAGTCCATCCCGGCGGCCGTGGCCATGTGCGGGGCGATGGCCCCCGCCGTCACCAGGACGTCGACGCGGCCGTGCCGCGCCATCGCCTCGTCCGCGAAGCGACGGGCGTCGGCGGGGACGGTCATGTCGAGCGGCGCGAGCACCTCGACGGCCAGCCCCCGGTCGGCGGCCGCCTTGCGGGTGCGTTCGGCGGCGGCGGTGTCGAGGTCGCAGCCGATGACGGTCGCGCCCTGCTCGGCGAAGAGCAGCGCACAGCCCTGGCCGATCCCGGCGCCCGCACCGGTGACGAGAGCGACTTTCCCAGAGAGCCTGCCGGTCATGTGGACCCCCTTCAGGAGGAGTTCATGGCGGTCGTACGAGACCGCGGCACGGCTCGCCCCTCCTTCCTAGTGTCGACACTATGGGCTAGTCAAGGGGTGTGATGCTCTGAATGGTCATTTCTGTCGACAGTTGCAGGTGAGTTCTCCTGCCAGGGCAGCAACGGATCCTCGACGAGGCCGGCCGCCAGCCACTGCTCCACGGCCGCGATGTGCACCGTCGCGGTCGACACCGCCAACTGGGCGTCGCGCGCCCGCAGCGCGCGGAGGATCTCGTCGTGCTCCCGGTGTGCGTGCTCCACGGCCCGCTCGGTCCGGGTGCCCCGGACGATACGGACCCGCTGGGTGCGCGTGGACAGCACCCGCAGCAGCATCGACAGCACCGGATTGCCGACGGCCTCGACGATCCGCAGATGGAACGCGATGTCGTGCCCCACGAACTCCTCGACCGTCGCCGCGGACCGGGACCGCCGCAGCACCGCGCCCAGCTCGTCGAGATCGTCCGGACCGAGCAGCGCGGCGGCCAGACCGGTCGCCTGCGGTTCGAGCAGCCGGCGGACCTCCAGCAGTTGCAGCGCCGTCTGCCCCTGGGAGACGTCCGAGGCGAAGGAGAACGCCTCGAAGAGGAGATGGGGCTCCAGGCTCGACACATAGGTGCCGTCCCCTTGCCGGGCGACCAGGATCCGCATCGCGGTCAGCGCCCGCACCGCCTCGCGCAGCGAACTGCGGGACAGGCCCAGCTGTCCGGCGAGCAGCTCCTCCTTGGGCAGCCGGGAACCCGGCGCGAGGTCGCCCGCCACGATCATCGCCTTGATCTTGTCCATCGCCTCGTCGGTCACTGCCACGAGCACGCCTCCCTGTACGGCTACTCCTGGTGCGGCTACCCCTGGTCCGACTGCTTCTGGTCCGACTGCTCCTGGTTCGGCTATTCCTGCTTCTCGCCGGAGGCGAAGCGGGAGATGATCAGCGCGACGATGATGATCGCGCCGTTGAGGAACTGGTTCCACAGCGGCGGCACACCCGCCAGCGTCATCACGTTGACGACCAGCTGGAGCGTCAGCACACCGGTCAGCGCACCGAACACGGACCCCTTGCCGCCGTTGAGGCTGACCCCGCCGATGACCGTCGCCGCGAAGACCTGGAAGATCCAGCCGCTGCCCTGGGTCGCGGAGATGGAACCGTAGTGACCGCTGTAGAGGATGCCGGCGAACGCGGCCAGCACGCTCCCCAGGATCAGCACCGCCCACACGATCCGGTCGACCCGGATGCCCGCGGTCCGCGCCGCCTCCGCGTTGCCGCCGATCGCGTACAGCGCCCGCCCGTGCCGCAGCCAGGCCAGAGCGGCGCTGCCGAGGGCGAAGAGCACGACACAGATCCAGATCGCCGCGGGCGCGCCCCACCAGGACGCCTTGCCCAAGTAGGTGAAGGACGAGGGCAGTTCGACGATGGACTGGCCCTCGGAGAGAGCGACCTGGAGACCCCGCAACATCGTGAGCATGCCGAGGGTGACGATGAACCCGTTGAGCCGCAGCTTCAGGATCAGGAACCCGTTGACGGCCCCGATCACCGCGCCCACCAGCAGACAGAGCGGAATCGCCGTCCACTCGGGAAGGAGCCCGAGCCCGGTGAACCGGGCGCCGCTGGTGGGCAGGACGAGCCATACGGCGATGACCGGAGCCACCCCGATCGTGGACTCCAGGGACAGGTCCATCCGCCCGCAGATCAGGATCAGCGCGGTGGCGAGCACCAGCAGGCTCAGCTCCGTCGACTGCTGCGCCACACCGATGAGGTTGTCGGAGGTCAGGAAGGCCGGGGAGACGATGAACCCGATCACCCCGAGGACCAGGATGGCCGGGATCAGGGACAGTTCACGGAACCGGCCGAGGTCGAGCCCGCGACGGGCGTCCCCGGCGGTCTTCTGCGCCACGCTCGCTGCGGGGTCGGTGACATCAGTGGTGGCGGACATGACTACCTTCCGTGCTCGTCGGTGTCGGGTGCTTCGGCCCTGTCGGCTACGTCCTGCATGACGACCTCCTGCAGGACGACGTCCGGCGCGGCGGCGTCCGGTACGGCGGCGTCCGGTACGGCGACGCCCTCCATGGCGGCGACCACCTGCTCGTCCCGCCAGCCGGGCGCGAACTCGGCCACCACGCGCCCGTGGAACATCACGACGACCCGGTCGCACACCTTCAGGTCGTCCAGCTCGTCGGAGACGATCAGCGCGGCCTTCCCGCCGTCCGCGACCTCGCGGATACGCCGCAGCAGGAACTCCTTGGACTTGACGTCCACCCCGTTGGTGGGACGGACGGCGACCAGGACCCGGGGGGCGGTGGCCAGCGCGCGGGCCACCACGACCTTCTGCTGGTTGCCGCCGGAGAGCGCGGACACCGCGGTGGCTGCCCCCGGGGTCTTGATGTCCAGCTCCCGGATCATGCGCTGGGCGAAGACCCTGGTCCGGGACGGCAGCACCGTGCCGAACGGGCCCAGCTGGTCGGTGACGGTGAGCGTCGCGTTCTCCGCCACGCTGCGGCCCGGGACCAGGCCCTGGAGATGCCGGTCCTCGGGGACCAGACCGACGCCCGCGGCCAGCGCCGACGGGACGCTGCCGGTGCGTACGCCGCGCCCGCCGACGGAGATCCGGCCCTCCTCGGCGCGATGCAGACCGGCGACGGCCTCCCCGACCCGCACATTGCCGCTCGCCGCGGCGCCGGCCAGCCCGACCACCTCGCCCGAGCGCACCGACAGGGACAGCTCGCGACAGGCGCCGGGGAGCGTGAGGCCCTCGATCGACAGCAGCTCGGGACCCGGGGCCGGGGCCGGGTTCCTGTCCGGGTCCGTCGCCGCCGTCGTGGTGCCTCCTTCGGCGGCCACAGCGGCAGAGGCCACCGGGGCAGGGGTCGTCTCCCCGGTCATCGCCTCCACCAGGGCCTGGTGACCGACCTCGGCGACCGGCGCGGTGAGGATATGGGTCGCGTCGCGGTAGACGGTGACCGTCGTGCAGAGGTCGTAGACCTCCTGGAGGTGGTGCGAGATGAACAGGAAGGCGACGCCCTGGCGTTGGAGGTCGCGGAGCTTGTCGAAGAGTCTGCCGATGCCACGGGCGTCGAGCTTCGCGGTCGGCTCGTCGAGGATGATGAAGCGGGCGCCGAACGACAGGGCGCGGGCGATCTCCACGAACTGCCGCTGCTCCACGGTGAGTTCCCTGGCCCGCGCGCTCGCGTCGACGTCCACGCCGTACTCGCCGAGGAGTTCCTCGGCCCGCTGCCTCAACTGCCGCCAGCGGATGGGCTGCAGCGGGCCGGCACTCTGCCGGTTCAGGAAGAGGTTCTCCGCGACGGTCAGGTCCTGGATGATCGTGGACCGCTGGTAGACGCAGGCCACCCGGGAACGCCAGGCGTCGATGTCGCCGACGGGCGGCGCGGGTCGGCCGGAGAAGCGCAGGGCCCCGGTGTCGGGCCGGCGCAGCCCGGTCAGCAGGGACACGAGCGTCGACTTGCCGGCCCCGTTGCGGCCCACCAGCGCATGCGACTCGCCGGGGGCGACGGCGATACGGGCGTCGCGCAGCGCGACGGTGGCGCCGAACCTCTTGCTGACCCCGATGGCCTCGGCCACCGGGGTCGCGGCCACCGGGGGCGCGGCAGGAGTGTCCGTCATGGTGGATACCGTCCTTCCAGGGGTGCGGGCGCTGATGCCGGTCCGGTCGGTCACTGGCCGACGGTGTTGCCCCACAGGCTCTTGTCCTCGACGTTCTCCTTGGTCACCAGAGGCGCCGGCAGCTGGTCCTCCAGGCCGTTGGGGATCGCGATGATCGTGGAGTCGTGGTCGGTCTTGCCCGCCTTGAAGGTCTTGCCGTCGGCCGCCGCCTTGGCGTAGTACAGCGCGTACTTGGCGTACAGGTCGGCGGGCTGGGAGACGGTCGCGTCGATCTGGCCCTTGCGGATCGCGTCGAACTCCTGCGGGATGCCGTCGTTGGAGATGATCGAGATGTGCCCCTTCTGGCCGGCCGGCTTGAGCAGGCCCTTCTGCTCCAGCAGGGCCAGCGTCGGCTGCAGGAAGACACCGCCGGCCTGCATGTAGATGCCGTTGAGGTCGGGGTGCTGGGCGAGCAGGCTCTGCAGCTTGGCGGAGGCCACGTCGCCCTTCCAGTCGGTGGGGAGCTCGAACACCTCGATGGCGGGGAACTTCTGCTTCATGCACTCGGCGAACGCCTCGGAGCGGTCGCGCCCGTTGATGGAGTCCAGCGCGCCCTGAAGCTCGGCGACCTTGCCCTTGCCGCCGAGCTGCTTGCCGAGGAACTCGCAGGCCTTGGTGCCGTACGCCCGGTTGTCGGCGCGCACGACCATGTAGACGTCACCCTTGTCGGGGCGGGTGTCGACACTGACCACGGGGATCTTCTTCGAGGCGAGCGCGTCGAGCGTGGAGGCGATGGCGCCGGTGTCCTGCGGGGCCATGACCACGGCCTTGGCGCCCGTGTTCTGGAACACCTGCACATTGGCGACCAGCTTGGTGACGTCGTTCTGGGAGTTGCTCAGCGGCAGCGCGTTGATGCCCTCGGACTTGATGTCCTTCTGGACGTACTCGGCATAGGAGTTCCAGAAGTCGGAGTCGGAACGCGGCAGGTCGATCCCGATGGCGGGACTGTCGCCGCCCGCGCTGTCCGAACCCGCGCTGTCGCGGTTGCACGCGGTGAGGAGGGTGAGGGCCGCGACGACGACGGCGGTTGCGGCGGTGGAGCGGGTGCGAGCGAGCTTCATGGCCGGGTTCTCTCCTTAGCCTGAGCTGGGAGTGGAGATTCCTCCGATGTATCTCGAACGTCGAGGACGTTACGACGGTGTCACCGGCGCTGACAAGGGGTCGTGTTCGACGAATCGACAGGACTTTTCAGGGTGTTGTCATGCAGGCCCGCTACCCCTAAAGTCGCGGTTCTGCGATTCCTCCGATGAATGCCTCGATGCATGAGGACCGTCAAACAGGAAGGGCGCCCCCTTGACCGCAACCCCCGCCCGGATCGTCGCGGTGGACACCCACGACATCCGTTTCCCGACCTCGCGGGAGCTGGACGGCTCCGACGCGATGAACCCGGATCCCGACTACTCCGCCGCCTACGTCGTGCTGCGGACCGACTCCGGCGACGGGCTCGAAGGACACGGCTTCAGCTTCACCATCGGACGCGGCAACGACGTCCAGGTCGCCGCGATCGCGGCCCTGCGGCCCCACCTGCTGGGCAGGTCCGTGGACGAACTGTGCGCCGACCCGGGCTCCCTCAACCGCGATCTGATCGGCGACAGCCAACTGCGCTGGCTCGGCCCCGAGAAGGGCGTGATGCACATGGCCGTCGGCGCGGTGGTGAACGCGGCGTGGGACCTGGCCGCGAAACGCGCCGGGCAGCCGCTGTGGCGACTGCTCGCCCACGCCGACCCCGAATGGCTGGTCTCCCAGGTCGACTTCCGCTACATCGCCGACGCCCTCACCCCCGAGGAGGCCCTCGCCCTGCTGCGGGCCGGCCGGGCCGGACTGGCCGAGCGCGAGGCGGACCTGCGCGAGCGCGGCTACCCCGGCTACACCACCTCGCCGGGCTGGCTCGGCTACTCCGACGAGAAGCTGACCCGGCTCGCCAAGCAGGCCGTCTCCGACGGCTTCACCCAGATCAAGCTCAAGGTGGGCGCCGACCTCGACGACGACCTCAGGCGGCTGCGCACGGCCCGCGCCGCCGTCGGGGACGGGGTGCGCATCGCCGTCGACGCCAACCAGCGGTGGAACATCGACGAGGCGATCCGCTGGACCCGTGCCCTCGCCGAGTTCGACCCGTACTGGATCGAGGAGCCCACCAGCCCCGACGACGTCCTCGGTCATGCCGCCGTCCGGGCGGCGGTCGCGCCGGTGAAGGTCGCCACCGGCGAACACGTGCAGAACCGCATCGTCTTCAAGCAGTTGCTCCAGGCCGGCGCCCTCGACGTGCTTCAGATCGACGCGGCCCGGGTCGGCGGCGTCAACGAGAACCTCGCCATCCTGCTGCTCGCCGCGAAGTTCGGGGTGCCGGTGTGCCCGCACGCGGGCGGGGTGGGGCTGTGCGAACTCGTCCAGCACCTCGCGATGTTCGACTACCTGGCCCTGTCCGGCACCACCGAGGACCGGGTCATCGAGTACGTCGACCACCTCCACGAGCACTTCGCCGACCCGGTCGTGCTGCGCGACGGCCACTACACGGCCCCGCTCGCCCCCGGCTTCTCCGCCGCCATGCATCCCGAGTCCCTCGCCGAATACCGCTACCCGGACGGCGCGTTCTGGGCCGCCGACCTCGCTCCGTGACGGGCCCCTGACGGGTCCGTGCGCGATGTCTTGACGTGTACTTGCCGCAGTGGGTTCATGGGAGCGCTCCCACATGCTCCCGCACCTCTCATGCCCCCTGCCGAGTTTCTTGGCCTCACTTCTGGAGTCGCAGTGAGAACGACAAGAAGCACGTCACGAACGCACTTTCCGCGCACGTTATCGATCGGATTGCGTGCGATATCGATCAATCTGCGTACATTACCGATCAGGCTGGCCGCCCTCCTCGGCCTGGTCCTCGTCGGAGCCCTCTGTCCTGCCGTCGCCCAGGCGGAGCCCCGGTCGCCCGGCGTCCTCGCCACCGGCCTGCACATCAGCGACGGCCGTCTGGTCGAGGGCAACGGGAACGACTTCGTCATGCGGGGCGTCAACCACGCCCACACCTGGTATCCGGGCAGGACCCAGCAGTCGCTCGCCGACATCAAGGCGATGGGCGCCAACGCCGTGCGGGTCGTGCTCGCCGACGGCCACCGCTGGAGCGCGAACAGCGCCTCCGACGTGGCGGGCGTCATCGCCCAGTGCAAGGCCAACCGGCTCATCTGCGTGCTGGAGGTGCACGACACCACCGGCTACGGCGAGGACGCGGCCGCCGGCACGCTCGACCAGGCGGCCGACTACTGGATCGGTCTGAAGGACGTCCTGGCCGGCCAGGAGAACTACATCATCGTCAACATCGGCAACGAGCCCTGGGGCAACACCGATCCCGCGGGCTGGACCGCACCGACCATCGCCGCGATCCAGAAGCTGCGGGCCGCCGGATTCCAGCACACGATCATGGTGGACGCACCCAACTGGGGCCAGGACTGGCAGGGCGTCATGCGGGCCAACGCCCGGTCCGTCTACAACGCCGACACCACCGGCAACCTGATCTTCTCGATCCACATGTACAGCGTCTTCGACACGGCGGCGGAGATCACCGACTATCTGAACGCCTTCGTCGACGCCGAACTGCCCCTCCTCATCGGCGAGTTCGGCGGCCCCGCCGACCAGTGGGGCGATCCCGACGAGAACACCATGATGGCCGCCGCCCAGCAGCTCGACCTCGGCTATCTGGCCTGGTCCTGGAGCGGAAACACCGACCCGATCCTCGACCTGACGCTCAACTTCGATCCCGCGCAGCTCAGTTCATGGGGGCAGCGCATCTTCAACGGCGTCGACGGCATCGCCCAGACCGCCCGGGAGGCCACCGTCTTCGGCGGCGGCGCCCCTGGCGACACCCAGGCCCCCACCGCCCCCGGCACCCCGAACGTCTCGGCGGTGACGGCGACTTCGGCCACCCTCACCTGGACCGCCGCCACCGACAACGTGGGCGTCGCCGGCTACGACGTCGTCCGGATCAGCGGCGCCGCCGAGACCAACGCCGCCGCCTCCACCACCAACACCGCCACCGTGACCGGCCTCACCGCGAACACCGCGTACACGTTCGCCGTATATGCACGCGACGCCGCCGGGAACCGCTCGGCCCGCTCGGCCACGGTGAACGTCACCACCGGCAGCGCACCCGCCGTGGCCTGTGCCGTCGGCTACCGGGTCGTCGGGGAGTGGCCGGGCGGCTTCCAGGGCGACATCACCCTCCGCAACACCGGCACGACGGCCATCAGCGGCTGGAGACTCGCCTTCACGTTCGCCGACGGCCAGACCGTCACCAACATGTGGGGCGGGACCGCCACCCAGAGCGGCGGCGCGGTGAGCGTCGCCCCCGCCTCCTACACCGCCACCGTCCCCGCCGGCGGCTCGGTCACCGTCGGCTTCATCGGCAGCAAGGGCGCGACCAACACCGCGCCGACCGCGTTCACGCTCAACGGCGGTGCCTGCACGACCACCTGACGGACCGCCGTCCCGCCGGTCGGCGGAGGGGGAGCGGCCGCCTCCGCCGATCGGCGCTCGCCGTGACCGGTAACTCTCCGGTGTCACTGCGAGGCACCCCGTAATGTGTGCGCATGTCCACGACGCCCCGCTGGCTCAATGCCGAGGAACGACGAGCCTGGCTGGCCTACGTCGACTTCTCCACCCTGCTCGCCGACCACCTCAACCGGCAGTTGCGGCGCGACGCCGGGATGACGCATGCCGACTACAGCCTGCTGGCCTACCTCTCGCTGGAACCCGACGGCACCCTCGGGATGTCCGAGCTCGCCCAGCGGCTGAAGATCACCCGCAGTCGGCTCACCCACGCGGTGAACCGGCTGCGCGAGGTCGGTTTCGTGGACCGGCGGGAGGACCCCGCCGACGGCCGCGGGCAGCTCGCCTACCTCACCGACGCGGGCAAGGCCCTGCTGGAGGAGATCGCCCCCGGCCATGTGGAGGCGGTGCGCCGGGTGGTGTTCGACGTCCTCACCCCCGAGCAGGTGCGCCAGTTCGCGGAGATCGGCGAGGCGATCAGCGACGCCCTGCACCGGGCCGAGAGCACCGAGGCCGACCCGGCGGTGCTGCCCTGGCGGCGCAGGTAGCGCGGCGCGGGTGGTGCGCCGCCGGTCGTGCGCCCGCCGGTAGCGCTGCCGCCAGCCAGGGTCCGAGCAGCGCGTGCGCACGTCCGAGCGGGGCGTTCACACGGTCCGAGCGGCGCGTTCGCACTGATCGGCGCAAGGAATCGGCGGGGGAGTCGAGAAGAACCGGCCGACCGTCCGTACCTGGGGGTACCGGGGGGCCGCCCGCCCCTCCGACCACGCCAACGATCGTAGGGACGTACCTCGTGAACGCAACCGCCGCCATCGGTGTCACCGGCCTCGGCGTGATGGGCCGCAACCTCGCGCGCAACTTCGCCCGCCACGGCTACGCCGTCGCCGTCCACAACCGCACCGCCGGTCGCACCCGCGCGCTCGTCGAGGAGTACGGCCACGAGGGCACGTTCGTCCCCGCCGAGTCGGCTGCGGACTTCGTCGCCGCGCTCCAGCGTCCGCGACGACTGATGATCATGGTGCAGGCGGGCGAGGTCACCGACGCGGTCATCGACGAGTTCGCCCCGCTCATGGAGCCCGGCGACATGATCATCGACGGCGGCAACGCGCACTACGCCGACACCCGCCGCCGCGAGGAGGCCCTGCGCGCACACGGCATCCACTTCGTCGGCGCCGGCGTCTCCGGCGGTGAGGAGGGCGCGCTGAACGGGCCGGCCGTCATGGTCGGCGGCTCGTCCGAGTCGTACGACGTCCTCGGCCCGATGTTCGAGTCCATCAGCGCGAAGGTCGACGGCGAGCCCTGCGCCACCCACATCGGCACCGACGGCGCCGGACACTTCGTCAAGATGGTGCACAACGGCATCGAGTACGCCGACATGCAGCTCATCGCTGAGGCGTACGACCTGCTGCGCCAGGTCGCCGGCTACACCCCCGCCGAGATCGCCGACATCTTCCGCACCTGGAACGAGGGCCGGCTCGGCTCCTACCTCATCGAGATCACCGCCGAGGTCCTCGCCCACACCGACGCCGCCACGGGCGCGGCCTTCGTCGACATCGTCGTCGACGCCGCCGGTCAGAAGGGCACCGGCCGCTGGACCGTGCAGACCGCCCTGGACCTGGGCTCCCCGGTCACCGCCATCGCCCAGGCCACCTTCGCCCGCGCCGCCTCCGGCCAGCGCGAACTGCGCGCCGCCTACGCCGGGCTCCCCGGCGGCACCACGCCCCCGCTCAGCCGCACCGAGGCCACCCGCTTCACCTCGCAGGTCGAGCACGCCCTGTACGCGTCGAAGGTCATCGCCTACGACCAGGGCTGGAAGATGATCCAGGACGCGGCCGGCGAGTTCGGCTGGAAGATCGACCTGGGCGCGGTCGCCCGGATCTGGCGCGGCGGCTGCATCATCCGCGCCTCGTTCCTCGACCGTATCCGCGCCGCGTACGCCGCTGACCCGGACCTGGTGAGCCTGCTCGGCGAGATGGAGTTCGCCATGGAGATCACCGACGCGCAGGTGCCCTGGCGCGAGACGGTCGCCTCGGCCGCCCGCCGCGGCATCCCCGTCCCCGCGTTCTCCGCCGCGCTCGCCCACTACGACACGCTGCGCGCCGACCGGCTGCCGGCCGCGCTGCTCCAGGGCCAGCGCGACTACTTCGGCGCCCACACCTACCAGCGCACCGACCGGCCGGGCGCGTTCCACACCCACTGGGCCGAGGCCGGCCGCCCGGAGACGTCGGCCTGACATGAGCGGCGGGGCGCCCCCGGCCCGGGGCGCCCCGCTTCATGACCCGGTCGGCGGTCCTGCCGTCAGCGGGGTCAGTGGTCCCAGTGGCTGGTCGCCGGGTACGTCGGGTACTCGACGCCGGAGACGTGCTGGACGACGCGGACGACCTGGCAGGAGTAGCCGAACTCGTTGTCGTACCAGAGGTAGAGGATCGCGTTGTCCCCGTCGACCTTGGTGGCGCCGGCGTCGATGATCGAGGCGTGCCGCGAGCCGATGAAGTCCATGGAGACCGCGTCCGGCGCCGTCGTGAAGTCGATCTGGCGCTTCAGCGGCGAGGTCAGCGAGACCTCGCGGAGGTACTCGAGGACCTCGTCGCGGTCGGTCTCCCGGCCGAGCCGCAGGCTGAGGATGGCGATCGAGACGTCCGGCACCGGGACCCGGATCGAGCTGCCGGTGATCGGGGCCTTGAGGTCGGGCAGCGCCTTGGCGACCGCGGAGGCGGCGCCGGTCTCGGTGATGACCATGTTCAGCGGCGCCGAGCGGCCGCGGCGGTCGGCCTTGTGGTAGTTGTCCAGCAGGTTCTGGTCGTTGGTGAACGAGTGGACGGTCTCCACATGGCCGCGCAGCACGCCGTACTCGTCGGCCATCGCCTTCAGCGGCGGGACGATCGCGTTGGTGGTGCAGGAGGCGCAGGACAGGATCTGCTCGTCGGGCTTGATCGTGTCGTGGTTGACGCCGTGCACGATGTTCGGCACGTCGCCCTTGCCGGGGGCGGTCAGGACGACCTTGTCGATGCCGGGCCGCAGGTGCTTGGAGAGGCCTTCGCGGTCACGCCACTTGCCCGTGTTATCGATCAGGATCGCGTCGCTGATGCCGTACGCCGTGTAGTCGACCTGGCTCGGGTCGTCGGCGTAGATGACCGTGATCTCGTTGCCGTTGGCGATGATCCTGTTGTTGGCCTCGTCGACCGTGATCGTGCCCTGGAACTGGCCGTGCACGGAGTCGCGGCGCAGCAGGGACGCGCGCTTGACGAGATCCTGCTCGCCGCCGCCGCGCACCACGATGGCGCGCAGCCGCAGTCCGTTGCCGGAGCCCGACTTCTCGATCAGCAGGCGGGCGACCAGACGGCCGATGCGTCCGAAGCCGTACAGCACGACGTCGCGCGGCGAACGCCGGTCGATCTTGTTGGCCCCGGTGGCGCCGGCCACGGCCTCGGCGGTGAACTCCACGACGGACAGTCCGCGGTCGTCGGCCCGGTAGGTCGCGGCGAGCATGCCGATGTCGATCTGGGACGGGCCGAGGTCGAGCGTGGTGAGGGCCTCGAGGAACGGCAGCGTCTCGGTGACCGAGAGCTCCTCGCCCGCGATCTGCCGGGCGAACCGGTGGGTCTTGAGGATGCTGACCACCGACCTGTTCACCAGGGAGCGGCTGTGCAGCAGGATCGTCACGTCCCGCTCACGGTGCAGCTTCCCGATCATCGGGATCATCGACTCCGCGATCTCCTCGCGGTTCTTCCAGTTGGTGAACGAATCGTCGTTGAGCGTCACGGGCCTATCTTTCGAGCTAGGTGGCGCTCATATGCTAACCCGCTGCTCGTTCGAGCATCCGGGCGGGTCGGCCGTATGCGGAGCGCGCCCGATGTCGACCCCTGTGGCCGGTCCGGCGCGGGCCGGGGCGGGCCGGGTCGGGGAGGTCAGGCTCGGTCGTGTTCCTGCTCGGCGAGCCGTCGCCGGGCGTCCGTCCAGTCGATGGGCAGATCGGCCGCCGGGACCTGCCAGAAGGTGAAGACGGAGTCCTTCATCGCGGGCCGCAGCCCGCTCATGATCGACTTGTGCGGCTCGGTGCGCGCGTACCTGTACAGCGCGTCCTTGTCCTCCCATGCCGACAGGGTCCAGAAGGTGCGCTTCAGCGGCTGGGCGATCAGGGAGGCGCCGTAGGCGCCTGGTGCGCCGCAGACCTGCTTCCAGGCGGTCAGGGACTGCCGGAAGAAGCGCGGCACGTCCTTGAGGGAGCGCACCTCCAGCCGGGACGCCATCACGAACGCCTCGGCGTCGGGTGCGGGGGTGCTGACTGCGGTCCAGCGCAGGGTGGGCATGGCTGTGGCCTTCTCTCCGGCGGCGCGAAGGAGTATTGGATACCTCTGCTATCTATGTTAGACAGTAGAGGTATCCAGTTTTCAAGAGCAGGGCCGAACGGGAAACGGAACCCCCAGAACCGGAGCCGAACCGCATGCGCATCTCCGAGCTGAGCCGCCGCAGTGGCGTCTCCGTGACGACGATCAAGTACTACCTCCGCGAAGGCCTGCTGCCGCCCGGCCGCCAGACGGCCGCCACCCAGGCCGAGTACGACGACCAGCATCTGCGCCGGCTCCGCCTGATCCGCGCGCTGACCGGCGTACGCGGCCTGTCCGTCGGCACCACCCGCGAGGTGCTGGACGCCCTCGGGGAGCACACCGGCGACACCCATCGCCTCCTCGGCCTGACCCTGGGCACCCTCCGGGTCGGCGAGGACCCCACCGAGGAAGCCCCGGAGGCGGCCGAAGTCCAGGAACTCGTCGAGGAGTTGGGCTGGGACGTGCACGAGTCGGCGCCCGCCCGGGCCACCCTCGCCGAGACCCTGACCTCGCTGCGCTCCCTCGGCGTCCCCGTGGACCGGCACACCCTGCTCCCGTACGCGCAGCTCGCCGAGCGCACCGCCGTCCTCGACCTCGACCAACTCGAGGGCCTCGCCGACCCGTTGGAGGCGGCCGAACGCGCCCTGCTGCTGACCGTCCTGCTGGAACCCGCCCTGATGGCCCTGCGGCGCATGGCCCAGGAGAACGAGTCGGCCCGCCGGAACAACCCCTAGCGGGTCGGCGTCGAGCTCCGGCAGTCCGGTCGTGCGGGGAATGATCCCCGCACGACCGGGTACGCGAGGCCGGAGCCGTTTTTGGAGGGAAGCCCTCCGGAGCGGGCCGCACGATCGCCGCGACGAGGGGAACTGTCATGGAGACGCCCGCCCACGACCGCAACGCCGACCCCGCCCGGTGGGCGCTGGACGCGCTGGCCCGGGACACCGAGGACACGGTGGCACTGAACACGCTCGCGCACTGCGACGTCCTCGTGCCGGTGCCCGAGGACGCCACCGACGAGGACGTCACCGACCCCGCCACGGTGGCGCTGCCGGTGCTGGAGAACCCCGGCGGAGCACCCGTCGTGCCGGTGTTCACGTCCGAACCCGAGATGGCCGGACTGCTGCCCGGCATCGACCGCTACCGGCTGGTGCCCCTCGGCGCGCTCGCCGCGCAGTGGCCCGCCGGGGAACTGTCGCTCGCCATCGACGCCGCCGGCGACCACCCGCTGATGCTCACCTCCGAGGGGGTACGCACCCTGCTCGCCCGCTGATCCGCCTCACAGACCCTTGCCGGGATTGAGGATCCCGCGCGGATCGAACGCCTCCTTCAGCCGCCGCTGGAGCGCGTGGGCCTGCGGCCCCAGCTCCTCGGCGACCCACTGCCGCTTCAGCACGCCCACCCCGTGCTCCCCGGTGAGGGTGCCGCCGAGGCGCAGCGCCAGCGCGAAGATCTCCCCGGCCGCCTCCCAGGCGGCGTCCGGGAGCCGGTCGAGCGACGGATCGACCACGATGATCGGGTGGAGGTTGCCGTCCGCGGCATGGGCGATCGTGAACACGGGCACGCCGTGGCGGGCGGAGATCGCCCTGATCTCCGCCACCGCCCGGCCCAGCCGGGAGCGGGGCACCGCGATGTCCTCGATCAGGGGCCGGCCCAGCCGCTCCAGCGCGGGCAGCGCGAGGCGCCTGGCCGCGAGCAGCGCCTCCGCCTCGGCCGGATCCTCCGTCGTCTCGACGCTCGTCGCCGTCGGCGCGAGCAGCTCCGCGACCGCCGCCGCCTCCACGGCCGCCCCGGCCCCGTCGCACTGCACGATCAGCAGCGCCGCGCCCCGGGCCCGCAGGGCGGGGTCCACGGCCGCCAGCACCGGGCCGTCGACCAGCTCGGCCAGCGCCGGCACGACCCCCGCCCGGCCGATCGCGTACGAGGCCTGTGCGGCCGCCTCGAACGTGGCGAAGTACGCGGCCACCGTGGCCGTCGCCACCGGGGTCGGCCGCAACCGCAGCGTCGCCGAGGTGATCACGGCGAGGGTGCCCTCGGAGCCGGTGAGCAGCGCCGTCAGGTCGTAGCCGGTGACGCCCTTGACGGTACGGCGGCCCGTGCGCACCACCGTGCCGTCGGCGAGGACCGCCTCCAGCCCGAGGACGCTGTCCCGGGTCACCCCGTACTTCGCGCACCGCAGCCCGCCCGCGTTGGTGGCGATGTTCCCGCCGATCGTCGACCACGCGGCACTGGCCGGGTCCGGCGCGTACCGCAGACCGTGCCCGGCGGCCGCCCGGTCCAGGTCGGCGGTGACCACACCGGGCTCGACGACGGCGAGCTGGTCCTCCGCCGACAGCTCCAGGATCCGGTCCATCCCGGACAGGTCCAGGACCAGCGTGCCCTCGCCCGCGGACGCCCCGCCCGACAGACCGGTGCCCGCGCCCCGGGGCACCACCGGCACCCGCAGGGCGTGCGCGTGCCGGAGAGCGACCGTCACATCCTCCGTGCGCCGGGCGTGCACCACCGCGAACGGCAGCCCGTCCGGGCGCAGCCCCGAACGGTCGGTGGCCCGGGCGGCCAGCGCGCGCGGGTCCGTGGCGAGCCGGTCGGGCGGCAGATCGCGGGCGAGGAGCCCCAGGAGGCGGGCCGACGCGGTGGGGAGCGCGAGGGTCACAGCGCCAGCGCCTTCGTTCCGATCGCCAGCAGGGACACATCCTCCTGGGGCGCGTGCACCGGCGCGCACTGGATGTCGCGCCAGTGCCGCTCCAGGGGATTGCCCCGCGCCAGCCCCGGGTTCCCGAGCAGCCGTACGGCCAGCTCCACGGCCCGCACCCCGTGCCGGTCGGCCAGCACCCGCGCCCCGAGCGCCTGCTCCGGCGGGTACGAGGCGTCCCCGGCGTCGATCCGCGCGGCCCCCGTGAACACCAGCTGTTCCGCGCCGGACAGCAGCACCTCGATCTCCCCGGCCGTCCGCCGGAACCGCTCCGTACGCGCCACCGGGTGACCGAGATTGGCCGGCACGCGCGCGTGGGCGAACGTGTGGAAGAACTCCTGGGCCGCCCGTGCCACGCCCAGGTACAGCGCGGCCAGCGGCAGATGCAGCGAGGCTCCCGCCCGGTTGTCCTGCTCCGCGGCGGGACCGTACGGCCCGATCGCGATGACGTGCTCGTACGGCACCTCCACGGAGGAGAAGGTCACGTCGTGGCTGCCGCTCGCGCGCAGGCCCAGCTGGTCCCAGCGGTCGGTGACCGCGACGCCGGGGGAGCCGCCGGGCACCAGGAAGGTGCCCACACGGGGCTCCGGCTCGTCGGTGGTGGCCCACACCAGGAACCAGTCGAGGCCGTCCGCCCCCGTCACGAACCGCTTGGTGCCGCTGATCGCCCATCCGCCGGCGGTGCGCCGGGCCCGGGTCGCGGGCAGCCCGCCCCGCGCGGGGGAGCCCAGATCGGGCTCCACACGCGCGTGGTTGATCAGCACGGGCCGGGCGAAGGACTCCTTCACCACGCGCGCGTACAGCTCCTCGGGCCAGTGCGGCCGCGCAGCCTGACGGGCGTGGGTGGCCAGGGTCATCGCCGTGATCAGCGCGACGGACGGATCGAGCCGGCCGAGCCGGTGCAGGATCCGCGCCGACTCCTCGACCCCGGCGCCCCGGCCGCCGTAGCGCTCGCCGATGGTCGGGGTGAGCAGTCCCGCCTCGTGCGCGAGGCGGAGCGAATCCTCGGGGAAGGCGCCCGAGAGGTCGTACCCGGCGGCCAGTTCGGCGATCCGGGCGGTCGCGGTGGACCCGGTCACGGTGGGCCCGGTCACGGTGGGGGCGGTCACAGTGCCTTCCTCAGGTCGGCGTCGAGGGCGGCCGTCCAGAACGACTTCACGTCCAGCCGGGACTTCAGCGCCCCGAGCTCGGTGAAGGCGTCCGCGACCTCCTGCTGGGAGGCGGTCGCCGCGTCGGTGACCGGC
Organism: Streptomyces sp. NPDC002623; assembly: GCF_053592635.1. Taxonomy (NCBI): domain Bacteria; kingdom Bacillati; phylum Actinomycetota; class Actinomycetes; order Kitasatosporales; family Streptomycetaceae; genus Streptomyces; species Streptomyces sp. NPDC002623. The sequence continues at coordinate 87,405 of NZ_JBSFWB010000027.1, read as the reverse complement.
TGGGCCTTCGTCGGCCGCTGCTTCTGCTGGGCGACGAGATCCGACTCGGCCTGGGCGAGCGGCTGGTGGGTGTTCCGGGCGATCACCTTCGCGAACTCCGTCTCGTGTCCGTCCCGGACGTACGCGTACGCCTTCGTGATCCGGGCGATGAGATCCGCCGCGGCCTCCTTCTGCGCATCGCTCTTCAGGACGCTGTCCCTGGCGGACCACAGGAAGTTGCCCGACAGGATGTCCGCGCCCGAGCCGATCGTCGTCGCGCCCTGTTGGTGGGCGGTGATGACCGAGGTGCCGTAGGAGGCGAAGGCGTCGATCGAGCCGCCGTTGAGGGCGGCCAGCCCGTCGTTGGGCAGGAGCGGCTTGGCGTCGATGTCGGACCACTTCAGGCCGGCCTGCTTCAGCAGCTCGTACAGGAAGTAGTGGGCGGTGGTGTTCTGGACGTAGCCGACCTTCCTGCCCTTCAGGCCGGCGATGTCGGTGACCTTCGAACCCTTCGGGACGACGACCTCCTGGTTGAGGGTCGCGGCCCGTTGCACGGCGACCACCTTGAAGTTGGGCTTGCCGTCGGCGGCCGCGAAGACGGGCGGGATCTCGCTGGAGGAGGCCAGGTCCAGCGCCCCGGCGCGAACCGCCTGGAGCTGCTGGTCGCCCCCTTGGAACACGCTCCACTTCACGTTGTAGGGGGTGTCGTCGAGGTGGGCGAACTTCAGCACCGCCTCCTCGACCTTCCACCCGGTGGCGCCGACCCGCAGGGTGACAGCGGACTCGGCATCGGCCTGCGCGTCACCGCCGCAGGCCGTCGCGAACGGCAGCAGCAGGGCCAGCACGGCGGCGGACGTGCGAAGGGAACTGCGGAACGACACGGGATCTCCATCAGGCTGCGTGGGTGGCGGTGGCGCGGTGGGCGAGTTCCTGCCGGACCAGCGGCAGGACGTGACGGGCGTAGTCGACGGCGTCGTTGAGCGGGTCGTAGCCCCGGATCGACAGCAGGTCGCAGCCGATGTCGACATAGTCGAGAAGCGCCTTGGCGACGGTCTCCGGGGAGCCGACCAGGGCGGTGGAGGCTCCGGCCGCGTTGGTGGCGACCGCCGGGGCGGTCCACAGGCAGCGGTCGTGGACCTCGCCCCGTTCGGCGATGTCGAGCAGCCGCTGCGAACCGACGTTGGCGGGACGGCCACTGGTCCTGTAGTGCCGCAGCAGCTCGGTGTTCTTCGTCTGTTCCTTCAGCACGCCCAAGGTGCGGTGCGCCTTCTCCCAGGCCAGTTCGTCGGTGGGCGCGATGATCGGGCGGAACGACACCCAGATACGGGGGTCGGGGCGCCCGGCGGCCCGGGCGACCGCGTTGACGGCGGCGATCTGCTCGGCCGTCTCCTTCAGCGGCTCGCCCCACAGCCCGAAGATGTCGCCCTGCTGCCCGCCGACCCGGTAGGCGTCCTGCGAGGACCCGCCCACCGAGATCGGTACCAGCCCGTTCACCGGCTTCACATCGGAGTGGTAGCCCTCGAAGCGGAAGTGCTTCCCCTCGTGCGAGACCGGCCCGTCGGCCTGCCACACCTTCCTGAGGATCTGGATGTATTCGTCCGAACGCTCGTACCGCTCCCTCTTGTCGAGGTAGTCCCCTTCCCTGCGCTGCTCCTCGTCGCTGCCCCCGGAGATGATGTGCAGGGTCAGCCGGCCGCCGCTGATCCGATCGAGCGTGGCGAGCGCGCGGGCCGCGTGCGTCGGGAAGATCACCCCCGGCCGGTGCGCCAGGATCGGCCGGACCCGCTCGGTGTGCGTGGCGACGAACTGGGCGATCTGGAAGGCGTCCGGCGAGGCCGAATGGTAGGCGACCAGCGTGTGGTCGAAGCCTCCGTCGTCCAGGGCGCGGGCGTACTTCCGCAGGTACTGCACGTCGAGACCGGTACGGCCGGACGCGGCCGGACCCGAGGCCCCGGAGTCGGTGTGGACGGCGCTGATGAACTCGACAGGCATGAGCAACTCCTTCTGGAAAGCGCCTACTTGAGGACGGATGTGTCGGCCGACTGCGCCACGTCGACGCTCGGATCGAGGACCCCGATCCCGTGCATCAGGTCGGCCACGCCCTGGACGGTGGTGTTCACGTCGTCCGTGATCGGCAGGACCTTGCTGTACGCGGCCGAGGCGAGCGTCTTCGCCACGGAGGCATCGGCGCCGTTGCGGGTCTCGATGGCGTCGGCGTACTCCTCCTGGTGGGTGCTGGTCCACTCCAGGGCGGTACCGAGACGCTTCAGGAAGTCGCCGAGCGCGGCCTTCTTCGCACGGTCCGCGAGCGCCTCGTCGGAGGCCCCGACGAAGCCGTAGCCGCTGACCCGCCCGTCCGCGCCGTCGACCAGCAGCCTGCCGCCCTGCTCCAGGGCCACCGCCTGGTACACCCCGAAGATCGCCCAGACCTTGATCTTCCCGGAGGCGAAGGCGGCCTGCGCGTCCGTCGGAAGCAGGTACTGCACCTTGACGTCGGAGTAGTTCAGCCCGTTCTGCCGGAGCACATGGGCGAGCAGGTACTCGGAGATGCTGCCCTTCGCCGAGGAGACGACGACCTTCTGCCCCTTGAGGTCCGCGACGCTGTCGATGCCCGAGTCCTTGCGCACGACGAGGCCGACATGTGTCCCGTCGTTCTTCAGCGCGGCCACGTTCTTGAACTTCACCCCACCGCTGAGCGCCTGGAGCGCCGGCAGATCCGCCGAGAACGTGGTGTCGGCGGCGCCCGCCTGCACGGCCTGGTACAGCGGGGCGGCGCCCTCGAACTCGGCCCACTTCACCTGGTAGTCGGCGCCCTTCAGCGCTCCCGAGGCGGCGACGATCGTCTGAAGGGTCTTGGCCTGGTCACCGATGGTGAGGGTGACCTTCTGCGCGGACGAGGCGTCGGCGGCGGAGTCCGCGCCGCAGCCGGTCAGCGCCAACAGGGCGGTGAGGCTCAGCGCGGCGGTGGCGAGTCTGCGGATCACGAGGGGGTTCCTTCCAGGGTGCGGGTGACGCCGAGCCAGTCGAGGAGCCGGGCGCGCAGGGAGACGAAGTCGGGGGTGGTGAGATCGCGGGGGCGGGGCAGGTCGACGGTGAGTTCGTGCGCGATCCGGCCCTCGTCCATGACCAGGACCCGGTCGGCGAGCAGCAGCGCCTCCTCCACGTCATGCGTGACCAGGAGGATCGCGCAGCCGTGCACCTGCCACAGTTCCGCGACGAGGTGCTGCACCCTGCCGCGGGTGAGGGCGTCGAGCGCCCCGAACGGCTCGTCCAGCAGCAGGAGTTCGGGCTCCCGGACCAGGGCGCGGGCCAGCGAGACCCGCTGGGCCTGGCCGCCGGAGAGGGTCTTGGGCCAGACGTCGGCGCGTTCCGCGATGCCCACCTCGTCGAGCGCCTTGCGGGCCAGTGCCTTGTCGGCCCGCCCGGGCAGCCCGAGGACGACGTTGCGCCACACCTTCAGCCAGGGCAGCAGCCGGGGCGACTGGAACGCGGCACTGCGCCGCGCCGGCACGGTGACCTCGCCGCCGATCTCCTCGTCGAGCCCGGCCAGGATCCGCAGCAGCGTCGACTTGCCGCAGCCGCTGTGCCCGAGCAGGGCCACGAACTCGCCCTCGCGGATGTCGAGATCGAGGTCGTGCAGGACGGTGTTGCCTTCGAAGGCCCGCGAAAGCCCTCGTATCTCCACGCTGTTGGCCATGCCGCTCACGCCTCGCCCTCGAAGTTGGCCCGCCAGGTCAGCAGCCGCCGCGACAGGATCCGTACGGCGAAGTCGCAGGCGAGCCCGAGCAGCGCGTACACGACGAGGCACAGCACGATGACGTCCGTGCGGAAGTACTGCTGGGCGTTGCTCATCAGATAGCCGAGGCCCGCGTCCGCGTTGATCTGCTCGGCGAAGACCAGCGCCAGCCAGGCGGTGGACAGGGCGTACCGGAGCCCCACGAGGGCGCCGGACAGCGCGCTCGGCAGGATCACGTAGACGATCAGCCCGAGCCGGCCGAGGCCCATCATCCGTGCCGCCTCGACGAGTTGGGCGTCGGTGGAGCGGATGCCGCCGTAGATGTTGAAGTACAGCGGGTAGGTCACGCCGAGCGCGACGAGGGCGATCTTCGGGGTCTCCTCGATGCCGAACCAGACGATGAACAGCGGGATCAGGCCCACCCAGGGGATGGCCCGGAACATGCCCATCGAGGAGTCGATGACGTCCTCGCCGAGCCGGAACAGCCCGGCCAGCAGGGCGAGGCTCAGCGCGATCGTGGCGCCGATCAGGAAGCCGGTGGCGGCGCGGCGTCCCGACGCGGCTATGGCACGGGGGAGTTCGCCGTTCCTCGTCAGCGCGACGGCCTGGTCGAGGACGTCGACGGGGGAGGCGAGCACGGACTCCGGGAGCACTCCGGTGGCCGAGGTCAGGAACCACAGCAGGACCAGGCCGACGGGACCCGCGGCCCGCCGTACGGAACGCGGGACGGTGCGGCGGCGGTCGGACTTCGCCGTGCCGCGGATGGTGACCCGGGTGGAGAGTCCGGGAACGGAGGTGTCGGGCGCCAGGGGTGTCGTGGTCATGGACGGTTTCCCTTCGCGGCGGGCCGGGCGGGATCGGCCGACCAGGCGGACCAGGAGCCGGGGAAGAGCGTCGCGGTGAACCCGGCGATCTCCAGGGCGGCGATCTGATGGGCGGCGGTGACGCCGGAGCCGCAGTAGACGCCGATGCGCTCCGCGCCCGCCGCCCCCTTCTCCTCGAACCGTCTGCGCAGCACATCGGCCGGGAGGAAGGCACCGTCCGCCGCCAGGTTCTCCCCGGTCGGTGCGGACACCGCACCCGGGATGTGCCCGGCACGCGGATCCACCGGTTCCACCTCGCCCCGGTACCGCTCACCGGCGCGGGCGTCCAACAGCAGCCCGACAGCCGCCAGTTCGGCGGCGCCGTCGGCGTCGGTGACCGGCAGCCCGCCGTACCGCAGGACGACGTCACCGGGGGCCGGATCCGCCGGGATCCCGGACTCCAGCGGCAGCCCGGCCGTGCGCCAGGCACCCAACGCCCCGTCGAGCAAGGTCACTTCGCCGATCCCCGCGTACCGCAGCAGCCACCAGGCGCGCGCCGCCGCCGTGTTGCCGAGGTCGTCGTACACCACGACGGACCGGCCCTCGCCGACACCCCAGCGACGGGCCGCGCTCTGCAGGTCGGCGACGTCCGGCAGCGGATGCCGGCCGCTCGTCCCGCCGGGCGGCGCGGCCAGTTCGGCGTCCAGGTCGACGTGGACCGCGCCCGGGACGTGCCCCTCGGAGTAGTGGTCGCGGCCGTGCGGGTCGCCCAGCGCCCAGCGCACGTCGAGCACGACCGGCGGCCGGTCTCCCGACAACCGGGCACGCAGGTCCTCGACGGTGATCGTCACGCTCATACGAGACCCTCCGCGATCAACGGCAGCTCGGGCGAGAGCCGCAGCCGCTCCAGGAACAGCACGACCGTCGCGGCGACCGTGCGGTGCAGGGCGTCGTTGAGGACGTCGTGCCGGCCGCCGCGGAAGGTCACCGGGCGGACGGACGTGCCCGCGTAGGCCTCGTCCACCGGGCTCACCCTGTCGTCCGAGCCGTGCAGCGCCAGCACCGGAACCCGTACTCCGTCCAGGGAGTGCGCGACCGGAGCCTCGCCCAGCGCGCCCCGCCGGAAGTCCGGGTCGTCCGTCAGACGTCCCCGGTGCGTCGGACAGGCGGTGCGCGCCTCGGCCTCCTCCTCCCAACTCCCCGCGATCCACGCACCGGTGGGCAGCCCGGCCAGGATCAGCGCGTCGACGCCCGCGGTCCGCTCGGCGGCGAGCCGGACGGCGTACGAGGCGCCGGTGTCGGAGCCCACGAGGACCTTCGGGCCGGGCAGGGACTCGTCGGCGAGCAGCTTGGCCGCCTCGTCGAGCGCCGCCGGGTCGGTGGCCGGGTCGCCGAGGGCACGCACCCGGTAGGCGTCGAAGGCGAGGCGACGGCCGAACCGCTCGTACACACCGCCGTGTTCGCCGCGTCCGGCCAGCACGATCAGCGTGCCGCGCGGGGCGAGGCCTTCGGGTTCGTCCCAGGAGAAGAAGGGCATGACAGGGCAACTCCCATGAAGAGGGCAGCAGAAAGGGCAGGCCACGACGGCTGTCACGTGTCAGTGATCAGTGGGGCCGGAAGGAGGGGAGAGAACGCCGGGGAAGGGCGGGAGAGATCAGCGACAGCGCGCGCTGCACGCCACGCCGAAGTCGATGACTCGGCGCTGCGTCAGAAGGGCAGCAGAAGCGGTCGCGTGCAACATGCGCCCATCATGACCGACCGTGACCGAACGCGTCCAACGATGATTCCGCATCGAAACCGATCAGGTATCGCGATCGAACGCCCGGACGGCTAACGTCACCGCCATGTCCCGACCCGTGCTCGACATCGTGGCCCTGCGCAGTCTGACCGCGATCGCCGACTGCGGCGGATTCCACCGTGCCGCCCAGACCCTCGCCCTGAGCCAGTCCGCGGTGAGCCAGCATGTGCGCAAGCTGGAGAAGACACTCGGCCGGCCCGTCGTCGAACGGGAGGGCCGCGGTACCCGGTTCACACCCGCCGGACGCCTTCTGCTCGAACAGGCCCGCCGTGTCCTCGCCGTGCACGACGAGGCCGTACGCGCCCTCCTCGACGTGGATGTCGACACCGTCACCATCGGCTCCACCGAGCACGCCGCCGACCAGTTCCTGCCCCGGCTCACCGCCGCCGTGCAGCAGGTGCGCCCCGGCTGCCGGGTCCGCTACCGCATCGACCGCTCCGCCCGTCTGGTGGAGGCCGTGGAACGCGGCAGCGTGGACGTCGCGGTGTACGTCACCGAGGCCGCCGCCACCGAGGGCACCCCGGTCGGCGGACTCCCGCTCACCTGGCACGCCACCCCCGGCTGGCGGCCCCCGCTCGCCCCCGCGCCCGTGCCCCTGGTCGCGATCGAGGACCCGTGCGCGATCCGTCGCCGCGCCATCTCGACCCTCGCCGCGCACGGCGTGCCCGCCACGGTCGTCGGCGACGCAGGCTATCTCGCGGGCGTCCTCGACATCGCCCGCACCGGCCAGGGCGTGGCCCTGCTGGCCGCCGTGGGACCGGCCCCCGACGGCCTCACCCCCTGCCCTTCCCTGCCCTCCGTCACTCCCATCCCGATGAGCGCGCTGGCCCGGCCCGGAGCCGATCCGGCGACGGTCGAGGCGGCGTTCGCGGCGGTACGGGAACTGCTGCACGCGGAGCACGGCCGGCCCGCGGCACATGATCCGGAATGACCCCGTGATCCGACCGACGACAACGCGCGGGGTCCACCGCGCCGCGGGACCTCGCCCGCTCGATCGCGACGCCCCGGGCGGAGCGCTCAGACGCGCCCGAGCATCCGCTCCAGCACCGCCCGCTGCAGCGGCAGCACCTCGGTGTGCAGGTCGCGGCCCTTACGGGTGAGGGCGACCCAGACCCCGCGCCGGTCCTCGACGCAGACGGAGCGCTCCACCAGGCCTTCCTTCTCCAGCCGGCCGATGAGGCGGGACAGCGCGCTCTGGCTGAGATGCACCCGTCCGACGAGGTTCTGCACCCGGCAGTGATCGCCCTCCCGGGGCGCCTCGGAGGCGAGGATGTCGAGCACTTCGAAGTCGCTCGCGCCGAGGCCGTGCGGGTGCAGCGCACGATCTATCTCGCACATCGTGCGCGCGTGCACCGACAGGATGTTCCGCCACCGCTCCTCGAGGCCCGCCCCGGCCGTCTTCGCTGCCATACCCGCACGGTAACACCGATCCGGACATTTGTTGCCCGTGCAACTAGTGCGGGCGCAAGCAGTTCGCTACGCGGGGTCCTGGAGCAGCCCGACCAGGTTGCCGTCCGCGTCCTTCACGAAGGCGATCAGCCGGCCGTTGCCGACGTCCTGGGCGTCCTGCAACAGCTCCGCGCCCGCCGCGACCAGCGCCGCGAGCCGCTCGCGCAGGTCTGTGACGTGCCAGTACGGAACCGGCCCGGTCATGCCTTTGGCGTGCCCGTTCGGGTCGAGGCCGATGTCCTGCCCGGCAGCCTTGTAGCCGACGTAGTAGGGCTCGTCGGCGTACGGCTCGACCTTCAGCAGCGCGCTGAACAGGGCCTTCGCCCGGTCGAGGTCCTTGACGGGGTAGATGATCGTCTGCAGGCCGGCGGTGGTCATGACGTCCTCCTGGGTGACGTGCGATGCGCGGGAACGCGTCCGTGTACCCGCACTTCTCACGCTAGGCCGACGGGCCGCGAGACGGCTTCTCCGATCCTGACCGGTTCCCGGGCCAGGACCAGGACCACCGTCCCCGCTACGTCGACTGCCGCTTCACCAGTTCCGTGGGCAGGATCACCGCTGCCGGATCCTCGCCGCCGATCTGCGCGAGCAGCACCCGGACCATCTCGGCGCTGATCCGGTCGTACGGCTGCCGGATGGTCGTCAGCTGGGGGCGGGCGGCCAGGGCGGCCGAGGAGTCGTCGAAGCCGCCGACCGACACGTCCCCGGGGACGCTTCGCCCCGCCCGCTCCAGTGCGGTCAGCACACCCTGCGCCATCAGGTCGGACGCGACGAACACGGCGTCCAGGTCCGGGCGCCGGTCCAGCAGCCGGTCCGCGCCCGCCTCGCCGCTGGCCCGGCTGTAGTCGCCGGAGACGACGAGGCGCTCGTCGTACTCGATGCCCGCCTCGCTGAGGATCTCGCGGTAGCCCGCCAGACGCTCCACACCGCCCGGGGTGTCGAGCGGGCCGGTGACCATGCCGATGCGGCGGCGGCCCAGCGACAGGAGATGGCGGACCATGTCCCGGGCGCCGTCGCGGTCGGCCGCCGCCACGTAGCTCACCTTTGAGCCGAGGCCGATCGGCTTGCCGCACGCGACGAGCGGGACGCCCGCCTCGCACAGCTCCTGCGCGACCGGGTCACCGGAGTGGCTGGAGACCAGCAGCACCCCGTCCACGTGCCCGGCGGTGATGTACCGCGTGATGCGGCGCCGCTCGTCCTCCGTGCCGGCCAGCATCAGCAGCAGCGGGATGTCGTGCGCGGCCAGCGCCTGGGTGCAGCCGCGCAGCAGGACGTTGAAGTTCGGGTCCTCGAAGAACCGCTCCTGGGGCTCCGTGAGCAGGAAGCCCACCGAGTCGGAACGGCCGGTGATCAGCGAGCGGGCGTGCCGGTTGACGACGTAACCCGTCCTGCGGATGGCGGCGTTGACCGCCTCCGCCGCGGCCGGGCTGACGTAGTGCCCGCCGTTGAGCACACGCGAGACGGTGCCCCGCGAGACTCCCGCCTCCCGCGCCACGTCGTGGATGGTCGGTGGTTTGCGTCGGCCACCCGCACCATTGTTCATGGTCATGACTTTACGGCTCCGGACAGCAGGTCCAGGCTCCAGAACCGCTGAACGACCAGGAACAGCGCCACGAGCGGGATCACCGCGAGGAACGCGCCGGTGATCACCAGCGTGTACAGGGCCGGCTGGTTGGAGCCCTGTTCCAGCAAGGTGAACAGACCCAGGGTGATCGGGAACTTCTCGTCGTCGCTGAGCATGATGTACGGCAGCAGGAAGTTGTTCCACACCGCCACGAACTGGAACAGGAACACCGTGACCAGCCCGGGGATCATCATCGGCAGTGCGATCCGGGTGAAGATCCGCCACTCGCTCGCCCCGTCCATCCGGCCGGCCTCCACCACGTCGGCGGGCACGGCCGCGGCCGCGTAGATGCGCGCGAGGTAGACGCCGTACGGGGAGAGGATCTGCGGCAGCAGCACGGACCAGTAGGAGTCCGTGAGGTCGGCGTTCGCCATCAGCAGGTACTGCGGGACGGCGAGGATGATCGGCGGCATCAGCACGCCCGCGAGCAGGATGTTGAACATCGTCTCGCGGCCGCGGAAGCGGTAGATCGCCAGCGCGTACCCGCTGACCGCGGACACGCACGTCGACAGCAGCGCCCCGAGACCGGCGTAGAGGGCGGAGTTGCCCATCCACGTCCAGTACACGCCGTCGCGGTAGGCGTTGAGATCCTTGAGGTTGTCGGCGAAGCCCGTGCCGGGCAGGAACGTGAACGTGGAGAACAGCTCACGCCCGGACTTGGTGGACGCGATCACCACCCACGCCACCGGGAGGAGACAGTAGAGGGCTCCCAGCAGCAGTGTGATCGTGGGGACCAGCGAGATCCTGCTGCGCAGCGGCGGGCGGCTACGGGCCGCGCCCGAGGTGCCGGCCGCCGACGGCGCCTTCTGTACGGCAAGAGAACTCATCGTGCTGCCTCCTGCTTGTTACGACGGTTCGCGGCCCGCAGGAAGCCGAACGACAGCACCAGCGTGGCGAGCGCGATGATCACGGCCTCGGCGGCCGCCTGGTAGATGTCACCGGTGCCGAAGGCGTCCCGGTACACCTTCATCAGCGGACTCCAGGTGGTGGACACGGAGTTGGTGAGCGGCTTCAGGGTGGTCGGCTCGTTGAACACCTGGAGCGTGGCGATGATCGAGAAGAAGAAGGTCAGCACCAACGAGGGCGCCACCATCGGGATCTTGATCCTCAGTGCGATCTGCAGCGGGGTGGCGCCGTCCAGCTTCGCCGCCTCGTACACCTCGGCCGGGATGGCCTGCAACGAGGTGTAGATGACGATCATGTTGAAGCCGGTGCCGCCCCAGATCGCGATGTTGGAGAGGGCGAGATAGAGGGGGCCGCCGTCCAGCAGGTCCGGCTGCGGCAGGCCCAGCTTCTCCAGCACGAAGTAGAACGGGCTGACGTCCGGCAGGTACAGGAAGCCCCACAGCAGCGCCGCCACCACGCCGGGGATGGCGTACGGCAGGAAGATCGCGAGCCGGGTGAACGGGGCGAGCCGCACCTTCTCGGAGTCGAGCATCAGCGCGAACAGCAGCGCCAGGCCCAGCATCAGCGGGACGACGATGCAGCCGTACCCGAGGACGCGCAGCGCGCCGTCGACCAGCTCGCTGTCGGTGAGGGCGGCGGTGTAGTTCCCGACGCCGGCCCAGACCTCGCTGCGGGCGCCGGCGCCCAGGCCGAGCCCGGAGACCTTCACCTTGTGGAAGCTGAGCCAGACCGCGTACCCGATGGGCAGGGCGAAGAACAACGCGAAGAGGATCGTCGCGGGGATGAGGAAGGCATACGGGGCCCCCTTGACCCCGTACGACTTCCGGCGTGCGGTGGTCACTCGGAGACCTCGAAGCCCTGCTTCTTCATGTCGGCGACGGTGGCCGACTGCATCTTGGCCAGAGCGGCGGAGAAGTCCGACTTGTCCTTGGCGGCGGCGCCGAACGCGTCCTTGAAGGTGGTGTAGGCGACGTTCACGTTCGGGCCCCAGGCCGAGGGTGCCGTGGTCTTCGCGATCTTGGCGGCCAGGGTGTAGAAGTCCGCCTGCGTCGAGAAGTAGTCCGGCGGGGTGGTGAAGGCGCCGCTGAGCTGGGCGGAGGTGGACGCCGGGTAGATGCCGCCCTCCTTGGCCAGCGCGGTGAGCGCGTCGCCGTCGGTGTTCAGCCAGGCGGCGAACTTCGCGGCGGCCTCCTTGTGCTTGGAGTCCGTCGTCACGGCCGTGGAGGATCCGCCCCAACTGCCGGTGACGTTCTCGCTGTTCGACCACTGGGGGAGCGGGGCCATGGCCCACTTGCCCTTGGTGTCGGGCGCGGCGGTGGTCAGGGTGCCCGGGGCCCAGACGGCGGAGACCCAGGCGATCTGCTTGCCGGTGTTGAGCGCCTTGTTCCAGGCCGGGGTGTACATCGGCTGGTTGTCGATGGCGCCCTCCTTGACGAGGCCGCCCCAGAAGTCGGCGACCTTCTTGGTGGCCGCGTCGTCGATGCCGACGTTCCACTTGTCGCCGGAGGTGGTCCACCACTTGGCGCCGGCCTGCTGGGCGAGGCCCGCGAAGAGACCGGAGTCGTTGGCGGAGAACGTGGTGAGGTCGGTGTCCGGGGACTTCTTCTTCAGCGCGCGGGCGGTCTCGGCGAACTGCTCCCAGGTGGTGGGGACCGTCAGGCCGTACTGCTTGAAGAGGTCGGCGCGGTAATAGAACATCATCGGGCCGATGTCCTGCGGCACCGCGTAGACGGCGTCCGTGCCCAGCGTGGTCTGCTGCCAGACGCCGTCGGCGAACTTGGCCTTGGCGTCGCCGACGTTCTTGGCTATGTCCGCCAGTGCGTCATTGCTGACCAGCGTCGGCAGCGCCTGGTACTCGGCCTGGACCAGGTCCGGGGCCTTGCCGGCGGTGTGCGCGGTGAGGATCTTGGTGACCAGCGTGTCGCCGGACGCCTGCTTCTTCACCGTGACGGTGATCTGGTCCTTCTTGCCCTGGCCCTTGTTCCACAGGTCCACGACCTTGTCCATGCCGGGCGTCCACGTCCAGTACGTGAGCGAGACCGGGCCGGACTCGGCGTCGCCGTCGTCGTCGGACGAGCCGCAGGCGGCGAGTGCGGTGGCGCCGAGGGTGACGGCGATGGCGGATGCCGCGAATCTGCGGAGCCGGCGGCGCTTCGTGTTGGGCATGGATCTCTCCCCTGACCTGGGTCCTGGTGTCTGTGAGCGTTCACAGTAGAGAAACATCCCGGACACTTGTCAATGGTTGTTGCTGTGCGGTTATGTTGGGCCCGCACCGCCCGCAGCTGTGTGTGCACGTTCCCAAATGATCGATTAAACGGGAGAAATACATGCCGGCGACCAACCCCAGGGGCCTCACCGGGCTCGCCTTCGGTGGGGACTACAACCCCGAGCAATGGCCGGAAAGCGTCTGGCAGGACGACGTCCGGCTGATGCGCGAGGCCGGCGTCACCATGGTGAGCGTCGGGATCTTCTCCTGGGCCCTCCTGGAGCCCGCTCCCGGGGAGTACGACTTCGGCTGGCTCGACCGCGTCATCGGCCTGCTGCACGAGAACGGCATCCGCGTCGACCTGGGCACGCCCACCGTGGCCCCGCCGGTCTGGTTCTACCGCCGCCACCCCGAGGCGCTCCCGGTGACCCCCGAGGGCGTGCGCTACGAGTTCGGCTCCCGCGCCGCGATCTGCCACAGCAACGCGGACTACCGCGCCGCCGCGGCGAACATCACCACCCAGCTCGCGCAGCGCTACGGCGACCACCCGGCGCTGGCGATGTGGCACGTGCACAACGAGTACGGCGTCCCCGTCTCGGCCTGCTACTGCGACTCCTGCGCCGCCCACTTCCGCCGCTGGCTCGCCACGACGTACGGCACGATCGACGCGGTCAACGCGGCCTGGGGCACCGCCTTCTGGGGCCAGCGGTACGCGAGCTTCGAGGACGTCAACCCGCCGCGCGCCACCCCGACCGTCGGCAACCCGGGCCAGGCCCTCGACTACAAGCGGTTCGCCGACGCCACCATGCGCGAGAACTTCGTGGCGGAACGGGACATCCTGCACCGCCTCGCGCCCGGTCTCCCGGTGACGACCAACTTCATGACCGCCCTCAGCCAGTGCGACTCGGTCGACTACTGGGCCTGGGGCCGCGAGGTCGACATCGTCACCAACGACCACTACCTGATCACCGACGGCCGGCGCACCCACGTCAACCTCGCGATGGCCGCCGACCTCACCCGCTCCGTCGGCGCCGGCGCGCCCTGGATCCTGCTGGAGCACTCCACCTCGGGCATCAACTGGCAGCCGCGCAACCCCGCCAAGGCCCCCGGCCAGATGGCCCGCAACTCCCTGGCGCACGTGGCCCGCGGCTCCGAGGGCGCCATGTTCTTCCAGTGGCGGCAGTCCCGGCGCGGCGCCGAGAAGTTCCACTCGGCGATGGTCCCGCACGGCGGCACCGACACCCGCGTGTGGCGCGAGGTCGTCGAGCTCGGCGCCTCGCTCGACTCCCTCGCCGCGATCCGCGGCACCCGCACCGAGGCCGATGCGGCGGTGCTCTGGGACTGGCACTCCTGGTGGGCGCAGAACCTCGCCTGGCGCCCCAGCGAGGACGCCGACCCGCGTGAGCGCGCCGACGCCTTCTACGAGGCCCTCTACGACCGCCACCTCACCGTCGACTTCGCCCACCCCGAGTCCGACCTCTCGACGTACCCGCTGGTCGTGGTGCCCGCCCTCTACCTGATGACGGAGGCCGCCGGGCACAACCTCAAGAGTTACGTCGAGAACGGCGGCACCCTCGTCGTGTCGTACTTCTCCGGCATCGTCGACGAGCACGACGCCGTCCACGACGGCGCCTACCCGGGCGCGCTCCGGGACGTCCTGGGCCTCACCGTCGAGGAGTTCTCACCGCTGCTGCAGGGCGAGAACATCCGGCTCACCGGCCCGGACGGCTCCGAGCTGGCCGGAGACGTATGGACCGAGTTCGTCGTCCCGCGCGGCGCCGAGACCGTCTGGACCTACGCCGACGGCCTCACCGCGGGCCACCCCGCCGTCACCCGGCACCGCCTCGGCGAGGGCGCCGCCTGGTACGTCTCCACCCGCCTCGGCCCCGACGGCCTGGACGCGCTGCTCGGCTGCGCCGCCGAGGACGCGAGCATCGCCCCGCGCGCCGATCTGCCCCACGACGTCGAGGTCGTGCGCCGCTCCGGAGAGACGGGCAGCTACCTCTTCGCCGTCAACCACACCGCCACCGACGCCAAGGTGCCGCTGGACGTCTCCGGCACCGAACTGCTGACGGGCGAACGCGCCGCCGGCCGCCTCGCGGTCCCGGCGGGAGCCGTCCGGGTCGTACGACTCGACGGCTGAGCCGACTCCCCCTCCGCCCGTGGAGCCGCGAGCCGCGGGCGGAGGGGGTCCCTCACCGCACCACCAGCACCACCGAGGGAACCCCATCCCCATCACGTCGAAGGGACGACGGACGACGATGTTCCATCCCAGACGCACCTTGAGAGCCCTGCTGCTGCCGCTCGCCGCAGGACTCTCCTTCATCGCCCTGCCCGCGCAGACCGCCCAGGCGGCCTCCACCCTCACCAACGCCGGCTTCGAGACGGACGGCGCCGGCACCGCGACGCCGACCGGCTGGTCCACGTACTCGGCGGCGGGCCAGAACTCCGCCTCCTTCGCCGAGGCCGGCGGACGCAGCGGCGGCTACCGGCTGACCCACTGGGCGTCCACCGCCTACAAGGTGGAGACCTACCAGTACCTGTCGGGGCTGACCAACGGCGCCTACAAGCTCTCCGCCTGGGTCCGCTCCGGCGGCGGCCAGAACTCCGCCTACATAGCCCTGAAGAACTGCGGCAGTTCGGAACAGCGCACCGATCTCCCCGTCTCTTCGAGCGGGTGGATCCACATCGTCACGCCGATCAACGTGACCAACAACCAGTGCACCGTCAGCATCAACAGCGACGCGAACGCCGGCAACTGGATCAACGTCGACGACCTGACCTTCACCTCCGGCACCACCGGACTGTCGATCAAGGGCTCCGACATCTCCTCCCTCGCCAAGAGCGAGGCCAAGGGCGGTGTCTACAGGACGAGTTCGGGCACGGCCGGCGACGCGGTCACCATCCTGAAGAACGCCGGCATGAACTACGCGCGCCTGAAGGTCTGGGTCGACCCGGCCGACGGCTACAACAACAAGACGCGCGTCCTCGCCGTCGCCAAGCGCGTCAAGGCCGCCGGCATGAAGCTCCTGGTCGACTTCCACTACTCGGACACCTGGGCCGACCCGGGCGCCCAGTCCAAGCCCGCCGCGTGGTCCGGCCACTCGTACAGCCAGCTCAAGACGGACGTGTACAACCACACCTACGACGTGCTGAACGCGCTGAAGGCGCAGGGCACCACCGCCGACATGGTCCAGGTGGGCAACGAGATCAACGGCGGCATGATGTGGTCCGAGGGGTCCACCGACAACTGGGGTCAGCTGGCCGGTCTGCTCAACTCCGGCTACGACGCCGTCAAGGCCGTCAACTCGTCCACTGCCGTCGCCCTTCACCTCGCCAAGGGCGGTGACCTGAGCGGCACCCGCTGGTGGTTCGACAGCGCCGTCTCCAACGGCGTGAAGTTCGACGCCATCGGTCTGTCGTACTACGGGTACTGGCACGGCACGCTCGCCGACTTCCAGACCACCCTGGACGACGCCGCGTCCCGCTACGCCAAGCCGGTGTTCCTCGCCGAGACGGCCTACCCCTTCCGGCTCGACAGCGACGACTCGCTCACCAACCAGATCGATCTGTCCTCCGAACTGGTCACCGGCTACCCGGCGACCCCGGCCGGCCAGCTGGCGTGGATGAACGCCGTCGCGAACATCGTGGAGGCCGTCCCGAACGGCCGCGGCCTCGGCGTCTTCTACTGGGAGGCGACCTGGACGGCCGTCACCGGCAACGGCTGGGACCCGGCCGACGCCGCCTCCGGCAACGGCTGGGAGAACCAGGCCCTGTTCGGCTACGACGACAAGGCCCTGTCCTCCATGTCGTGGTTCAGCCACCGCTGACCCCCGCAAGCCCGTGCAGCAGGGGCCCGGCCGCACCGCGCGGCCCGGGCCCCTGCCCGTTTCCCGGCGATGTTCCGAACGCGCTTGTGCGGCAAGGCTGTTCGATCCCGGCCAAGGCTCGCGGAGTACGGGACACGGCGGCCCCGACTGCGGAAGAGTGGGAAGACGCGGTACGAGGAGGCCCGGACGGAGGGGGACGACGATGCTGAGGACTCCCGTAAGTGAGAGGCGACGGGACATCCTGGAGTGGCTGAAGGACCCGGCCCGGCACTTCCCGCCACAACGGCACGCAGACCTCGTCGAGGACGGCGTCACCGCGGAGCTCGTCGCGGCGAAACTGGGCGTGCCCCGCCAGGTGGCCGACACCCACCTCGCCCTGCTCGCGGGCATCGGCCTGCTGCGCGCCAAGCGGCTCAGGCGCCGCACGTACTACCGACGCGACGAGATGCGCATCGCACAGGTGGCGCGCATGTTCGAGAAGGGGTGGTAGGGAACGTCGGGAAGGGGCCGTAGAGGACAGCGGGACCGCTTTCCGGAAAAGCCCGGCAAAGGACCATGGTGACGACCTGTCGGTGACACGCCCGCCTGCGAGGATGGCCGCCTCCTGAAGGAAGGGCGGACCCCTATGGACCGTCGGACGCCACTCGTCCCCCTCCGGTACCTCACTCTCCCCGGGCGCGGCCCGGAGGACGTCGTCGCCGATCCGAGAGGGCGTGTGCTGACCGGGGTGTCGGACGGGCGGATCCTGCGCGTCGACGGTCTGGACGACCCGCCCACCGCCCGCGTCGAGCACGTCGGTGAGATCGGCGGCCGTCCGCTCGGCCTCGAACTCCTCCCGGACGGCGACCTGTTGGTGTGCTGCGCCGACGGCGCGCTGCTGCGCGTCGACCCCGACGGCGGCCCCGGCAATGTCCGGGTGCTGACCGAGTCGGCGGCGGGGGAGCGGCTGCGCTTCTGCAGCAACGTCGTCGCCCTGCCCGACGGCACCGTCTACTTCACCGTCTCCAGCCAGGTCCACCCCTTGGCGGACTGGATGGGCGAGATCGTCGAACACACCGGCACCGGACGCCTGTTGCGTCTCGACCCGGGCGCCCGCGAGGCCGAAGTCGTCCTGGAGGGACTGCAGTTCGCCAACGGCCTCGCCCGCAGCGCCGACGACTCCTTCCTCATCGTCGCCGAGACCGGCGCCCGCCGTCTCACTCGCTTCTGGCTCACCGGTCCCCGGGCCGGACAGGCCGAGCCCCTGGTCGAGGACCTGCCGGGCTTCCCCGACAACCTGTGGCGCGGCGCGCCCGACGGCCCCGTCTGGGTGGCGCTGGCCGGCCCGCCCGTCCCGCCGCTCGACCTCCTGCACCGCGCCGCCCCCGCCGTCCGCCGGCGCGCCGCCCGGCTCGCCGCGAGCGCGCCCTACCGGCCCTCGGGCGGCGCGGGTGTGCTCGCGATCGACGACGACGGCCGGATCCTGCACCACCTCACCCGCCGCCGCTCCGGCTTCCGCATGGTCACCAGCGTCTGCGAGACCGGCGGCCGGCTGGTCCTGGGCAGCCTCTGGGAGCGCGGCATCGCGGTCTGTGAGGCGCCCGTGACCAAGTGAGACGGCGCTACCCTGGTGCCCTTCCGTGATCACCCCGAGGAGACGGGGCGGTCCCGGACCGGGCAGGAGACGTACGACATGACAGCCCCGGAGGCCGAGAGCCTCCGCAGCAGCGCTCCACGGAGGACCACCGGGACGGGCCGGCTCCCGGTGGTCGCCGTCGTGGCCGTGGGCGGCGGCCTCGGCGCCGTCGCCCGGTACGCGGCCGCGCTGCGGTGGCCCACCGAGGCCGGCGGATTCCCCTGGACGACCTTCTGGGTGAACATCGTCGGCTGCGCGGTGATCGGTGTGTTCCTGGTGCTGATCACCGAGGCCATGACCGCCCACCCGCTGGTGCGCCCGTTCTTCGGCACCGGCGTGCTCGGCGGCTTCACCACCTTCTCGACGTACGCCGTCGACGTCCAGCGGCTCTTCGACCAGGGCCGTCCCGGCACGGCCCTGGCCTATCTCGCCGCGACCCTGTGCGCGGCGCTCCTGACGGTGTGGCTCGCGGCCACCGCGACCCGCCGCGTTCTCCGGTGGAGGCAGTCATGACCAGGCTGACCGGCAACGCCCTGCGGCTGACCGTGTTCCTCGGCGAGAGCGACACCTGGCGCCGCAAGCCCCTCTACGCGGAGATCGTGCACCGCGCGCACGCGGCCGGGCTGGCCGGCGCCAGCGTCTTCCGCGGCATCGAGGGCTTCGGCGCGTCCTCGATCGTGCACACCTCCCGGCTGCTCTCGCTCAGCGAGGACCTGCCGGTGGCGGTCGTCGTCGTGGACACCGAGGAGCGGGTGCGGGCCTTTCTGCCCGAGCTCGACGAGCTGGTCACGGAGGGGATGGTGACCCTCGACCCCTGCGAGGTGATCAGATATGTCGGCCGCGAAGCGAACCAGGGCGATTCGGACACGAAGGGTAAGAACTCGTTGTGAACTGGCTGGTGGTCGTCGCCGGCGGAATGATCGGCGCCCCGCTCCGCTATCTGACCGACCGGGCGGTGCAGTCCCGGCACGACTCGGTCTTCCCCTGGGGCACCTTCGTCGTGAACATCGTCGGCTGTCTCGTCCTGGGCACGCTGACCGGCGCCGCCGTCGGTCCTGACCTGCGGCTTTTCCTGGGCACGGGGTTCTGCGGAGCGCTGACGACGTACTCGACCTTCGGCTACGAGACCCTGCGGCTGACCGAGACGGGCGCGGGGCTGTATGCCGTCGCCAACGTCATGGGGAGTGTGGTGGCGGGCCTCGGGGCCGCGTTCGCCGGGGTGGCGATAGGCCAGGCGGTGTGGCCGTAGCCGGCCGGCCGCACCCGCGCCTGGTAGGACTGGCCCCCGCACTGTCGCCCACCGCCCACCGACCTCCTCAGAACTGGATTCCATGAGCGCCATCTCCGTCGGCCAAGCCGTCGTCCTCGGAGCCGTCGAGGGAGTGACCGAGTTCCTCCCCGTCTCCTCCACCGGCCATCTGAAGATCGCCGAAGGCCTGATGAGCATCCCGGTCGACGACGACGCCGTCGTCGGGTTCTCCGCCGTCATCCAGGTCGGGGCGATCGCCGCCGTGCTCGTGTACTTCCGCAAGGACATCGTGCGGATCGTGTCCGCCTGGTTCCGGGGTCTCGGCAACCGCGAGGAGCGCCACCACCACGACTACAAGTTCGCCTGGTGGGTGATCTACGCGACGATCCCCATCGTGGTCGTGGGGCTCGCCGCCAAGCCGCTCATCGAAGGGCCGCTGGCCTCGCTGTGGGTGGTCGCCGGCTCGCTGATCGCCGGCAGCGCAGTGATGTGGGCGGCCGACCAGATGGGCCGGCACAAGCGCGGCGAGGACGACACCTCGTTCAAGGACGCGATGCTGGTCGGCAGCTCCCAGATCCTCGCGCTGCTCTTCCCCGGCTTCTCCCGCTCGGGCGCCACCATGTCCACCGCGCTCATGCTCGACCTGGACCGGGTCGCTGCCACCCGGCTGTCGTTCTTCCTCGGCATCCCCGCCCTGACCGGCGCCGGGATCTACGAGCTGAAGGACGCGCTCGGCACCGGCGCGGGCGCGGCGCCCCTGGTCGTCGGCACGGCCGTGTCCTTCGTGGTCGCCTACGCCTCCATCGCCTGGCTGCTCAAATTCGTCGCCAAGCACTCGTTCAACGCGTTCGTGATCTACCGGATCGTCATCGGCCTGGCACTGTTCGGACTGCTGGCCACCGGGGTCCTGGGCAGCTGACCGACGGGTGCCGGGCGAAGTCCCCTCAGGGGGCGGGAAGTTGCCATTCAGGCCGCCCGCCCCCTGAATTTTTGTTTTCGGGCGTCTTGACAGCAGCCTTCGGCCACCCGGAGTATCACTCCCGTGAACCTGTCAGACAGCCAGACAGGTGGCGGGGTACCGCGGCGCGTCAGCGCGATGGAAGCGGTACTCACCCACCTCCGCGGCGCCATCGAGCACGGCGAGTACGCCATCGGCGACAAGCTTCCCTCCGAGGCCGAGCTCTGCCGCACCCTCGAGGTGTCCCGGCCCGTGCTGCGCGAGGCCCTGCGCGCCCTGCAGACCATGGGCCTGACGGTCGCCAAGACCGGCAAGGGCACCTTCGTGATCGCGAACACCGTCGAGGACCCCACCTTCGGCGACTACGCGGCCAGCGACCTGCTCGAGGTCCGCCGGCACGTGGAGATCCCGGTCGCCGGGTACGCGGCCCTGCGCCGCACCCCGGAGAACCTGGACCACCTCGCCCATCTGCTCGACCGCATGGAACGGGAGACGGACACCACCGCCTGGGTCGCGATGGACACCCTCTTCCACCTGGCCGTCGCCGAAGCCGCCCAGAACCCGGTCTTCCGCCGGGTCATCGAGGAGATCCGGGACGCGCTGGCGCGTCAGTCGGCCTTCCTCAACGAGCTGGGCGGCCGGCGCGAGCAGTCCAACCGCGAGCACCGGGCGATCGTCGAGGCCCTGATCGACGGTTCCGAGCCCGACGCGGTGGAGGCCATGAGCCACCACCTCGACCGCGTCGAGACGACCCTCACCGACATCGTGCGTGCCCCGCGCACCACCCCTCACCTGGAAGGCGGACCCGCGGCGTGAGCGACCAGCACCTCAAAGACGAGACGCAGACCTCCCCCCGTCACGTCGACGCCGGAGACGAGGGCTACAGCAAGTCGCTGAAGTCCCGGCACGTCAACATGATCGCCATCGGCGGAGCCATCGGCACCGGCCTCTTCCTCGGCGCGGGCGGCCGGCTCGCCGACGCCGGCCCGTCCCTGTTCGTCGCGTACGCCGTCTGCGGCCTCTTCGCGTTCCTGGTCGTGCGCGCCCTGGGCGAGCTCGTCCTGTACCGGCCCTCGTCCGGCGCCTTCGTGTCGTACGCCCGCGAGTTCCTCGGCGAGAAGGGCGCGTACGTCGCGGGCTGGATGTACTTCCTGAACTGGGCCACCACCGGCATCGCCGACATCACCGCGGTGGCCGTCTACACCCACTACTGGGGCATGTTCTCCGACATCCCGCAGTGGGTGATCGCCCTGATCGCGCTGGCCGTGGTCCTCACGGTGAACCTGATCTCGGTGAAGCTGTTCGGCGAACTGGAGTTCTGGTTCGCGATCATCAAGGTCAGCGCGCTCGTCGTCTTCATGCTCATCGGCATCTTCCTGCTGGTCACCCAGCACCCCGTCGACGGCAGCACGCCCGGCCCGTCCCTGATCACCGACAACGGCGGCGTCTTCCCCAACGGCCTGCTGCCCATGCTGCTGATCATCCAGGGCGTCGTCTTCGCCTACGCCTCGGTCGAACTGGTCGGCGTCGCCGCGGGCGAGACCGAGAACCCCGAGAAGATCATGCCCAAGGCGATCAACTCGATCATGTGGCGGGTGGGCCTGTTCTACGTCGGCTCGGTGGTCCTGCTGTCGATGCTGCTGCCCTGGAACAAGTACACGTCCGGCGAGAGCCCCTTCGTCACGGTCCTGTCCAACATCGGCATCCCGGCCGCCGGCGGCGTGATGAACCTCGTCGTCCTCACCGCGGCCATGTCCTCGCTCAACTCCGGCCTGTACTCCACCGGCCGCATCCTGCGCTCCATGGCGATGTCCGGCTCCGCGCCGAAGTTCACCGGCGTGATGAGCCGCAGCCAGGTCCCGTACGGCGGCATTCTGCTCACCAGCGGTATCTGTGTCCTGGGCGTCGGTCTGAACTTCGTGGTCCCGGCGGACGCCTTCGAGATCGTCCTGAACTTCGCGGCGATCGGCATCCTCTCCACCTGGGGCATGATCATGATCTGTCACCTCCTCTTCTGGCAGAAGACCCAGAAGGGCGAGCTGACCCGCCCGAGCTACCGGCTCCCGGGCTCCCCCTGGACCGAACTCGTGACGCTGTTCTTCCTCGCCTCGGTCCTGGTCCTCATGTACGCCGACGGCGGCGCCGGACGCACCACCGTGCTGTGCCTGCCGCTGATCGTCGCAGCGCTCGTGGTCGGCTGGTACGCCATCCGCCGCAACCTCGCGCGCACCGCGGCCAGGGCCGACAAGGCCGACGCATGACCCCGGCGCCGCCCCACGACAACCCACAAGCGATCCAGGCAGTGATGTACAGCAGTTCCCTCGCCGACGCCCCCGCGATCCGCGAACCCCTGCACGCACCCGTCGCCCACCTCGTCCGCGGCGGGGTGACCGAGGGCGTCCACTACGGCTCCGTCGTCGTCCTCGGCGCCGACGGCGACGTCGAGTTCCAGCTCGGCGACATCGAGGCCGCCTTCTACCCGCGCTCGGCGCTCAAGCCCGTCCAGGCCGTCGCCATGGTCCGGGCCGGGCTGCCGCTCGACGGCGAGCTGCTCTCGCTCGCCGCCGCCAGCCACTCCGGCGAGGAACGGCATCTCGCCGGGACCCGCCGGATCCTGGAGCTGGCCGGCGTCACGGAGGACGACCTGCGCAACGTCACGGACCTGCCGTACGACCCGGCGGTCCGCGACGCGTGGATCCGGGACGGCCGCGCGCCCTCCCGGCTCGCGCAGAACTGCTCGGGCAAGCACGCGGCGATGCTGTACACCTGCAAGCTCAACGGCTGGTCCCTCGACGACTACCTCGACCCGGAGCACCCGCTCCAGCAGGCGATCGCCGAGATCGTCGAGGACCTCACCGGACAGCGGATCGCCCGGGTCACCGTCGACGGGTGCGGCGCCCCCCTCTTCTCCGTCTCCCTGCACGGCCTCGCCCGGTCCGCCGCCCGCATCACCACGGCGGTCCCGGGCACCCCCGAGGCCCGGGTCGCGGACGCCATGCGCGACCACGCCGAGATGGCCTCCGGCGCCGGCCGGGACGTGGCCGCCCTGATGCGGGCCGTCCCCGGCCTGCTCGCCAAGGACGGCTTCGAGGGCGTCGAGGTCGCCGCCCTCCAGGACGGCCGGGCCGTCGCCGTCAAGATCTCCGACGGCGCGAACCGGGCGCGCGTCCCGGTCACCGCGGCCGCGCTCGCCCGGGCCGGCGTCGACCCCGTACTCCTCACCGAATTCGCGGGCGAGCCGCTCCTCGGCGGCGGCCGACCGGTCGGCTCCGTCCGCCCGGTCCGCGCCCTGGACCCGGTCACGGTACGGGCCTGCGCGTAGCGCTCCGCGGGCTGGGCCGCTGTTCGTCCGCGGCCCGGCCGTGGCTGGTCGCGCCCCGCGGCACAGCCGCACAGGTCACAGCCCCGTGCCCCCGGCAGGGGCCCGGTCGGGCCCTCGTGCCCGGCCCATGAACCGCCGGCCCGGTCACCACCGGGCCGGGGCCCGACCGGCTCGGGCGGGCGTCATCCCGTACCGCCCGAGCCGGCCGCCACCACGCCAGATGTCACCCGCACGCCTCACCCTCCCCTCAGAAAGAGGCCGCACCCTCATGACCGCCGCCGTCACCCGTAGCGAACACGATCTGCTCGGAGACCGGGACGTCCCGGCCGACGCGTACTGGGGCGTCCACACCCTGCGCGCCACGGAGAACTTCCCCATCACCGGCACGCCGATCTCCGCCTACCCGCACCTCATCGACGCCCTCGCCGCCGTCAAGGAGGCCGCCGCCCTGGCCAACGAGGAGCTCGGCCTGCTGGCGCCGGACAAGGCGGCCGCCATCGTCGCCGCCTGCCGGGAGATCCGCGCGGGCAAGCTGCACGACCAGTTCGTGGTGGACGTCATCCAGGGCGGCGCCGGCACCTCGACCAACATGAACGCCAACGAGGTCGTCGCCAACCGGGCCCTCGAACTGCTGGGACACGAGAAGGGGCAGTACGGATACCTGCACCCCAACGAGGACGTCAACCTGGGGCAGTCGACGAACGACGTCTATCCGACCGCCGTCAAGATCGCGACCGTCTTCGCCGTGCGCGGTCTGCTCAAGGCGATGGCCGTCCTGCAGGACTCCTTCGCCCGTAAGGCCGTCGAGTTCCGCCATGTGCTCAAGATGGGCCGTACACAGCTGCAGGACGCGGTGCCCATGACGCTCGGGCAGGAGTTCTCCGCCTATGCCGTCATGATCGACGAGGACCGCAACCGTCTCGACGAGGCCGTCCAGTTGATCCATGAGATCAACCTCGGCGCCACGGCGATCGGGACCGCGCTCAACGCACCGGCCGGATACGCCGAGTCGGCCCGCCGCCACCTCGCCGAGATCACCGGGCTGCCGCTCGTCACCGCCGCGAACCTCGTCGAAGCCACCCAGGACTGCGGCGCGTTCGTCCAGATGTCC
This sequence comes from Streptomyces sp. NPDC002623, assembly GCF_053592635.1. Taxonomy (NCBI): domain Bacteria; kingdom Bacillati; phylum Actinomycetota; class Actinomycetes; order Kitasatosporales; family Streptomycetaceae; genus Streptomyces; species Streptomyces sp. NPDC002623. The sequence goes on along the minus strand of NZ_JBSFWB010000027.1, from coordinate 62,819 downwards.
GGGGTGCTCAAGCGCGTCGCCGTCAAGCTCAGCAAGAGCTGCAACGACCTGCGGCTGCTGTCGTCCGGTCCGCGGGCCGGTCTCGGCGAGATCAACCTGCCGCCCGTGCAGGCCGGTTCGTCCATCATGCCCGGCAAGGTCAACCCGGTGATCCCCGAGGTCGTCAACCAGGTCGCCTTCGAGGTGATCGGCAACGACGTCACCATCACCATGGCCGCCGAGGCCGGACAGCTCCAGCTCAACGCCTTCGAGCCGATCATCCTGCACTCCCTCTCGGAGAGCATCACCCACCTGCGCGCCGCCTGTCTGACCCTCGCCGAGCGCTGTGTGGACGGCATCACCGCCAACACCGAGGCGCTGCGCGCGACGGTCGAGAACTCCATCGGCCTGGTCACCGCCCTCAACCCGCACATCGGGTACACGGCAGCCACCGACATCGCCAAGGAGGCCCTCGCCACCGGCCGCGGAGTCGCCGAACTCGTCCTGGAGAAGGGCCTGTTGCCCGCCGAGCGACTCGCCGACCTGCTGCGTCCCGAGGTCCTCGCGGGCAGCGGATCCGGCATCGCCTGAGCCACGTCCGCGCACCAGGACCGGCCCGGAGGCAGAATGGTGATCATGACAACGACGTCGTCCCTCGCCTTCCAGCCGGTCCTGGAACGCATCGCCGAGGAGATGGAGCGCACCCCCGGCCGCGGCCGCCCCGCCGACTACATCCCGGCGCTCGCCGCCTGCGACCCGCGTCGCTTCGGCATGGCCGTCGCGGAACTGGACGGCACGGTGTACGGCGTGGGGGACTGGCGGGAGCCGTTCTCCACGCAGTCCCTCACCAAGGTGTTCACCCTCGCCCTCGACCTGGCCCGCGAGGGCGACGCCCTCTGGGAGCACGTGGGCCGCGAGCCCTCCGGCAACCCCTTCAACTCCCTGGTCCAGCTGGAGTACGAGGCCGGCATCCCGCGCAACCCCTTCATCAACGCGGGCGCCCTCGTCGTCACCGACCGCCTCCAGACCCGTACCGGAGATGCGGCCGGCGAACTCCTCGCCTTCCTGCGGGCCGAGAGCGGCAACCCTGCGCTCGACTTCGACGAGGAGGTCGCCGCCTCCGAGTCGAGGCACGGCGACCGCAACGCCGCCCTCGCCCATTTCATGGCGTCCTACGGCAACATCGACAACGACGTGCCGGTCCTTCTCGACCAGTACTTCCGGCAGTGCTCCCTCACCGCCTCCTGCGCCGACCTCGCCCTGGCCACCGGCTTCCTGGCCCGGCACGGCATCCGCGCCGACGGCAGCCGGCTGCTCACCCGCAGCCAGGCCAAGCAGGTCAACGCCGTGATGCTGACCTGCGGCACCTACGACGCGGCCGGCGAGTTCGCCTACCGGGTCGGGCTGCCCGGCAAGAGCGGGGTCGGCGGCGGCATCATCGCCGTCGTGCCGGGCCGCTGCACGCTGTGCGTATGGAGCCCGGGGCTCGACGAGCGCGGCAACTCGGTGGCGGGCGTGGCCGCGCTGGAAAGGTTCACCACGCTCACCGGCCTCTCGGTGTTCTGAGCCCGCCGGGCATGCGGCCGGGCGCTCACGCGGCGGTCACATACAGGCTGCCGCCCGGAGGCCGGAACGTCGCCCTCCGGCCACTCGGCGTTGACACCCTGTCGGAGTGTTGGCCAAGGCGTTTCCCATCGATCTCCGTCGCTGTCAGGTACTGGGCCTGGCCGGCACGGCCACTCTCGCGCTCGGCGGCGAGACGGCCGGTGCGCTGCCCGCCCGTGAGCTGCTGGCACCGTCCTCGGTGCATGCCGTGCTCGGCCTGGTCGGCGTGTACTTCGGCCTGGTGCTGCTGACCGCCGCCTGGATCCTCCTGGGCCGGCTGGTGCGCAGCCTGGATCCGCCGACCCCGCGCGAACTCGTCCTGGTCCTCGTGGTCTGGGCCGCGCCGCTGCTCATCGCGCCGCCCCTGTTCAGCCGGGACGTGTACAGCTACCTGGCCCAGGGCGCCATGGTCGACGCGCATCTCGACGTGTACGCGCACGGCCCGGCCATCCTCGGCGGTCCGCTCGCCGACGAGGTCGCCCCGCTGTGGCAGCACACGGGAGCCCCCTACGGCCCCGTCTTCCTCGCCCTTGCCGCCGCCCTGTCCGCCCTGACCCGGGGCGCGCTCTCGGCCGGGCTCGTCGGCATGAAGTGCGTCGCGCTGTTCGGGGTGGCGCTGATGACCGCCGCCCTGCCCCGGCTCGCCCGCCACAGCGGGGCCGACCCGGGCGCCGCGCTCTGGCTCGGCGTCCTCAACCCGCTGGTGCTGCTGCACCTGGTGGCCGGCGCCCACAACGACGCGATCATGCTGGGGCTGCTCGGCGTCGGCCTGGTCGCGGCGCTCGGCCGCCGTCCGTTGCTGGGGGTCGTGCTGGTCACCCTCGCCGCCCTGGTCAAGGCGCCGGCCGCGCTGGGCCTCGTCGCGATCGTGGTGCTGCAGTTGCGCGCGGGCCGCCGGCCGGTCCCCGCCCTGCTGACGACGGGGGTCGTGGCCGCGGTCACCACGGTCGTCGCGACCGCCGTCGCGGGCACCGGCTACGGCTGGATAGGGGCTCTGAAGACCCCGGTCTCCGCGCACAACTGGGCGCTGACCAGCCTGCTCGGCCGCGCCACCCGCGCCCTCCTGGAGGAGCTCGGCAGCGATCTGGCGCCGCTGGCGGTCCCCGTCTGGCACATCCTGGGGCTCGTGGTCACGGCCGTCGTCCTGGTCGCCATATGGTGGCGGCTGCGCCCCCGCCCGGTGTACGCGCTCGGGCTGAGTCTCGCCACGGTGGCGGCGTTCGGCCCGGCGATCCGTCCCTGGTACGCGCTGTGGGGTCTGTTCCTGATAGCCGCGGCGGCCCCCGACACCTTGATACGGCACCGGACGGCGGCCGTGGCGGGTGTCCTCGCCCTGGCCGTCCTGCCCGACGGGGGCCCGGTGGACGGAGGCCGTCTGCTGCTGGCCGTCTCCGGCGGGGCCCTCGCGGTGGTCGTCCTGTGGCAGGCCCACCTCGCCGCACAGGCGCCGACCGCTCTGGGACGTACGGCATGAGATCCATGGACCTTGGGGGCGTGCGGGCGCCCCGCACCGATCGCGGCCGCCTGCTCCTGGTGCTCGCGCTGGCCGTCGTCGTCACGGTCTTCACCGCGACCGTGCCCCTGCTCCGCGACTGGTTCGATCTGCGCGTCTACTACGGCACCGTCAACAGCTGGACGCACGACGGCGGTCGCGTCTACGACTACCGGGTGCCCGGCACCCAGTACGGCTTCACCTACCCGCCGTTCGCGGCCGTCGTCATGCTGCCGATGGCGCTCGTCGGCCTGCGCACCGCGATCGTCGCCGCCCTGCTGCTCAACCTGGCGGCCCTGGCCGCCGTCGTACGGGTGGTGGTCGGGCCGCAGTGGCGGCGGTACGGCTGGTACGGCGCCGGCCTCGCCGCCTGCGCGCTCGCGCTGTTCGAACCGCTGCGCGACACCTTCAGCTTCGGCCAGGTCAACGTGCTGCTGCTGGCCCTGGTGCTGACCGACGCCTGGCTGCTGGCGACCGGCCGGACCCGCTGGGCCGGGATCGGCATCGGCCTGGCGGCGGCGATCAAGCTCACGCCCGCGCTCTTCATCGGCCTGCTGCTGGTCACCCGCCGTCGGCGAGCGGCCGCCGTGGCCACGGTCGTGGCGGGCGCCGCCACCGGGCTCGCGGCCGTGGTCGCCCCGGACGCCTCCCGCTTCTACTGGACGCAGGCCATGTGGGACACCACCCGCGTGGGCCGGCTCGACTACGTCTCGAACCAGTCGCTCCAGGGCGTGCTGGCCCGGCTGGGCGTCGAGAGCCGGGCCGTCTGGGCGGTGCTGGTCCTGGTGGTGCTGGGCTGGTGGGCGTGGCGGGCCCGGCGGGCGGTGGACGCGGGGGAGTGGCTCACCGCCTTCGCCCTCACCGGTCTCACCGCCTGCCTGGTCAGCCCGGTCACCTGGGTGCACCATCTGGTCTGGCTGCTGCCGGCCTTCGGCGTGCTGATCCGCGCGGGGCGCCCACGGGTCGCGGGCGCCCTGTACGCGCTGCTGTGCACCAGCGTGGTGTGGCTGTGGTTCGACGACTCGTCGGGCGTCGACGGCTTCCTCGGCAGCAACATCTACACCTGGATCACGCTGGGCCTGCTGCTGTGGCTGCCGGTCGGTCAGCTTCCCGAGGGCCGGCGGACCACGAGCCGCAGCAGCAGCGACACGGCGGCCCCGCCCAGTGCGGCGGCGCCCACGACGAGCGCCGCTTCCGACCAGCCGGGAGCGTCGCCGACGGCGACCGCGGCGGCCTTGGCGGGCACCGGCGCGGAGCCCGCACCCGGCTCCGTCCCCGGTTCCGCATCCGTTGCCGCGCCTGTCTCCGGCCCCGGCTGGGGACGAGGGCGCGGGCGGGCCCGCAGCGCGTCCAGCGAGCCCACCGGATCGACCCGCCCGGCGGCCGCGAACCCCCAGTCCAGCAGCTCGCGCGCCTCCTCGTAGACGGCGTGGCCGCCGCCCGCCTGAGGGTTCATCACCGTCACGACGAGGGTGCGCCCGTCCTGGCGGGCGGCGGCGACCAGGGTGTTGCCGGCGTTGCTGGTGTAGCCGTTCTTGATCCCGATCAGCCCCGGATACGGCTCGACGCCGTCCGCCCCGGTCAACAGCCGGTTGGTGTTCGCGATCTCGTACGACCCGCGCCCGTCGCCCGGGAACCAGGACTCCACGGTGGCGCAGTAGCGCGCGAAGTCCGCGTTGCGCAGTCCGGCCCGCCCGAACACCGCGAGGTCGTAGGCCGAGGACACCTGGCCCGGGGTGTCGTAGCCGTCCGGCGACAGCACATGGGTGTCGAGGGCGCCCAGCGACCGGGCCTTGGCCTGCATCCTCCCGGCCGCGGCGTCCCAGCCGCCGCTGAGCGCGGCCAGGACGTGCACGGCGTCGTTGCCGGAGTTGAGGAACACCCCGCGCCACAGGTCGGCGACCTCGTACGTGCGGCCCTCGGCGACCCCGACGAGGCTGCTGCCGGGACCGATGCCCATCAGCTCCTCCTCGCTCACCGTGTGCCGGATCCCGCCGGGCAGGATCGGCAGCACGGTGAGGGCGAACAGGGTCTTGAGCGTGCTGGCCGGGGGCAGTCTGCGGTGCGCGTTCGACGCGGCGAGCACCTCGCCGGTGTGCGCGTCGGCCACCAGCCAGGACAGCGCGGAGACGTCCGGGACCTCGGGCGCGTCCCGGTGGGACCGGACCAGGGTGCCGGAGCGGTACAGCAGGGACGGCCGCGGCACGGTCACCTGTGGCTGCGCGGTCCGCGGCCCGCCGGTTCCGCCCGGCGCTCCGGGGTCCGCGCCGGCCGGGGCCACGGCGGCGGCCGGACCGAGGGCGAGGGCGCCCGCCACACAGAACGCGCAGGCCGTCACAGCGACCCGGGAAGAGAATCCGATCGTCATACGATCAACGTAGGAATGAACCGGGCGTTACCCGCGCTGCCCGTGCCGGACGCGCTCCACCGAGCACCCGGATGCCGCACTTTCCGGACCCGCCCGCGACCCGCCCGCCACCCGCTCCGGACCCGCCCGCGACCCGTTGCGGACTAGGCCGTCGGCAGCGTCGGCTGGATGCGGCGCAGGAAGGCCGCGTTGTCCGGGGTCTCGCGCATCCGCTGCAGGAGCGTCTCCAGGTTCGCCTGGCCGTCCCGGGTCTGCAGCGCCCGGCGCAGTCCGTGCACGGTCGTCAACTCGCCGGGGGAGAGCAGGAGTTCCTCGCGGCGGGTGCCGGAGGCGTTGATGTCGACGGCCGGGAAGACCCGACGGGAGGCCGTTTCGCGGTCGAGGCGCAGCTCCATGTTGCCGGTGCTCTTCAGCTCCTCGAAGTAGAAATCGTCGGCGCGGGAGCCCGTTTCGACCAGGGCGGTGGCGAGGACGGTGAGCGAGCCGCCCTCCTCGGCCGCACGCGCCGCGCCGAAGAACCGCTTGGGGCCGATCAGCGCGGTCGCGTCGACACCGCCGCTCAGGGTGCGGCCCCCCGCGGCGGCCGCGTTGTTGTGGGCCCGGCACAGCCGGGTCAGCGAGTCGAGGAGGATCACGACGTCCTCCCCCGCCTCGACGAGCCGCTTGGCCCGCTCGATGACGAGTTCGGCGAGGGCGATGTGCTGCTTGGGCGCCCGGTCGAACGTCGAGGCGTACACCTCGCCGCGCACCGAGCGCCGCATGTCGGTGACCTCCTCGGGCCGCTCGTCGAGCAGCACGACCATCAGCCGTGCCTCGGGATGGTTGCCGGCGACGGCGGCGGCGAGCTGCTGGAGCAGCACGGTCTTGCCGGTCTTGGGCGGGGCGACGATCAGCCCGCGCTGGCCCTTGCCGACGGGGGAGATCAGGTCGGCGACCCGACCGGTGAGCCCGGCCGCCGGGTGTTCCAGCCGCAGCCGCTCGTGCGGGTACACGGGGGTCAGGTCACGGAAGTCCCGGCGGCCCCGCAGGGCTTCGGGCGTACGGCCGTTGACGCGTGCGACCTCGGTCAGGGCGCGCTGGGTTCCGCGCACCCCTTCCACGAGGTCGCCCTTGCGCAGGCCGTGACGGCGGATCAGCGCGGCCGGGACCTGGAGGTCGCCGGGCGTGGGCAGGCAGTCCGCGGAGCGCAGCTGCCCCTTCCCGCTCGCGTCGATGTCGAGGACACCGGCGGCGACCCGGGCCGGAGGCTGCTGCTGTACATGGGGGTGTTCGAGTGTGGTGGTCATGGTGGCCGGTCCTTTCACGGACGGAAGGCATGAGGCATGCGAAGAGGGGGAGAGCAGCCGCGAAGGGAGGGCGCACGGCGCGCCTCGGGCGGCGGGAACAGCACCTCGGCCACGGCAGAACTGAAGCGCCGGTCGAGATGGTGCGGGAAAGCCGCTGCACCGGCCGGAGACGGCGGGTGACACGGCGGAAGGAGAATGAACTGGCACCGGAGCCCGGAACGGGGCGTACACAAGTGCTGACGGCACTGTAGCACACCTTCGGCACTCCGGTCGGTCTCACCGGGTTCAACACGACCGGGACGCCGCTTGTTCCCGGACGCCGACCTGTCGCCGCCGCATACCAGCCATACGAACCCCCGATGCCCGCGGAGCGACGCATTTCTTGTTCCGGCGAAAGGCCCTCCCTACGCTGCCACCACCGCACTTGGGCGGCATGAACAAGGGACTTGGGCAATCATGGGTCGACTGGCGGGGAAAATCGCCTTCATCAGCGGCACGGGAGCCGGAATAGGACGTGCGGCGGCACTGGTATTCGCGGCGGAAGGGGCAAGTGTATTCGGCTGCGACATCGACGCCGACGGTGACGCGGAAACCGTCGAACTCGTCGCGAAGGCCGGGGGAGTCATGCACTCCCACGCCCCCGTCGACCTGTCCACCGAGGCGGGCGCCAAGGAGTGGATCGAGGCCGGCATATCGGCCTGCGGCGGAATCGACATCCTCTACAACAACGCCTCGGCGCTGCGGAACGGGCCGTTCGACACCCAGCCCGTCGAGGACTGGTACTTCACTCTCCGCAACGAACTCGACATCCCGTACTTCTGCACCCGCGCCGCCTGGCCGCACCTGATCGCGCGCGGCGGCGGGACCGTGCTCAACGTCGCGTCGGTGGCCGCCGTGCGCGGCGCGCCGTTCCTGCCGATGGTGCCGCACGGCGCCGCGAAGGGCGGGGTGCTGGCCATGAGCAAGCACCTGTGCGCGGCCGGCGCCCCGCACCGCATCCGGGTCAACACCATCGCCCCCGGCATGACCCGCACCTCGGCCACCGCGCCCTTCCTCGACGACCCCGAGGGGCCGAGGGCGCAGCTGGAGGCCCGGATCCCCGTCGGCCGGATCGCCGAACCCGAGGACATCGCCCGGGTCGCCGCCTTCCTCTGCAGCGACGAGGCCGCCTTCGTCAACGGCGCCAACCTCATGGTGGACGGCGGCGACAGCGCCATGGCGGGCTGAGCGCACATGACCACCCGACTCGACCACGTGGGCGTCAACGTGCGCGATCTGGACGCCCAGACCACCTGGTACAAGGCCGCGTTCGGCCTGAAGACCGTCTTCGAGTTCCGGCTCGACGGGCCCGGCCTCAGCGGCGTGGTGCTGGAACACCCGTACGGCTGGCGCATCGAACTGCTCGCCCGCCCCGGCTCCGCCCCCGGCCTGCGGGCCCCGGATCCGCTGACCGCGGCCCTCACCGAAGGCTATGGGCACTTCGCGGTCACCACCCCCGAACTCGATCCCGTCCATGCGGCCCTGCTGGCCCATGGAGCGGGCGAGGCCCTCGCACCCGGACCGTCCCCCGAACCCGGAGTGCGCATGGCCTGGGTCACCGACCCAGAGGGAAATCTCATCGAACTCATAGAGCGACTAGAGCGACGGAGTACGGAATGACGAGCGTGCTGAAAAGACTCGACAGGGGAACACTCATAGCCTGCTGTCTGGCCGTTGCCGCCGCGCAGCTGTGCATTACTGTCCCCTCGCCCATCAACGGAGAAATACAGGCCGCATTCGGGGCCTCCGGATCCCAGGTCGCCTGGGTCACCTCCGCCTTCATTCTGCCCACCGCCATTCTCGAGCTGAATTTCGGTGTGGTCGGCGATCTCTTCGGCCGTAAACGCCTGCTGGTGCTCGGCGGGCTGGTGCTGGCGCTCGGCGAACTCCTCAACGCCACCGCGCAGAGCATCACCATGCTCTGGGTCGGCCAGGCCCTCGCGGGCATCGGCGCGGCCGCGCTCTTCCCCAGCTCCCTCGCGGTGATCGCGGCCGCCACCCCCGACGAGAAGGACCGGGCCAAGGCCGTCTCCACCTGGGCGCTCAGCATTTCCCTCGCCTCGGCGGCGGGCCCGCTGTCCTCCGGGGTGCTCGCCACGGTCGCCGACTTCCGGTGGGCGTTCGTGCCCCCGGTGGTCCTCGGCCTCGTCGTCGCCGTCACCAGCCACCTCATGGTCACCGACTCCAAGGCACCCGAGGGCCGCGCCCTGGACTGGACCGGCCAGATCACCGTGGCCGTCGGCCTCACCGCCCTGCTCTGGGGCATCATCGAGGGCGGTGAACGAGGCTGGAGCAGTCCGGCCATCGTCGGCTCCCTCACCCTGGCCGCGGTCTCGCTCGTCGCGTTCGTCGTCGCGGAGAAGCGGGCCGCCTCGCCGATGTTCAACCTCGACCTGCTGAAGATCCCGTCGTTCGCGGCCGCCGCCGTGGTCGCGCTGGCCGGCATGTTCGGCTTCATCGGCACCGCCTACTGCGTCTCCATCCGCCTCGGCGCCGTCATGCACCTCAGCGCGCTGCGGGCCGGTATGCCGTTCGTGATCCTCCAACTCGTCCCGCTGCTCCTCGCGCCGGTCCTGAGCCGGATGCTCACCCGCGTCGAACCCCGCTGGCTGCTCATGGGCGGTCTGCTGCCGATGGCCGCCGGCCAGTTCTGGATCGCCGCCCTGCCCATCACCACCACCTCGCTGGCCGCCTTCATCGGCCCGGTGCTGCTGCTGGGCGTCGGCTTCATCTGCGTGGTCTCCTCGCTCACCTCCGCCGCCGTGAACGCCGTACCGCTCAACATGACCGGCATGGCCAGCGGCGCGACCAGCCTGGTGCGCGAGTTCGGCCAGGGGCTCGGCCCCGCCGTCATCAGCACCGTCGCCATGAGCGCCGCGTCCGCCGCGCTGGTGGGCAAGCTGAGCGGCGCCGACGCCGGGATGGAGGCGGCCGCGGGACCCCTCGCGGTCGTCAACGCGGGCAGCGACAGCGCCCGCGCGGCCGCTCAGACCGCCCTCGGTCACGGCATGGCCGTCGGCGTGGTGATCTGCGGCTGCGCTTCCCTGCTGGGCGCGCTGGTCACCCTGCTGCTGGTCCGCAAGAGCACCGCGCGCTCGACGGCGGCGGCGCCCGCGCAGACGGCGGCCGTCCAGCCGCTCGCGTAGCGCCGAAGCACACCGAAGAGGCCGGGCGGAAGTCCCGGCCTCTTTCAGGTTTGCCACAGATGTCCCCAGAGGGTAACGATCCGTGACGGCCAGGGACTTGACAGCTATTACTGCACTATCTTCACGTCATGTCCACGCCGCCTCAGCCTCCGCAGCAGCCGGAGCAGCCGTCCGGGGCGCCGGCCCAGCCGAGCGCGTACCCCTATCCGAATCCGCAGTCGCCGTCCCCCGGCGGGCCGTTGGGTTTCCCGCCGGCGGCGCCCGCGACCCAAGCCGGTCAGCAGAGCGTCTATGCCCAGCCGACCCTGGTCGGGCAGCCCGCCCAGCCCCAGCCGGGCAATCCGTACGCCCAGCCGGGCCAGTACCCCGTCGTCGGCCCGCCGCCCAGCGGGGGCGGCGGCGCCGGAAAGGCGGTCCTGTGGGCCGTCGTCGGCGCGGTCGTGGCGTCGGCCGCCTGGGCGGCCGGAGTCTTCCTCGTCAAAGCCGGGAACGACCCGGACCTGCGCGGCTACTCGGCCCCGTCCAACCTCTGCAACTCCGCCGACTACTCGTCGTTCCAGGACGAGTACCCGGACGACGACGGCACCCCGACGCACAACACCCTCGAGGACACCGCCCTCGACTCGGGGTACTGCAGCATCAGCCTGAAGAAGACCGGGTCCAGCTACGCGGACGCGTACCTCTCCGTCCAGCTGGACCTGCACAAGAAGACCGACCCCGGGCCGGAGTTCACGGCCACCTGGAAGAACTACGGCGACAGCCACACGGGTTACGACGTGGAGGAGGTCACCACCATCGGTGACGAGGCCTACATCGTCAGCGAGGACACCACCAGCGGCACCACCACCGGCTCCCGCTACGCCACGCTCGCGGTCCGCGACGGCTGGGTCACGTACACCATGGGCTACAGCGCCTATCTGTCCTCGTACGACGACGACAAGGACCCGCCGGAGCTCGACGAAGTGATCGACTGGCTGAAGACGGACACGAGGGCCACCCTGGACTCCCTCAGCGACTGACGCCCGCTCCCGGCTCGTGTGCGGTGGCCGGCCCTCGGTCGGCCACCGGCGCGTCGAGCGCGTTCGTGATCGCCTTCACCCCGCCGTGCGCCGCGTACCCGCCGTCCACGGTGATCTCCGCGCCGTTGACGTACGACGCCTCGTCGGACAGCAGATAGACGACGAGCGGCGCCACCTCGTGGACCGACCCGGCGCGCCCCTGGGGGGTCATCGCCAGATGCGCCTCGACGAACACCGGGTTCGCGGACGTCATCAGCGGGGTCTCGATGTACCCGGGATGCACCAGGTTCGTGCGGATCCCACGCGGCGCCAGCTCCAGCGCGGCCACCTTCGACAGGCCCCGCAACGCCCACTTGCTGGCCGTGTACGCGACCGCGTGATGAGCGGTCAGGGCGGCGACGGAGCCCACGTTGACGATGGCGGAGCCGGGCGGCATCAGCGGAGCGAGCGCCTGGATGCCGAGCAGCGCACCCGTCGTGTTCACCGCGAACGCCCGCTCCCAGTCGGCGAGTTCGACCTGCCCGAGCCGGGCCCGCATCGCGATGCCGGCATTGTTGACGAGGCCGTGCACGATCTCCAGCTCGTCCGCGAGGGCGGCCCAGTCGTCCGGCGACGACACGTCCAGCCGCCGGTAGCGCACGTCGAGGCCGTCGGCGCGCAGGCTCGCGGCCAGCTTCTCGCCGGGCTCGTCCAGGACGTCGGTCGCGATCACCCGCGCGCCCTCGCGGGCGGCCGCCGTCGCCTCCGCGGCTCCCTGGCCCTGCGCTGCTCCGGTGACGACGACGGTACGGCCCGCCAGACGCGTACGGCTCACGGCTCCTCCATGGGGTGCGGGACTGCTGCCCGTCCACGCTAGGGAGCCGCGGTCAGCTCCACCAACGCGTGTTCGCCATGGCTGGCATCGACGGCGGCGATCACCGGGTCGTCCAGCGACGCGCCCACCCTGCGCACGGTCTCCCGCAGCCAGCTGTGCGCCGGGTCCGCGTGCCGGTTGTGGTGCCAGTACATGGCCTCCACCAGCGGCACGTCCGGGAACGGCGTCGGGATCACGGCACAGCGCGCGAAGCCCTCGTAGCGCAGCGCCAGCCGCTCGGGCACCAGGGCCACCAGGTCCGTGCCGGCCACCAGGAACGGCAGGACGCTGAAACCCGGGGTGCTGACCTGCACCCTCGGCACGATGCCGAGCGTCTCCAGCTGGCGGTCGGTGGGCGTGAGGCTCTTGCCGATCGCGGACGCCGCGTGCGGCATCTCCGCCAGGTCGGCCAGCGACAGCCGCCCGTCGACCAGCCGCGGGTTGTCGGGGTCGACGATGCACACGAACCGGTCGTGCATCACGGCCTCGCTCACGCCGGGCAGCTGGTAGCCGAGCGGCACCACCATCAGGTCGTGACAGCGCAGGTGCGTCTCCGTCTCCAGCTGACCGTCGACGATCGGGTGCACATCGATCCGCACGCCGGGCGCCTCCTGCGCGATGACCCGCAGCAGCGGCTCCACCATCACCGTCATCACATAGTCGGACATGACCACGGAGAACCGCTGCCTGCTGCGTGACGGGTCGAAGTGCCGGGTCAGCGACAGCGCCTCCTCGGCCTTGTACAGCGAGGCCTGGACGACGGGCAGGAGCCGCTCCGCGAGCGGCGTCAGCTCGTACTCGCGGCCCATCCGGATCAGCAGCTCGTCGTTGAAGTGGCGGCGCAGCCGGGCCAGCGAGCCGCTCATCGCGGACTGGCTGGTGGAGAGCCGCACACCGGCATGGGTGACGTTCCGCTCCTCCAGGAGCGCTTCCAGCGCCACCAGAAGATTCAGGTCGATCGCTCCGAGACCCACGTATGTCCCCTTCCGGCCGCGCCGCGTCCTTGAAGCCCGGTGGACCGGAGCGTAACCACCGGCGGCGCGCCGAGGAAGACCGCGCGACACAACTCACAGCGATCCGACAGCAGCCATCGAATCCAGGGATACCCGCAGGTCACACTGTTTACGGCCGAGGCGTCCTGCCGCGCTTGCGGGCACGCGGAAGATACGCGTCCGCAGCGCCCGCCACGATCCGGTTGCGCAGCGTGCCCAGCCGCTCCACGGTCAGCTCCACCTCGTCGCCGGGTGTGAGCGGGGCCGGGGTGCGCTCCCCGAGCCGCCCCCAGTGCTCGGCCAGCGCGCCCCACCCGCAGGTGCCCGAGCCGAGGACATCGCCGGGGCGCACCCACGCGTCCCGGGAGGCGTAGGCGACCATCTCCTCGAAGGTCCAGGAGACATTGGCCAGGGTGTCCCGGCCGATCAGCCTCCCGTTGAGGGCGACGGTCATCTCCAGGTCCAGGAAGCCGTCCGGGTCGCGCCGGTCCGCGACCTCGTCGGCGGTGACCAGGAACGGGCCCAGCGTGTTGGCGAAGTCCTTGCCCTTGGAGAAGCCGAGCCCCAGGTTTTTCTCCGGTTTCTGCAGGTCCCGGGCCGACCAGTCGTTGAAGACCAGATAGCCGACGATTGTCTCGCGCGCCTGCTCGGGCGTGAGGTCGCGCCCGCTGCGTCCGACGACCGCCCCGACCTCCAGCTCGAAGTCCAGCACCGAGCAGCCCGCCGGCACCGGCACGTCGTCATGGGCGCCGTAGCCTGCGTGGGGGTTGGTGAAGTAGAAGTTGGGCGCCCGGTACCACTCCTCCGGCACGTGCTCCAGGCCGTCGAGGGCCTTCGACACACCCTCGATGTGCGCCTCGAACCCGACGAAGTCCCGGATCGACGGCGGCTTCAGCGGCGGCAGCAGCCGTACCTGATCCACCGTCAACTCGCTGTGCCGCTCCAGTGCTTCGGCTCCCGCCTCGTGCAGGATGCCCTGTTCGAGGAGCGCCAGGACGGTGCCGCCCTCGGGCAGCGGGTGGACGACGCCGTCCCGCACCGCGCCGGCGCGCTCCATGCCCTCGTGCTCGTATGTCGCGAACCGCATCGCTCAACTCTCCCAGTGGTTGGTGTTGGTGACGGCCCCGGCGCTGAGGTGGCCCGCGAACAGGCCGTCGGGGTCCCGGGCGGCCCGTATCTCCTGCAGCCGCCGCCACTGCGCGTCCCCCATGAACCTCAACTGCCGCACGGTGAAGTCGGAGTCGCCGAGGTACTGGCCGACGGTCACCGGCTCCATGGCCGCCATCGCCGAGTCCAGCCAGGCCCGCAGCTCCTTGTCCCGGGCCGGGTCGTCGTGGACGACGTACGTGGCGCAGTAGATCTCCGACTGCAACGAGAAGGCCATGTCGGGGAGTTCGCGCAGGGGAGCCATCGAGAACCAGATGGTGAAGGTCCCCGGTGTCGGATGCGCGGTGAACGCCTCGCGGATCGCCGGGACCACCCGCTCCGCCGGACCGGTCAGCCAGGCGTTGTCGACCAGGTACCGGTGGCCCTCCGGGTTGGCGGTGCGCTGGTTCGCCAACTGCTCGGCGAGGGTCGTCGGTTGGGCCTCGATACGCAGCAGCGCCTGCTCGGCGTACGGATTGGCGTGCAGCGGGGCCAGCGCCTGCGCGGCCTGTGCGGGGGTGTCGGTCATCGACACGCCCGTCACCAGCAGCACGGGCGCGTCGGCGCCGGGCGGGGTCTGGGTCAGCGCGACGATCTCCACCAGGTCCGACACCGTGTGGTGCATGCCGTGCAGCCAGGTCATCACCTCGTCGAACAGCTCCACCGGGTAGGCGTGCACCGTGTGCGCGAGATGCCGCGGCAGCGGGCGGGTGCGCAGATGGAAGCGGGTGACGACGCCGAAGAAGCCGGGGCCCGCCCCGCGCGCCGCCCAGAACAGGTCGCTGTTGCGTTCCTCGTCCGCGCGCACCAGCTCACCGTCGGCGGTGACGACGTCGATGGCGACGATGTTCTCCGCCGCCCAGCCCCAGCCGCGCGCGTTCCAGCCCTGCCCGCCCTGCAGCAGGAAGCCGCCGATGCCGACGGAGGGACAGTGCCCGCCGTTGAAGAAGCGGCCGAACTCGCCCAGGTACGGGTTGAGTTCGTCGCCGCCCCGGACGCTGGGCGTCGCCGTCACGATCTCGGTGGTGGGATCGTAGGCCAGCTCCCGGAAGCCCCCGAGGTCGATCAGCAGCGCGTCCGCGCGCACCGACCAGGCGGCCCAGCTGTGCCCGCCCGAGCGGACGGCGACCTGCCAGCCCCGCTCCAGGGCGAGCCGGACGCCCTCGACGACGTCGTCCTCCGTCCGCGCCTCCAGCACGGCGGCGGGCAGCCGGTCCGACGGGCGGCGCGCGTTGAAGACCCGCCCCAGGCACGCCTCCTCGAAGTCGTCGTCGCCGGCGAGGTGGAGGGTGCCGGAGAACCTGTTCACGGACGCCCTCACTTCATCGCGATCGGGTTGACGGGCGCGCCCACCGCGCCGGTGACCGGCAGCGGGGCCGCGACCAGCAGGAACTCATGGACGCCGTCCGCCGCGCAGTCCTCGGCGAGAGCCTCCAGGTCCCACATCTCGCCCAGCGGCAGGCCCATGTTGGGGATGGCGATCTGGTGCAGCGGGGACATCGCCGGCTCGGCGAACTCGTGCGGCCGTACCTCCAGACCCCAGGTGTCGGTGGCGATCGCCGCGATTTCCGTGCGGTGCAGCCAGCCCAGGGTGGTGAAGGACAGACCGGGAGCGTCCCCCGCCGCGTAGGCGCCCCAGGAGCCGAGCCGCCGCACCCGGCCGAGCTGGCCGGTGCGCACCAGCACCAGGTCGCCGCGCCGCACGGTGGAGGTGGCGCCCTGCGCCTCGACGGTGGCGCGCAGATGCTCCTCCAGAACGGCGAAGCCGTCGGGGAGCTCGCCGTGTTCGTCTCCGAGGACGCGGCCCACGTCCAGCAGGACGCCACGGCCGGTGAACGCGTCCGCCATGTGCTCGATGCCGGTGACCGAGTCCCCGTCGCCGTTCACGATGGTGCAGGAACGGCCGTTCCACGCCTGCTTGTTGTCGAAGATATGGCCCAGCCCGTCCCACTGCGTGGACGCCTGGAGGGGCATCACCACATGGTCGTCCGCACCGCCGAAGCCGTGCGGGAAACCCTGGGTGCCCGCGGCCGCGTCGGACCCGGTGTCCTTCATGTAGTGCACGGGGTTGATCCGGCCGCGGAACCCGCGCTGCGGCCCCGCCTCGTTGAACTCCAGGGCGAGGGAGAAGGAACGCCCCCGGCGCACCAGCCCCGCCGCATGGGCCCGGATCGCGTCGTCGAGGAAGTTCAGCGTGCCGAGCACGTCGTCCTCGCCCCAGCGACCCCAGTTGCGGTACGCGGAACGGGCCTTGGCCAGCTCCTCCTCGATGGGACCGAGGGTCATCGCGGGTGTCCTTTCAGCAGCAGGTCGGTTGCGTTGCCGCCGGCGACGGCCGCCCGGTCGGCCGGGGCGAGGCCGGCGGCGTCCAGGCGGGCCAGCGGGTCGTCGACGCCCATGTCGAAGGGATGGTCCGTGCCGAGCACGACCCGGTCCGCGCCCACCTCCTCCACCAGAGCGCGCAGGGCGCGCGGGGTGTAGACGAGCGCGTCGAACCACATGCGCCGCAGATAGGCGCTCGGCGGCTCCGCGCAGCCGCGCGCGTCCGCCCGGACCCGCCAGGCGTGGTCGGAGCGCCCGATGTACGTCGGCAGATAGCCGCCTCCGTGCGCGGCCACCAGCTTCAGCCGCGGGAAGCGGTCGAGGACCCCGGTGAAGATCAGGTGCGACAGGGCCACCGCAGTCTCCACCGGCTGGCCGACCGTGTTGCCCAGATAGTGCGTGGCGAGCCGGTCGCCCAGCGAGCAGCCCCACGGATGGACGAACACCACCGCCCCCAGCTCCTCGGCCGCCCGCCACACCGGGTCGTGCGCCCGGTCCGCGAGTTCCCTGCCGTTCACCGTCGTGGAGACGCTGACGCCGTGCAGTCCGTGCTCGCCGACCGCCGCCTCCAGCAGGGTCACGGCCAGGTCGGGGTGCTGGAGCGGTACCGTGCCGAGCCCGTGCAGCCGCCGCGGCGCCAGGGCGCAGTGCGCGGCGACGGCCTCGTTGACGGTGTGGGCCAGCCGGGCGGCCGTCGCCCGGCCGGTCCAGTAGTGGTGCATCGGCATCGGACCGACCACCTGTGCGTCGACGCCCATCGCGTCCAGGTCGGCCAGCCGCGCCGCCACATCCGTCAACCTGACCCGCAGCCGCTCCAGTTGGGCGCGGTTGGCGGCCAGCGAGGCGGGCGAGTGGGCGCGCTGTTCGGCGGCCAGCTCGGCGGCGAAGCCGGGGGTGCCCGCGACGATCGCGTCGGCGGCCGGGACGGCGAGGTGGCCGTGGAAGTCGACCACGGGAGATGCGCTCACGCCACGGCCGTTCAGACCACGGCCGTTCGGACCGCCGCCGCTCACACCGGCGCCGTTCACGCCGCCGCCGTCAGGGAGTGCAGCGTCTCCGACATGATCCGGGCCGGGTCCGCGCCGGGCGTGTCGGGGTGGATCTCCCAGTCGGCCAGCCGCAGCGAGTTCTCCAGCACCATCCGCACCCGCGGCAGCCGCCGGGCCATGAACCGGTCGAGGGCCTGCGCCGGCGGCTCGTCCCCGGTGACCAGCTCGGCCAGCAGCACCGCGTCCTCCATGCACATGGCCGCGCCCTGCGCGATGAGCGGCGGACAGGCGTGCGCGGCGTCGCCGATCACCATCGTCCGGCCCCGGTGCCAGGGCTCGTCGACCAGCACCGCCTCGACCCAGCGATAGTCGACCGCCGTGTCGTCCGGCAGCGCAGCGATGATCTTCCCCCACATGCCGCCGTACCCGGCGCCGCGCTCCCGCAGCAGCGCCGGCGAAGCCCGGGGGCCGATGAGGGAGGCGTCCAGGTTCTCGTCCAGGAGGTAGGCGTAGCAGCGGTCGGCGGAGATCGGGCTGTACCCGGCCTTGAAGCGCGGGCCGCCGTAGTACACCTCGTGGCACACCATCTCCGGCGGCCGTCGCGCGATCACCCGGAAGATCGACATGCCGACCGGGGACGGCTTGGCGCCGATGCCGATCAGCTCACGCATCCGGGAGTTGATCCCGTCGGCCCCGACCATCAGGTCGTAGCGGCCGGTGGACCCGTCGGTGAAGGTGACGTCCACCCGGTCGGCGGACTGATCGAGACGCTCCACGCTGAGGCCGAGCCGCACGGTGACGCCGTGCGCGTGCACGGCGTCACACAGTGCGTCCTGCAGGTCCGACCGCAGCGCACCCGCGGTCGAGGGCAGGTCCGGCCCCCCGGTGTGCGGAGTGGGCAGCTCCGCGATCAGCGTGCCGTCGGCGCGCAGCAGCCGCAGCACGTCGAACGGCACGGCCCGCTCCAGGACCCGGTCCAGGACGCCGACGGTCCGCAGCGCCTTGAGCGCGTTGCCCTGGAGGGTGATGCCGTGGCCCACGCCGAACCACTGGGGGGAGATCTCGACGAGCTCGACGTCGGCGCCGCGCTGGGCGAGCGCGACGGACAGCACGCTTCCGGTGATGCCGCCGCCGACGACGAGCACCTTCTGTACGGGCATGGGCGATCCTTGCGGACGTAGGAACAGATGCGGGGGATCGGGTTCAGCGCGGGACGGGTGCGTCGTAGTGCTCGACGGCCGGCGGCGCGGCGAAGAACGGCCCGACCAGCGCACGCCAGCGCCCGAAGCGCTCGGACTCCCTGAAGCCCACCGTGTGCGCCTCGACGGACTCCCAGCCGACCAGCAGCAGAAACCCCTGCGGCCGCTCGACGCAGCGCAACAGCCGCGCCCACCGGAAGCCGTCGGCCTCCGCGAGCACCTGCCGCGCCGTGCCGAAGACCTCCTGGAACTCCTCCTCCCGGCCGGCCTCGACGGTGAGTTGGGCATGCTCGACGATCACGGCGGACTCCGTTGACTTCCTCGGGACGGGGATGCTCCGAGCCTGGTCGGCGGCCGTGCCGCGGTCAACGGATCGAGGCATCGCCAAGGGGCACGTCATCCATCCCGCACGGCGATGGAGCCCCGCGCGGACGGACGGGCCAGGGGGCCGGCGCGCCGGTGATGGCAGGCATCGCCAACGGCCATTTCCCGACCGGGCGCGCAACTCCTAGCGTCGGGGGAAATCCGATCGGACCGTACGAGGAGAGCCGCCCGTGCCAGACGATTCCCTGCCCACCCACGCCGGGCCCTTCGCGCTCGGCACGTTCCGGGCCGACTCCGCGGTCTTCCCGGGACTGGTCACCGGGACGCGTGTGCGCGACCTGTCCGACCTGGTGGCGTCCGTCCGCGCCCTGGTCGAGGAGTGGGACGCCTGGCTGCCCCGCCTGCACGACCTGGCGGGCTCCGCGAAAGGCCCCTGGCACGACCTGGCCGACCTGCGGGTCCTCGCCCCGATCACACCGGGGCAGATCCTGCAGAGCGGCGCCAACTACCGCAAGCACGTGGTCGACCTGGTCGCCGCCGAGAAGGAGAGCGTCCACGGCGCCACCCCCGAGGAGGCCCGCGCCGACGCCGAGCAGATGATGGACGAACGGATCCGCAGCGGAGTCCCGTACGTCTTCCTCGGATCGCCGCGCGCGATGTGCGGCCCCTACGACGACATCGTGCTCCCCGCGCTCGGCGAGCAGCACGACTGGGAGCTCGAACTCGCCCTCGTCATCGGGCGGCCGGGCCGGAACATCGCGGCCGAGGACGCCTACGACCACGTCGCCGCCTACACCGTCTGCAACGACCTCACCACCCGCGACCGTCTCTACCGGCCCGACCTGAAGGCCATCGGCACGGACTGGTTCACCGCCAAGAACGCCGACACCTTCCTGCCCACCGGCCCCTTCCTGGTGCCCGCCGCCTTCGTCGGCGACCCGGACGACCTGCGGATCACCCTGCGCCACAACGGAGTCGTCCGGCAGGACGAGTCGACCAAGGACATGATCTTCGACATCCCGCGGCTCATCGCATACGTCTCGACGACCACCACCCTGCACCCCGGCGACCTGCTGCTCACCGGCTCCCCGGCGGGCAACGGCGCGCACTGGGGCGTCTTCCTGAAGTCCGGGGACGTGCTGGAGGCGGAGATCACCGGCCTGGGCCGGCAGCGCAACACAGTCAGGAGCGCACCGTGACGACCCTCATCACCCACCTCCGCCATGTCGACCTGGCCGTACCGGACTTCGCCCGGCAACGCGCCTTCTACCGCGACACCTGGGGCCTCACCGAGGTCGCGAACGACGGCGGACTCGCCTTCTTCGCCGCCGAGGGAAGCCCCGAGCAGTACGTCGTACGGATCCGCGAGGACGCGCGCAAGCGGATGGACCTCGTGGCCTTCGGGGCGGTCTCCGCGGCGGCCGTCGACGAACTCGCCGTCCGCCTCGGCCGGGCCGGCATCCGGCTCATCGGCGAACCCAAGGTGCTGGACACCCCCGGCGGCGGCTACGGCCTGCGCTTCTTCGACCCCGACGGGCGGGTCGTCGAGGTCTCCGCCGACGTCGCCACCCGCGCCCACCGCAGGATCGAGGAGCGCGAGGCGATCCCGGTCCGGCTCTCCCACTGCGTGGTCAACTCCCGCGACCCCGAGGGGCTGCGGGACTTCTACGTCGAGCACCTCGGCTTCCGGCTCACCGACACCCTCTACTCCACGCACATGGGCGACCTCATGTACTTCCTGCGGTGCAGCCCCCTGCACCACTCCTTCGCCATCGCGCGCGGCCCCCATGTCTCCCTGCACCACGCCTCGTTCGAGATGCGGGGCGTCGAGGAGTACATGCGCGGCACCGGCCGGGCGCTGCGCGCCGGCACCCGGCTCACCTGGGGTCCGGGCCGGCATCTCGCCGGCGACAACACCTTCTCCTACTTCCACGACCCGCACGGCAACACCGTGGAGTACACGACCGAACTCGCCGTCCTGGAAGAGGACCTGTGGCATCCGGGCCGCCATGACGTCGACGACCCGATCACCCAGGACCAGTGGGGCACCGCCGACCCGATGAGCGAGTCGGTCGCCAAGGAGCAGTTCAACGACCCGGACGTGCTCTTCACCGCCCCGCCCGTCTGACCTCCCCCGGAAAGGCCGCCGTTGTGGCAGAGATCCTGTAGCACGCCGTTCCCAGGGCCGAGGTGGCCGCCTCCCTCGACCAGGTCCGCGCGACCGTCGCCGCGGTCGTCGCGGACGTCCGCGAACGAGGCGACGCGGCGGTGCGCACGTACTCCGAGAAGTTCGACGCCTGGAGCCCGGACTCCTTCCGGCTCTCCGCCGAGGAGGTGGAGAAGATCGTCGCGTCGGTGCCCGAGCAGGTCATCGACGACATCCGGTTCGTCCAGGACCAGGTCCGCGCCTTCGCGCGCCACCAGCTGGACTCCCTGCGGGAGTTCGAGGTGGAGACCCTGCCGGGCGTGCGGCTCGGGCAGAAGCACATCCCCGTGCAGGCCGCCGGCGCCTACATCCCCGGCGGCCGCTACCCGCTCACCGCCTCCGCCCACATGACCATCGTCACCGCCAAGGTGGCGGGCGTACCGCGGGTGGTGGCCTGCACCCCGCCCAGCCACGGCGAGATCCCGGCCGCGACCGTCGCCGCCATGCACCTCGCGGGCGCGGACGAGATCTGGCTGCTGGGCGGGGTGCAGGCCTCGACCGTGGGCTTCCGCGTCGCCGCGACCGCCGAGGCGCAACTTCCGGCTCACGGCCGAACTCACCGGCTGCACCGTGGAGGAGGCCGAACGCGACTTCGCGTCCCGCGCCGCGCTCGGCCGGCTGGTGGAGGAGCACGAAGTCGCCCGTGCGCTGGTGGCGATGCCGGCCATGCCGGGTCTGTGCGGCGCCGACATCGACCTGTCGGCGGGGATGGTCGCGCCCGCCTAGCGGACGCCTCCTTCGACGTCACCGCCGCCCACACCGCCGACGGCGCGGCCGCCTTCACCGACATCGACCTCGTGGGCGACTTCTCCAACGGCATGCGCAACGGCAAGAACATGGTCCTCACCTTCGCGGGCTCGACGGTCAGGGGCGTGATCTCGGCGACGACGACCCGGCACCGGGTGGCGTCGATCGACGCGTCGACGTTCTACGAGCTCGGCATCGTCACCAACACCGTGCGGCCCGCCGTCAACAACGGCGCGATCGTCCGGCTGGAGGACGGCTCCGTCTGGACGGTCACCGGGACCTCGTACCTGACCTCGCTGACCCTGGCCGACGCCGCCGCCGTACGGGCGCCGTGCGGCAAGGCGGTCACCCTGACCGTCGACGGCACGCCGACGACCCTCACCCCGGGCACGGAGCTCCGCCTCCCGCCGAGCCCTCGTGCTGCCGAAGCGGCGGGCCGCCGTAAGGTGGCATGGATGTTCAGCCCCGAAGGCCCCACCCTGCGCGAGCTCGCCGTCCAGGCCCTGTCGTCCGTCGAGCACGGCTACGACCTTCTCGCGCCGAAGTTCGACCACACGCCGTTCCGCACCCCGGACTCCGTCCTGGACGCGGTCACCTCGGCGATCGAGGAGTCCGGGCCGTACGAGGACGGCCTCGACCTGTGCTGCGGCACGGGCGCCGGGGTCGACGTCCTGGCCACGGTGTGCCGGAGCAGCGTGACCGGGGTCGACTTCAGCGCGGGCATGCTCGACGAGGCACGCCGACGGGCCCGTCCGACCGGCCCGCGGGTGTCCTGGGTGCGGGCGGACGTCCGCGCCCTTCCCTTCGCGGCCCGCTTCGACCTCGTCGTCAGCTTCGGCGCGTTCGGGCACTTCCTGCCGCGCGAGCTGCCGGGCCTGTTCGCCCAGGTGCACGGCGTGCTGCGGCCGGGCGGATCCTTCGCGTTCCCGGTCCTCGCACCGCCCCGGCCGTCCGCCCCGGCCTTCTGGATGCTCCTGGGCTTCGACGCCGTGATGCGGGCGCGCAACGCCGTGTGGCGGCCGCCGTTCGTGATGTACTACCGGGCCTTCCGGCTCGGTGAGGTCCGGCGCGAACTGGAGCGTGCCGGATTCCGTGTGGACCTCCGCGCCCTGCCCGAGTTCGGCACCCGGAGCGACGGAAGCCCACGGGTTCGGCTGGTCGAGGCGCGACGGGCGGACTGAGCGGCCCCTCCCGGGCCCCGGGCCCCGGGGCGCCGGAGCCCCGCCCCCCGCCCTCCCGCCGCGCCCGTGCTCACAGCGCGCTGTACAGGGCGTCCACCAGCGCCTTCTTCCGCGGGTCGTCGGAGATGTGCGGACCCATCCGGTTCATCACATACCCGAGCGACACCCCCGCCTCCGGATCGGCGAGCCCGCAGGAGCCCCCGAAGCCGTCGTGCCCGAACGCGCGCGGATTGGGTCCGTACGATTCCGCAGGGCCGCTCAGCCACAGCCCGAGCCCGATCTCCGTCTCGTGCCCGAGCCCGGCGCCCAGGACGAGGTCCAGGCAGCCGCCCTGTCCCTCGCGGACCCGCTCGGCGGCCTCGGGGGAGAGGATCCGTCGGCCGTCGTACGTGCCCCGGCCGGCGAAGATCCCGTAGAGCGCGGCGACGGCCCGCGCGGTGCCGTGGCCGTTGGCGGCCGGGAGCTCCGCCGCCCGCCACCCCGGTGAGTTGGCCTCGGTCGCACCGATCACGGGGTTGGCCAGTGCCGCGATGGCGGCGGGGGCCAACTGGCTGAAGATCGCCGCCTGTTCACTGGCGGAGGCGGCCGGCGGATGCACCAGCTCGGCGGCCCGCCCGGCCTCCTTCTCCGGCAGCCCGATCGTGAAGTCGACGCCCAGCGGACCGGTCACCTCCCGCTCCAGGAAGGCCCCCGGCAGCAGCCCGGACACCCGCCGCACGACCTCCCCGACCAGGAAGCCGTAGGTGAAGGCGTGATAGCCGGACCGGGTGCCCGGCTCCCACCAGGGCTCCGTGGCCGCGAGGCGCGCGGTGGTCAGCTCCCAGTCGTAGAACTCCTCCAGGGAGTGCGGCTCGCGCAGACCGGACAGGCCCGCGCGGTGGGACAGCAGATGCCGCACGAGCACCCGTTCCTTGCCCGCCGCGGCGAACTCCGGCCAGTAGTCGGCCACCGGCGCGTCGAGGTCGAGCAGCCCGCGGTCGGCGAGGATGTGCGCGCACAGCGCCGTCGGGCCCTTCGACGTGGACCACACGTTGACCAGCGTGTCGCGCTCCCACGCGCGCGTGCGCGCCGCGTCGGCCCAGCCGCCCCACAGATCGACCACCGGCACGCCGTCGACCGTGACGCTCACCGCCGCGCCCAGCTCGTCGCGGCCCCGGAAGTTCTCCTCGAAGGCCGTGCGCACCGCGGCGAACCGCGGGTCGCAGTGGCCGTGAACCTGTGACACGTGCTCGGACATGGGGCCTCCGTGGTCCGCCGGGACCCCGGACCGCGACGCTGCGACCCGGGCACCCCGAACGTACCGACTGGTCGGACCGGAGGGAAGTCACCCGACCCGCTCGGCTGTGGTCAGGCGTACGAGCGCAGCCAGCGCAGCTTGGCCGCCTCCTGGTAGGGGCCGCCGCCCTCGTGGTCGTTGAAGTCGTAGACCTCGATCGTCTTGTCCTCGTGCGCCCAGGCGTTGAAGGCGGCGAACACGGTCGACGGCGGGCAGGTCTGGTCCTCCAGGGCCGCCGAGAACAGCGCCGGGGCCGAGCCGCGCGAGGCGAAGTGGACGGCGTCGAAGTAGGAGAGCGTGCGCAGGGCGTCCTGGGTGCGGCCGCGGTGCGTCTTGAGGAACAGGCCGATCTCGCGGTACGGGTGACGGTCCGTCAGCGTCGCCGCGCGCGGGAAGTCGCACAGGAACGGCACGTCCGGGGCGATCGCCGCCAGGCCCGGCACCAGACCGCCCACCGCGAGCGTGATGCCGCCGCCCTGACTCGCGCCGAGGACCACGGTCCGCGACGCGTCCGTCAGCGGGTGGGAGCGGGCCGCCTCGACCGCGCGCACCGCGTCCGTGAACACCCGGCGGTAGTAGTAGTGCTCGGGGGCGTCGATGCCCCGGGTCATGAACCCGGGGTACGAGGGCGCGCCGCCCACCGGATCCGCGGTGCCGCCCCCGCCGCCCCACGCGCTGCCCTGGCCGCGGGTGTCCATGATGAAGTGCGCACGGCCCGTCGACGCCCACAGCAGGTGCTCGTGCGGCAGACCGCGGCCGCCGCCGTAGCCGACGAACTCCACGACCAGCGGCAGCGGTTCCGCGGCCCCGGCCGGCAGCGTCAGCCAGCCCTTCACCGGATGTCCGCCGAACCCGGCGAAGGTCACGTCGTACACCTGCACCGTGGCCAGCCCCGTGTCGACCGGCTCGAAGCGGGCGTCCAGATCGTGCTCGCGTGCTTCCTGGAGGGTCTTGGACCAGAAGGCGTCGAAGTCCTCGGGCTCGATGGACGCGCTGCGGTACTCGTGGAGCTCTTCGAGGGACAGGTCGAACAGGGGCATGAAGGACCGCCTTTTGTTAAGTGCCCGTACGAATGATCACACCGTACGCGGGCGGCGGGAGCCCTCGCCAGACCCTCATCAGGAGCTTCAGAGCCTGATCAGAAGCCTCAAGCGGGCCTGCGCCGGGTCCACTGCGGTTCCGTGCGGGCCCACTCCCGCTCCCACTCGCCCAGCCGGTGCCGCATCGCCGCCCGCCGGACGACGGTGTGCCCCAGCAGCACCACGGCGGTCGCACCGCCGGCCGCGCAGGTCGCCATGGTGAGCGTGTGCTGCCACACCATCGTGTCGCTCGGCGGCGCCGCGACGCTCCGGCCCCGGTCGTCGAACCACACGTCCACGGTGTCGCCCTGCTGTGTCCCCTCCGGAACCCGCGCGGTGGCCGTCCGGGCCTTCTCGCCGGGCGGCGTCCAGCGCACGCTCACGCGGTACGTCTGCCCGCGGACGCCTTCCGCCGTGGGCAGGGTGTCGGGAACCTTGCCGACGACCTCGGCCCGCACCCGGTGGCGCTCGGCGCGCTGCCGCTCCGCGACCGTCTGCGCGTCCCCGTGCGCCCACAGGCCGGCGAGCGCCCCGGCCAGGGGCACGGCGACCAGCAGCAGCACGGCGACGACGAGCGCCGTCCACGCCTCCAAGACGTCGGACCGGCGCCGCAGCGGATTGTCCCGCCAGCGCCGGTCACGCACCCGGATTCGCATGTCGACCTCCTCGCCGTCACGCGTACGAGTGCCCTCATGAGGGTCGTACCCCGTTCGGAGTACATCGTTTCACGCATCGTGCACGACGGCCCCTCGACGGCCCTCCGGGGCGGCGCGGGCGGCCGGGGACGGTCAGCCGAAGCGTTCGATCCGGATCCGGTCCACCGGCTGTCCCGCCTCGACCAGCAGCCGCGAGGCGTGCTCGGCGAAGGCGTTCGAGCCGCACACGTACGCCTCCCAGCCGCCCGCGGGCCGCTCGGCGAGCAGCGGGGCCACGTGCTCGGCGGCGAGCCGTCCCACGGGCACGCCCGCCGGGGCGCTCCGGGTGAACACGGGCGTCGTCTCCGCGTCGTACTCCCGCCCGTAGATCAGCTCCTCGGGGCCGCGCGCGGACACCAGCAGCCGCAGCGGCACGTCCAGGCCGCGCGCCCGGTGGTGACGGACCATCGACATCAGCGGGACGACCCCGGAGCCGGCGCCGATCAGCAGCGCGGGCCGGTCGCCGGGCCAGGCGAAGAAGCCGCTGAGCGGGCCGCGCAGCTCGACCTCGTCACCGGGCTTCGCGACGGTGTGGAACCAGCCGGAGACCTCGCCGCCGTCGACGTGGTCCAGGGTCAGCTCGATGTGCCCGTCCTCGTCGGGCGCGGAGGCGATCGAGTAGTGCCGCTGGGCGGTGTAGCCGTCGGCGGCGGTCAGCCGCAGCATCAGGTGCTGGCCGGGCAGGTGGCCCGCCCAGGCGGGCGCCGCGAACCGGAAGGTGGCCGCGTGCGGGGTCTCGCGGCGGATCTCGGTGAGCGTCGCCGTCTGCCACACGGCGGCGGCGCGGTTGCTCACGGCGATCCGGCCCGGCACGGCGAACCGGGTCAGGGGCGTGAAGGCCCCGGCGGAAGGGGCGGCGGCGAAGGTCTCAGTCACCGGAGTACCTCTGCTCCTCCCAGGGGTTGCCCCGGGCGTGGTAGCCGTTCTGCTCCCAGAAGCCCGGCTCGTCGTGGTCCAGGAGACGCAGGCCCGCGATCCACTTGGCGCTCTTCCAGAAGTACAGATGCGGCACCAGCAGTCGCGCCGGTCCGCCGTGCTCGGCCGCGAGGGGCTTGCCGTCGTACTCCCAGGCGATCCAGGCCCGCCCGCCGGTCAGGTCGGCGAGGGGCAGGTTGGTCGTGTACCCGGTGTGCGAGTACGCGACGGCGTGGGTCGCGGACGGCAGGGGGCGGACGGCCGCCAGGAACGCGTCCAGGGACACGCCCCCGAACCGCACCCCGAACTTCGACCAGCTGGTCACACAGTGGATGTCGCCCTCGTACGCGGACTCCGGCAGGGTGTGCGCCTCGTCCCAGTCCCAGGAGCGGGGGGCCTCGACCAGCCCGTCGACGCGGAAGGTCCAGTCGGCGGGGGTGAGATCGGGGGTGACCTCGGCGGACAGCACGGGCCAGTCGTCGCCCGCGTCGTACTGGCCGGGGGGCAGCCCCGGATCGAGGACGCGCGGGCGGCCGGTGAAGCCTCGGGTGACGTTCATGGGGTTCCAGCGTGAGGGGGCGGTCGGGTGACGCCGTCAACCGTACGTGCAAGTCGGCCGTGCTCCGCACCGGGGCCGTCCGGCGATCATTAAGGCCGTATGAACACTCCCGAAGGCCGGGAATAGTCATCGGCCCTCCCGCCCTTGCACGTGTCGTTCCGGATCGGCGATCGAGCGGTTCGGCACCGGCGAAGGAGAGTGGGAGCAATGCCGAAGGCGTACGTGTTCACCCGGTACGGCGGCCCCGAGACGGAGGCGCTCGTCGACCTGGAGCGGCCCCGGCCCGGGCCCGGCGAGGTGCTCGTCGCGGTGCGCGCGGCGGGAGTGAACCCCGTCGACTGGAAGCAGCGCACGGGCTTCCGGCGGCCCGGCGAGACCGCTGAGCGCGTGTTCCCGTCTGTCCTGGGCAACGAGGTGGCCGGCGTCGTGACGGAGACCGGCGAGGGCGTCACCGGGTTCGCGCCCGGCGACGAGGTGTTCGGCACTGCGGTCGCGGGCGGCTATGCCGAGTACGCGCTGCTGGCCGCCGGCATCACCGCGCACAAGCCCGCCGCACTGTCCTTCGCCGACGCCGCGACCCTCCCGGTGGCCGCCGCGACCGCCTACGACGGCGTCCATCAGCTCGATCTGCCGGCCGGCTCGACGCTGCTGGTCACCGGCGCGGGCGGCGGTGTCGGCGTCGCCGTCGTGCAGATCGCCCACGCCCTCGGACTGCGCGTCCTGGGCGTCGCGAGCGAGGGCAAGAAGGACTTCCTCGAGTCGCTGGGCGCCGTGCACGTGCCGTCCGGCCCGGACTGGGCGCAGACCGCGCGGCTGGCAGCGCCGGACGGTGTCGACGGCGTCTACGACCTCGTCGGCGGCGAGGTGCTGCACGCGGCGGCCGCCCTGGTGCGGGACCCCTCCCGGCTGATCACCGCCGGGGCCCCGGCCGAGGAGGTCGAGCGGCTGGGCGGCGCCCGGGTGGCCCGCGCCCGTGACGCGGCCGTCCTGCGGGCGGTGGCGGAACTGGTCGTCCACGGCGACCTGGACCCGCACGTGACCCGCACCTTCCCGCTGGAACGGGCGGGCGAGGCCCTTCGCGAGGTCGAGAGCGGCCACACCCGCGGCAAGGTCGTACTGGAGATGGGAACAGGCATATGAGCACCGCTGAGTCGCCCCTCGTCGAGCCCCCGCACGTGCTCGACAACCCCGCCCGCGCCGCCCTCACCGGGCCGCACGCCCGCTTCGCCGAGCGTCGGGGGCGGGTCCTGCGGTATCCCGTCGACGTGTCGCCCTGGCTGGCGCTGCCGGACGAGCCGCACGGGGAGGACTGGGCGGACCTCGCCGCGCTCGCCGGGCCCGGCGCGGAGGTCGCGTTGGCCGGGTTCGGCGGGGAGGTCCCGGACGGCTGGGAGGTCACCTTCCGGATGGAGGGCGTGCAGTTCGTCGACGACGGGCTGGCCGCCGCACCCGACCCGGAGGCGATCCGGCTCGGCCCCGCCGACGTACCCGAGATGCTCGATCTGATAGCCCGCACCCAGCCGGGGCCGTTCGAGGCCCGCACCATCGAGCTCGGCACCTACCTGGGCATCCGCCGGGACGGCGCGCTCGTCGCCATGGCCGGCGAGCGGCTCCACCCGCCCGGCTGGACCGAGATCAGCGCGGTCTGCACCGACCCCGCCTTCCGCGGTGAGGGCCTGGCGACCCGTCTGATCCTCGCCGTCGCCCACGGCATCCGCGAACGCGGCGAGACGCCCTTCCTCCACACCTCCGCAGGCAACGTCAACGCCATTCGGCTCTACGAGTCGTTGGGCTTCCGGCTGCGCCGCCGGACGACGTTCCTGGCGGCACGGGTTCCGGAAGAGCCGGGGCGCTGGAGTCGGTCGGCCTCGGAGGCGGGGCCGGTCCACGCGTTGTAGCGCACCAGACACTGCGCGAACCGCTCCAGGTCCTCCGCCGACCACTCCGCCAGCCGTTCCCGGAACGCCGTGCGGCGGCTCTCGGTGACCTGGGCGAGGAGGCGGCGTCCGGCCTCGGTGAGGTGGAGGAGCTGGACGCGGTGGTCCTCGGGGTCCTGGCGCCGCTCGATCAGGGCGGCGCGCTCCAGGGCGGCGACCTGACGGCTGACCGTGGACTTGTCCAGGGCGTAGTGCGCGGCGAGGTCGGTGGCCCGGCAGGCGCCGCTCTCCTCCAGGTGGCCGAGGAGCGTGTACGACACCAGCGACAGTTCGGGGTGCAGTCGGCCCGCCGAAGAGCGGGCCCGCCGCGCGAAGGCCGTCATCTCCCGCTGGATCGTCTCCACGGCCTCGGCTGCGTCCACGGGCGCTCCCTCACTGGTTCCCCGCTCACCTGGTTGCATAGTACAACTTGATATGCCGGGAGCGTGAAACTACGAAGAGCATCTGATCGTTGGGGTAATGTGGCCGTCCGGCTGCGGAGGTCCCCAGTCGTGCACGGCCGAGGAGGTGAGACCCATTACCGCAGTGTCAGGTCGGGTGCTCTCCTCCCGGGACGGCGTGGGCCGCCGCCCGTAGGAGACCGCGAGAGCGCCCTTCGGCATCCGAAAGGCTTCTCGGCTTCATGCCTCCACTTTCCAGTTCCTCACCCTCTTCGTCCGACTCGTTCTCCTCCGGGTCCCCTTCGTTCGACGCCCACGTCGCCGCTCTGCGCGCCGCCGGATGCGTCTTCGCCGAGGACGAGGCGGAGTTGATCCGCACCGCCGCCCGGACTCCCGACGAGGCCGCCGCCATGGTGGAACGCCGTGCTTCGGGCCTGCCCCTCGAACACGTCGTCGGCTGGGCCGAGTTCCACGGTCTGCGCATCACCGTCGAGCCGGGCGTCTTCGTGCCCCGCCGCCGCACCGAGTTCCTCGTCGAGCAGGCCCTCGCCACCGCGCCGCACGCCCGCGTGGTCGTCGACCTGTGCTGCGGCTCGGGCGCGGTCGGCGCCGCCCTCGCCGCGTCCCTCGGGCAGGTCGAGCTGCACGCCGCGGACATCGACCCGGCCGCGGTGCGCTGCGCCGGGCGCAACGTCGCCGCCTATGCCGGACACGCCTATCGGGGCGACCTGTTCGAGGCGCTGCCGGGCCGGCTGCGGGGCCGGATCGACATCCTGGCCGCCAACGTCCCGTACGTCCCGACCGACGAGGTGCCCCTGCTGCCGGCCGAGGCCCGCGACCACGAGCCGCTCACCGCACTCGACGGCGGCGGCGACGGACTGGACGTGCTGCGCCGGGTCGCCGCCGGGGCCCCGCACTGGCTCGCCCCCGGCGGCTGTCTCCTCGTCGAGACCAGTGAGCGCCAGACCCCGGCCGCCGTCGAGGCGTTCACCCGGGCCGGTCTTGCGGTGCGGGTGGCCGAGGACGAGGAGCGATACGCCCATGTGCTCGTCGGGACCAGGGCCGCGACCGGCGTCAGGTAGCGGCGCCGCTGCCCGTGGGGTCGGGGGAGCGTTCGGCGTCGCCCCGGTTCCACGGGCCGTGCTCCGGGAAGCCGCCGCGCCGGTGCTCCTTGCCCCGGTCGTCGAAGGCGCCGGACAGCACCCGGTCGGCCGTGTTCCTGTCGCCGGACCGGGAGCCGACGACGTACACCGTGTCGCCCTTCTTCAGGGTGTCGGCGCCGGAGCCGGAGGCGTCCTTGCCGGAGACGGAGGCGTCCGGACCCACCGTCCACGTCCACGAGGCGCCGTCCTCGCTCTTGACGGTGACCTGGTCGTCGGCCACCTTCTCGACCGTGCCGCGCTGCCAGACGCGGACCACCCAGTCCCCGGTGTCGGGGTCCTTGACGGTGGCCTCGCCGTGCGCCGCGTCCCCGCCGAGCCCGAACCACGGGCCGCCGTGTCCGTGCCGGCCGCCGGGGCCGTCGGAGGAGGACGCGGACGGCGCGGCCGACGGAGAGCCGCCGTCGGAACCGCTCGACGTCGCCGCGTACGCCACCGTGCCGCCGAGTGCCAGCACGGCGACGGTCGTGGCCGCGATCACCGCGCGCCCGCGCGCCGACCGGCGATGCCACAGCGTGCGCAGATCGGTGCGCTCGCGACCCTCGTCCGCCTCGCCGACCGATCCCGGGAGCAGTTCGACCTCGTGCGGCCGCTCCGGTCCTTCCGGTCCTTCGGGCCTCTGCGGCCCTTTCGGCTCCTGCATCACGGCTCACTCTCCTCGCCCACCACGGCGCCGCCGCTGCCACGCCTCACTGTGATTGTCCGAGGCGCGCGGTAAGGAAGCAGTAACAAAAGCCTGTGAATCGGGGCGCGGGGGGCGCGCCCGGCTCACTCCCGGATCAGCGCCCGCGCCACCAGCAGGGCCACGTCGTCGTGGTCGGCGGGGTGGTGCAACCTCTCCAGCAGCAGGTCGCACAACTCCTCCAGCGGCCGCGCCGGATCGTCGAGCAGCGCCAGCAGCGCGTCCAGGCGCTCGTCGAGGGAGTCCGTGCGGGTCTCGACGAGTCCGTCCGTGTACAGCAGGAGCTGGTCGCCGGGGGCGAACTCCACCTCGGTCGTGGAGAACGCCACCCCGCCCACGCCCAGCGGCGCGCCGGTGGGCAGGTCGAGCAGCTCCGGCGGCCGGCCCGGGCGCACCCGGGCCGGCGGCAGATGCCCGGCGTTGGCGATCCGGCAGCTCCCCAGCCCTGGGTCGTGGACGGCGTACACGCAGGTGGCGATGGAGTGGTCGAGGCCCTGGGTGATCCGGTCGAGGTGCTCCAGCAGCACCGCCGGGTCCAGGCCGAGGGAGGCCAGCGTGGTCGTCGCGGTGCGCAGCCGGCCCATCGTGGCGGCGGCGTCGATGCCGCTGCCCATCACATCGCCGACGACGAGCGCGGTCCTGCCGTCCTCGAGCGGGATGACGTCGAACCAGTCGCCGCCGACCTCGGTCGTGGCGCCGGCGGGCTGGTAGCGGGAGGCGACCTCGAGCCCGCCGGTGACGGGCGGGTGGCTCGGCAGCAGGCTGCGCTGGAGGGTGAGCGCGGTGGTGCGGGCGTTCTGGTACCAGCGCGCGTTGTCGATCTGGACGGCCGCGCGGGCCGCCAGCTCGCGGGCGAGCAGCAGGTCGTCGCGGCCGAACGGCAGGGGGTTGCGGGTCCGTTTGAGGTCGAGGGCGCCCAGCACCTCGCCGCGCGCGATGAGCGGCACGGCCAGATAGGAGTGCACGCCGGCCCGGGCCAGCAGGCGGGCCGCCTCCGGGGAGCGGGCGATGTGTCCGAGGTCCTCGTCCTTGACCTGCGCCACCATGACGGGCCGGCCCGAGCGCACGCACTCGGTGACGAGCCGGTCGGGCGCGTAGCGGGCCACCTGCCCGGGCTGGTCGGCCGCCGCCAGCGCGTCCGGCTCGTCCTCGGCCCGCACCGCCAGGGCACGGATCACGGCCGACTCGGCGGGCCCGAGGCTGGTCCGCCGGCCCGCCACCACCGCGTCGAGCAGATCCACCGCGGCCACGTCGGCCAGCTCCGGCACCGCCACGTCGGCGAGTTCGAAGGCCGTGCGTTCCAGGTCCAGGGTGGTGCCGATGCGGGCCGAGGCGTCGGCGATCAGCGTCAGCCGGCGGCGTGCCGCCTCCGCCTCGACGGCCGCCCGGTGCTGGTCGGTGATGTCCGCGACCGACGCGGCCACGCCCAGGACCGTGCCCCGGCCGTCCTCCAGGCGGTACATGGACACCGACCAGGCGTGGTCGTCGTCCGGGGACGCGGCGGTGCGTCCGACCGTGTGCCAGGCGACGAGCGGCACTCCGGTCCGCAGCACTTCGAGGGCTGCCGCGTCCAGGGTCTCGGTGTCCAGTCGGGGCAGCAGCTCGCGGACCCGCCGGCCGAGGTGCTCCTCGGCAGGCAGTCCGTTGATCCGGGCCAGCGCGGGGTTGACCGAGACGAACCGCAGTTCGGTGTCCAGCACGGCGAGACCGATGGGGGACTGCTCGACCATGCGGGTGGACAGGGCGACGTCCCGCTCCAGCCGGTGCACCGTCGTCTGGTCGGCGGCGAGACCGAGGGCGTAGATCCCGCCCTGGTCGTCCAGGAGCCGCATGTTGCGGAACTCCACCAGCCGGGTGGTGCCGTCCTTGCGCCGGACGGGGAACGCCCCGGCCCAGCTCTGGCCGGTGGCCATGACGTCCGCGAAGAGCTTCACGACGAGGTCGACGTGCCGCTCGTGGACCATCACCCGGGCCGCGTACCGCCCCAGCGCCTCCTGCGCCGAGTAGCCGAACAACTCCTCGGCCTGGGGACTCCACAGCACGATATGGCCGTCGGTGTCGAGCACCACCGAGGCCACGTTCAGCACGTCCAGCAGCCAGCTCGGCCCTGTGGGGCCACCGCCCTCGGCCGCGGACGATCCGGCTGCACTCATGCCACGCACCGCCTCCGCATGTCGATGCGGCACGCCGTCCCCCGTGCCGACTCCCCCTGTTCTACCGTGCTCAACCCTTTTCTCCCACGCCTTGGGCGTCCTTCTTCAGGCTCCTCCGGTTCGGAGTCGCACGCCGTTCTCCTCAGGGTCCACACCTGTTGATCCGAATTGGTCTGTACATGACTATCACGGAGCGTCAGACTGTCCGCCGAGCGCGCCCCCACCCCCCTCGACGAGGAGTCCCATGTCCCTGCGCCCTGCCCGCAGCCGCCGCCCCGTGGTCCGCACCGCCCGCACCGCCCGTACCTTCCGCGCCGCCTTCCTCGCGCTGGCCGTCGCCACGGTCACCGCCCTCTCGGCCGCACCGCCCGCCGCGGCCGCCGACACCTGGACCGAGGTCGGATCCGACCGCGCCGACCCGCTGACCGAGAGCCAGGGGCTGGCGTCGGTCGAGGTCCCGGCGAACAGCGCGAACCGCTACACCGGCATCGGCACCATCCCGCTCTCCGTGTCCACCCGGGGCTGGAACCACGTCGGCGACCCGGACGCCTCCTACGACGGCTACTACGTGGAGCCCTACCAGAGCGACTCGGGCACCTCGAAGATGTACCGCGTGCAGGCGCCCGGCGGCGCCTGGTCGGAGTACGTCCACGCGCTCGGCTCGGGCGAGGCCCTCAACAACTCCTGGTCGGCGATCACCCCGGACAGCAAGTGGATGCTGTCGGGCGAGTGGGGCACCATGACCCGCTTCCTCGTCTTCCCGACCCCCGGCGCCAACCCGAGCACCTCGCCCTCGGCGAACCTGCCCCAGGTGTCGACCGTCCGCCTCGACCACGCCGTACGGGACGTCCAGGGCTGCGACTTCACCGGTCCGACCACCCTGCTGTGCTCCTCCGACGACCCGGCG
Organism: Streptomyces sp. NPDC002623; assembly: GCF_053592635.1. Lineage (NCBI taxonomy): Bacteria > Bacillati > Actinomycetota > Actinomycetes > Kitasatosporales > Streptomycetaceae > Streptomyces > Streptomyces sp. NPDC002623. The sequence continues at coordinate 28,183 of NZ_JBSFWB010000027.1, read as the reverse complement.
GGCACCCTCTTCGGCATCACCAAGCCGCTCCTGCAGATCGACCTGTCCGCCGCCCCGAACGGCACCTCCGACGTCACCGGTCACGTCACGGCCCTGCGCCAGCTGCCGCTGCGCAGCTCCTGCTCGGGCACGTTCGAGACCGAGGGCATCGACTACGACCGTCGCACCGGCACCCTGCGGGTGATCGTCGTCTCGCCCGGCTTCTGTGTGCTGACGGACAGCAAGACCTACCGGTTCACCAAGAGCTGATCCCTCGCTGGTCCCCTGCGGCCAGGAGTGCTTTTCTGGGGTTGTGGCGCGGTTCGCGCGGCCGTATCGCCGTGCGGCTCCGCCGCGTGCGCGCAGCCGCGCCACCGCCACGAGAGGAGCGATCACGATGGATCGTGAGCGTCTGCACGAGGAGCCCGTCTCCCTCGAGATCAGTGGATGCAGCAAGGAGGACGCCCGGATCGTGTTCGACACGCTGAACACGTGCTTCGAGTCCGACCGGGGCCCCGACGAGGCGCCGCAGCAGCTCCATGAGACCCGGCCGATGGTGTGGCTCGGCACCTTCGAGGTCACCGACGCCCGTGCGTGCCCGCCGCCCGCCCGGCTCTCGTCCTCCGTGGAGGCCGACGCACAGGGCGGTTACTGGGCGATCGAGCGGCTGCGCTCCACGCTGGACTCCCTGTTCGCGGTGCGCGACCTCGCCTCCGCCTCCGGGGACCAGGAACGCGAGCTGCACGTTCTGCTCGAAAGCCGGTGACCTGCGGCACAGTCCGGGATCCGATTGTGCAACTAGTTGCATAAACCGTGCGCGGTCCTCTAGAACTGGAGGGACTACCGCCGCGCACGGAGGCCTGTCATGAGCCGTTACCCGCACCTGCTGAGCCCGCTCGACCTGGGCTTCACCACGCTGCCCAACCGCGTCCTGATGGGCTCGATGCACGTCGGCCTGGAGGAGGCCGAGCGAGGCTTCGAGCGCATGGCCGCGTTCTACGCCGCCCGGGCCCGCGGCGGAGTGGGACTCATCGTCACGGGCGGTATCGCCCCCAACGACGAGGGCCGGCCGTACGAGGGCGGCGCCAAGCTCACCACCGACGCCGAGGCCGAGCAGCACCGGACGATCACCGACGCGGTGCACCGCGAGGGCGGCCGGATCGCGATGCAGATCCTGCACTTCGGCCGCTACGCCTACCACGCGGACCTGGTCGCCCCCAGCCCCCTCCAGGCCCCCATCAGCCCCTTCCCGCCCCGCGAGCTGACCGCCGCCGACGTCGAGCGCACCATCGACGACTACGCCCGGGCCGCCCGCCTGGCGCGGCAGGCCGGCTACGACGGCGTCGAGATCATGGGCTCCGAGGGCTACCTCATCAACGAGTTCATCGCCCGGCAGACCAACCACCGCACCGACCACTGGGGCGGCTCCTACGAGAACCGGATGCGCTTCCCGGTCGAGATCGTCCGGCGGGTGCGCGAGGCGGTCGGCGAGGACTTCATCGTCGTCTACCGGCTGTCCATGCTGGACCTCGTGCCCGGCGGCTCCACGCTCGACGAGGTCGTCACCCTCGCCAAGGCCGTCGAAGCGGCCGGCGCGACCATCATCAACACCGGCATCGGCTGGCACGAGGCCCGCATCCCCACCATCGCCACCTCGGTGCCGCGCGGCGCCTACACCTGGGTGACGAAGAAGCTCATGGGCGCGGTCTCCGTGCCGCTGGTCACCACCAACCGCATCAACACCCCCGAACTCGCCGAGCAGTTGCTCGCCGAGGGCAGCGCGGACATGGTGTCGATGGCCCGCCCGATGCTCGCCGACCCCGAGTTCGTGGCCAAGGCCGCGGCGGGCCGGCCCGAGGCCATCAACACCTGCATCGGCTGCAACCAGGCCTGCCTCGACCACACCTTCAGCGGGAAGATCACCTCCTGCCTGGTCAACCCGCGCGCCTGCCACGAGACCGAGCTGGTCCTCGCCCCGACCCGGCTGCGCAAACGCGTCGCCGTGGTCGGCGCGGGACCGGCCGGACTCGCCTGCGCGGTGTCGGCGGCCGAGCGCGGCCACGAGGTGACGCTGTACGACGCGGCGAGCGAGATCGGCGGCCAGCTCAACGTCGCCCGCCAGGTCCCCGGCAAGCAGGAGTTCGACGAGACGCTGCGCTACTTCCGCCACCAGCTCGACGCCCACGGCGTGGACGTCCGCCTCGACACGCCCGTGACGGCAGACGACCTGGGCGACTACGACGAGGTCGTCGTCGCCACCGGCGTCGTCCCGCGCACCCCCGACATCCCCGGCGTCGACCACCCGAGCGTCGTCGGCTACCTCGACGTCCTGCGCGACAAGGTCCCCGTCGGCGACCGGGTCGCGATCCTCGGCGCGGGCGGCATCGGCTTCGACGTCGCCGAGTTCCTCACCGACGGCGGCGACAAGGCGAACGAGGACCCGGCGACCTACTTCCGCCAGTGGGGCGTCGACATGGACTACCAGGCCCCCGGCGGTCTCGCGGCCCCCGAACGCCCCGCCCCGCCGCGCACGGTCCACCTCCTGCAGCGCAAGACGACCAAGGTCGGCTCGGGCCTCGGCAGGACCACCGGCTGGATCCATCGCGCCGAGCTAAAGCACCGCGGCGTCACCATGGTCCCGGGCGTGCGCTACGACCGGATCGACGACGCCGGACTGCATGTCACCGTCGGCGAGCAGAGCACCGTCCTGGAGGTCGACACCGTGGTGCTGTGCACCGGCCAGGACCCGCGCCGGGACCTGTACGACGCGCTGGTCGCCGCGGGCGCCAACGTGCACCTCATCGGCGGCGCCGACGTCGCGGCCGAACTGGACGCCAAGCGCGCCGTCCAGCAGGGCACGGAGCTGGCGGCGGCGCTGTAGGGCCGTCCGGGCGCGTCCCTAGGATGGCTGGCATGTCACTCCCGCACGCGATCCTCACCGCCCTGCTCGAGAGGCCCTCGTCGGGGCTGGATCTGACCCGCCGGTTCGACAGGTCGATCGGCTACTTCTGGTCGGCGACGCACCAGCAGATCTATCGCGAGCTGGGAAAACTGGAGGCCGAGGGCCAGATCCGGGCCCTGCCGACGCAGACGCCGGCCCGCGGGCAGAAGAAGGCCTACGAGGTCCTGCCCGCGGGCCGCGCCGAACTCGCCCGCTGGACGGCGGCCGCCCAGGACCCGAAGCCGCACCGCGACGCCATGCTGCTGCGGCTGCGCGCCGCGGCCGTCGTCGGCACCGCGGGCCTGGAGACCGACCTGCGCCGCCATCTCGAGCTGCACCGACGGCAGTTGACCGAGTACCAGGAGATCGAGAAGCGCGACTTCCCGCCGGGCGAGGAGAGCGCGCAGGCCAGACTGCAACACCTGGTCCTGCGCGCGGGCATCGAGCTGGAGACCTTCTGGACCCAGTGGCTCACCGAGGCCCTGGCGGGTCTGCCCGCCACCGTGGCGGACGCGGGGGACCAGGACCTGTCCTAGAGCCGGTACGGCTTCGAGCGGCGGCGCAGGAACCAGGCCGCCGCGATGACGCCCGCCCCGACCAGCGCCCCGCCCACCCCCATGGTGATGGGGCCGACGTCACGGGCCGCGCCGCCGAGACCGCCCATGACCCCGCGCGAGGGCGAGGCCGTCGCCGAGATCGTCGGCGTGGACGGGGCCGAGACGATCACGGACTGGGTGCCCGCGGTGCTGCCGTTGGAGCACATGACGACGACGGTGTACGTGCCCGGGGAGACGGCCGACCAGGCCGCGGACTGGCCGGCGGTCGTCCCGGACAGGGCCACCTGACGCCCCTGGGAGAAGCTCCCCTGGCCGCTGCTCAGCAGCGCGGCCGTGCCCCAGCTGCCGTTGATCAGTGTGCAGGCGCTGGTCACCACCGACACCGTGGAGCCGGTCGTGCTCACCGAGATGCCCGAGACCCGGGCGGTGGCCGGCCCGGGGGCCAGTGCGAGGGGCAGCGCGGCGGCGGCTGCCACGGTGAGTCCTGAGCGTACGAGAAAACGAGGAATGCGCATCGGACGTCCTCCGGCGGCGGCACGGTCAGCGGTACATCCCTTGCGCCGCCGAGGGGTCGGGTACGCCCGTGCTGCCTCAGGGGAAGCCAACGTGCCCCGGCCCCGGTCCGCACGCGGACCGCGACCGGGCAGGTGACGGATTCCATCGGACGGCCCATGCGGGGGCCGTCACAGGCGGGAGCCGTCACTGGCGGGTGCCGGTGGTCACCGTCCGCTCCGCCGAGAAGGCCCCCCACGTCCCGTCCGGCAGCCGGGCCCGCAGCCGCACGCGATGCCGGGCCGCTGCCTCGTCCGCCCGCCCCGCGTAGAAGCTGTAGGTCGCCCTCCCCTCGGGCGGGTTCCCGCCCCACACCAGCGTGGTGGCCGGCTGTCCGTCGAGCTGGATCTGGTACTCGGCGACCACGCCGTCCACCCGGGGCGGCACCCAGGACAGGTCGATGTAGTAGGCGCCGTCGGTGAGGCGGGCGCCGGCCCGGAAGTCGGCCGGCGCGGTGTCCGACCCGTCCTCGGCGCCCGGCTCGGTGGTGACGCGCACGGGCGGGCCGGCGGGCGAGACGTTGTCGGCCGCGTCCCGGGCCAGGACGGTGAACGAGTAGCGCGTGCCCGGCCGCAGCCCCGTGACGACGGTCGCCGTCTGGCCCCCGCCGACGCTGTGGATCTTCACACCGCCCTGCTGGACGTCGTACGACACGACCTTCCGGTCGTCCGTCGACGCCGACCAGGACAGCTGGACGGCCCGGCTCCCGGCGGCCCGGCCGGTCACCCCGCCCGGTGCGGTCGGGGCCGAGCGGTCCGCCGCCCCGGCCGTCGGCGTCGTGGCCCGCACCTCACGGCTGCGCGGCCCGAGCCGGCCCACCGCGTCGCGGGCCCGCACGGTGAAGACGTAGCTCGTGGCGGGCGAGAGGCGGACGACGTCCAGCATGTGCGCGGAGCCCGGCACGTCTCCGACCTTGGTGCGGCCGCGGTACACCTCGTAGGCGTCGACGGCCGGGTTCGCGGCGACCGCGTTCCACATCACGTGCACGCTCGTGGCGCTGCCGGCCTCCGCGGTGACCCCCGTCGGAGCGCCGGGCGCACCTGCGTCGTCGTCGGCGCCGCCGACGGCGCACCCGCACGACAGGGCCGTCACCAGCCCCCACACCACAACCCACAGCGCAACGCGTCGCACGGCTTCGCCTCGCCTCCCAGCCCGGCACGGCGGCAATGGTCCGGACCAATATGACGTGGTGGCGCGAGCACATCAAGAGGGCGAGCGGCTCCGGGGCTGCCGTCGAGGACCACTTCCGGAAATTACGTATGCTGAAGACCTCGCGGCTGAACTCAACCTGCGTGCTCATGAGTTCATGCCGGTGGCGCGGACCGCTGTCGTCGCTGTTCCCGCGCCGGCGGAGTGGCCCGGGGCCCGGAGGCCGACACGGCGCCGGGCCCCGGCCCCCTGTCACCCGCTCGCCTCGCGCGAGGCCGGGCCTCGTGCACCGTACGGCCCCCTCGGAGTGGCCGCGTGGAGGCAGTGACACCAGATTGTTCCGGGTGTCCGTCAATGTCCCCATGAGAGGGTCCGTATCGTGCACGCCAAGTCGCTGACACTGGCCGCGGCCGGCCTCGCCCTGCTGGTCCCGGCCGCCCCGTCCGCCGCCGCTCGTCCGTCCCTGGGCGCCCCCGGGTCGCCGGCGCACCGGCAGGAGGGCTCGGTCCTCGCCGCCGACCTGCTGTCCCGGGTCCGGGACTGCACCCCCGTCTCCGACGGCCGGTACCGCACCGACGCGGGCGCGCCCGCCACGATCCCGGTCTGCGGCACCGACGAGGCGGTGTTCTGGACGGCCGACATGGACATCGACTGCGACGGCCGCCCGAGCCCGCAGTGCAACAGCGGCACCGACCCGGTGTTCTCCGCCGCCACGTCCTACACCCAGTCCGACGGCCGTTATCTGGACGCCGCGACCCTGCCCTACATCGTGGTGCCGGGGGTGAGCGCGATCTGGGACCACCGGGCGCACGGGGTGCGCGGGGGAGCCGTCGCTGCCGTCGTCCACCAGGACCGGGTGCAGTACGCGGTCGTCGGCGACACCGGCCCCACCGGCATCATCGGCGAGGCGTCGTATGCCACCGCCGAGGCGCTCGGCATCAACCCCGACCCACGCGGCGGCGGCACCCCCTCCGGCGTCACGTACATCGTCTTCAAGGACTCCCGCGCGACCCCGATCGAGAGCCACGCCTCCGCGGTGGAGGTGGGCGAGCGATTGGCCCGGCAGTTCGTCCAGCGCGCGGGAGCGGGCGGGGCGCCCGCCCGGCCGTCGGTGCAGCCGCAGACCCCACAGCAGGCTCAGGAGGTCCTGGACGCCGAGATCGGCGAAGGGGGCGAGGGGGACTAGGGGGACTGGGGGGACTGGGGGGACTGGGGGGACTGGGCAAGCGTGCCGGGAGGTGTTCGTGCGGTGGCCGCCGTGATCGGGGCGTGGAACCCGGGATCCGGCGGCCACCGTCGGTCGGACGGCCGAGGTGGGTGGCCGAGCTGCCGTCCGACGCAGGGGGTGTCCGACGACCCGTGGGTCGTCAGACCGCCGACCAGCCGTCGTCGACCGGCAGGATCACGCCGTTGACGTTGCTCGCCGCGTCCGAGGCGAGGAAGACGATCGCGGCGGCCTGCTCCTCCGCCTCGGCCAGCCTGCCGACGTTGACGAAGTGCGGGCCGAGCGCCGTCGGGCCGTGGGCGCCCTGCTCGGCCTCCACCACGATCGAGGTCTTCGTGCCGCCCGGCGCGATCGCGTTCGCGCGGATGCCCTTGCCCCGGTACATCACCGCGAGGGACTTGGTGAGCCCCACCACGCCGTGCTTCGACGCGGTGTACGCCGCGCCGGCCGCGCTGCCGCGCAGACCCGCCTCGGACGCCGTGTTGACGATCGCGCCCTTGCCCGCCGCCAGCATGTGCGGCAGCACCGCCCGGGTGAGCAGGAACGGGGCCGTGAGGTTGACCCGGATGACCCGCTCCCACTCCGCGTCGCTCACGTCCGCCAGTGCCGACATACGGTCCATGATCCCGGCGTTGTTCACCAGCACGTCCACCCCGCCGAACCGCTCCACCGCGGTGGCGGCCACCTCGTCCACGACGCTCTGCTCGCTGAGGTCGCCGGTGACGGCGACGGCCGTGCCGCCCGCCTCCGCTATCTCCTTGACGACGGCCTGCGCGCCCTCGGCGTTGAGGTCGGCCACCAAGACCCGCGCCCCCTCGGCGGCGAAGGCCAGGGCCGTGGCGCGCCCGATGCCCGAACCCGCTCCGGTGACGACGACGCTGCGGCCTTCCAGTCCAGTGGCCATGAGGTGCTCCTAGCTTGCTGCGATGTGCGGGGTGGGGGGCGTCCCCGGGAAGTGCTTGTCGGGTAACCCTACGACTTAATGTCTGTGAGTGACATAAAGTCGTGGTGAAGAATTCAGGGCGCACGGAGTTCGGCGCGCGAAGTTCGTGAAAGGTGACCGAGACCGGAGGACCGGATGACCGCATCCCAAGGACGCACGGGCCGACCGCCCCTCACGGAGGAGCGCAAGGCGGAGATCCGGCTGGAGATCGCCCGCGCCGCGGTGGACCTGTTCGTCGACCAGGGCGTCGCGGCCACCACCGGCGAACAGATCGGCCAGGCGGTCGGGGTCTCCGCACGGACGGTCTGGCGGTACTTCCCGAGCAAGGAGAGCTGCGTGCGCCCGCTCCTCACGGCCGGCATCGACGCGATCGCCGTCTGTCTGCGCGAGTGGGAGCCGGGCCGCCCCCTGGGAGAGGCCTTCGCCCGGCGGCTCGAGACCGACCAGCGTCTCGTCGGCGGCCCCGACCCGGCCACCGTCGGGGCCCTGGTACGGCTGGCCCGCACCGAACCGGCCCTGCGCGCGGTCTGGCTCCAGACCTACGACGAGGCCGAGCCGGCCTTCGCCCGCGCCCTCGCCGACCGCGCCGGAGTGCCGGCCGGCGACTTCCGGCCCGCCATCCAGGCGGCGATGTTCAACGCGGCCCTGCGCGCCGCCGTCGAGCACCACGCGTGGCGCGCCGCCGACACCGCCGCCGACACCGCCGCGGACCCGGCGACGGTACGGGCCGAACTGGCGGAGGCCATCCGCGCGGCCCTCGTGGTGGCGTCGGAGGGAGTGAACTGAGCCCGCGTCACACCTTGCGGTAGGCGTACGCCTCCGCGGCCGCCGCCTCGACCGTGTCGAGGTCGGCGCCCGTCGCCGCCGTGACGACCGCGGCCACCGCGCCCTCGACGAACGGGGCGTCCACCAGACGGGCGGTGTCGGGCAGTTCGTCGCCCTCCGCGAGCAGCGCCTTGACCGTCAGGACGGCGCTGCCCAGATCCGCGAGCACCGCGACCCCGGCGCCCCGGTCCACCGAGGCGGCCGCGGCGCAGATCAGCTCGGCGCTCGTGCCCAGCCCGCCGCTCTGCGTACCGCCCGCCGCGGCGACCGGCACGGCCGGGCCGCCGCCCGTCAGCCCCCGCGCCAGCTCGGCGACGGCCGTGGCCACCGCCGCACTGTGCGAGACCAGCACGATCCCGACCAGCTTCTCGTCGCTCACCGGCACCTGACTCACGTCCCGTCGGCTTCGCCGAGCGCGGCGATCAGCAGCGCCGCCGAGGTCGCGCCCGGATCCTGGTGGCCGATGCTGCGCTCGCCGAGATAACTGGCCCGGCCCTTGCGGGCCTGCAGCGGCGTCGTGGCCTCGGCGCCCTGCTCGGCGGCGACCCGGGCGGCGCCGAAGCCGTCGGCGAGGGCGTCGACGGCCGGCACCAGCGCATCGATCATGGTCTTGTCGCCCGGCGCGGCGCCGCCGAGCTGCATCACGGCGTCCACGCCTGTGCGCAGCGCCTCGGCGAACTGCGCCTCGTCCACCGCGTCGGCGTCCCCGAGCGCCTTCCCGGTGCGGCGCAGCAGCGTGCCGTACAGCGGCCCCGAGGCCCCGCCGACCGTCGAGATCAGCGTGCGTCCCGTGAGCACCAGAACGGCGCCCGGCGTCCCGGGCGCCTCCTTCTCCAGCGCCACCGACACGGCGGCGAAGCCACGCCGGAGATTGCTGCCGTGATCGGCGTCCCCGATGGGCGAGTCGAGGGCGGTGAGCCGGTCCGCCTCACGGTCGACGGATGCTGCGGTCGCCGTCATCCAACGGCGGAAGAAGTCGGCGTCGAGCACTGGATCTCCTTGCCTGGTCGGGTCCGTCCGAGCGCCTGTCCCTGCGCCTGTCCCTGCCCTGCCCCCTGCCTCACACGCCCCAGCGGAGCCCGGCGGTCTTCACCGGCGCGTCCCACAGCCGCAGCAGCTCCTCGTCGATCTGGCACAGGGTCACCGAGGCGCCGGCCATGTCGAGGGACGTCACATAGTTGCCGACGAGCGTACGGGCGACGGTCACCCCGCGCTGCGTCAGCACCCGCTGCACCTCGGCGTTGAAGCCGTACAGCTCCAGCAGGGGCGTCGCGCCCATGCCGTTGACCAGCAGGAGCACGGGGTTGCGGGGCGTGAGGTCGTCCAGGATCGCCTGGACCGCGAAGTCGGCGATCTCCCCGGACGTCATCATCGCCCGCCGCTCCCGCCCCGGCTCCCCGTGGATGCCGACGCCCAGCTCCAGCTCCCCGGGCGGCAGGTCGAAGGTCGGGCTGCCCTTGGCCGGCGTCGTACAGGCGCTGAGCGCCACGCCGAAGCTGCGGGAGCTCTCGTTGACCTGCCGGGCCAGCGCCTCGACCCGCTCCAGCGGCTGCCCCTCCTCGGCCGCGGCCCCCGCGATCTTCTCCACGAACAGCGTGCCGCCCGTACCGCGCCGCCCGGCCGTGTAGAGGCTGTCGGTGACGGCGACGTCGTCGTCGACCAGGACCTTCGCGATCTGGATGCCCTCGTCCTCGGCCAGCTCGGCCGCCATGTCGAAGTTGAGCACGTCGCCCGTGTAGTTCTTCACGACGAACAGCACACCGGCCCCGCTGTCCACGGCCGCCGCGGCACGCAGCATCTGGTCGGGCACGGGCGAGGTGAACACCTCACCGGGACAGGCCGCGGAGAGCATCCCGGGTCCGACGAACCCCCCGTGCAACGGCTCGTGCCCGGACCCGCCGCCCGACACCAGCGCCACTTTCCCGGCCACCGGAGCGTCCCGCCGCACGATCACCCGGTTCTCGACGTCCACGATCAGCTCGGGATGCGCGGCCGCCATGCCGCGCAGCGCGTCGGCGACGACGGTCTCCGGAACGTTGATCAACATCTTCATCGGATACCTCCTGTGAGGCTAACAGATGGGCCCCTGGCCTCCATTTTTGCAGGTCAGGCTGGGTGAAGCCAGTCAGCGATCTTGGCGGTTCACGGCGGCATGGAGCGGGTTCTGCCGGTACCGATGCTGACCAGATGCTGACTTTTGTGACGGGTCGTCAGGTGGGCGCGGCGCGGGCATGGATCGGCCTTCGCCTCCCGCGTCCGGGCCAGGGATGCAGTGATCATCTGCGCGAATGCGAACGGTGACACCAGTGGTGGTCCTGCCGGAGGGGGAAGCGTGGAGGCGCTGCCTGTGGGACGGTTCACCAGAAGCGTGGAGGCGTTCATGGTGACCGTCGTAAACACTTCGCGTCTCAATCCCAGGCTCGGGCACGGTTCGCTTACATGCGGGTTCGGGAGTGGAGACCCCTGTTGTGGCCCGCTGAACAGAGCATCCCCGAAATCCCGGTCGGCCACCAGATGTGGGGCGGAGAGTCGGCGCGTTGGGCAGCTGCCGCCATGTCAGGGAACGTCCAGTGGCTGGATTGCTGCACGTCGAGGCCATGGAACAGCCGCAAATCATCCAGGGCTAGATGAGTATCGGCGAAATGGGCGCCCCCTGCGAGTCTGGGTGTTTCGTCAGTACTCGGCGCGCGGGAGGTTCATGGAAGCGTGATCCTTGCGCGGCACCGACGCGAACACGTCAGCTACGAATATCGCCAACGTCACCCGAGCACGGTTCACTTCATGTGCGTGCACACCTCGAACATGCCCCCGAACAGGGCCAAGAGGAAGATCTAACGGGTCCTACTGGTGGCCAGACCAACGAAGGTTGGTCTTTCTCGTGGTCCGGCGCGAGCCAAGGTGCCGTCGCTCTGGTTGTCACCATCGCCCGATGCTTGGCAAGGGCGCTGCCACCAGGGGCGGCGGTGTCATGGGCGGTCTGCCGAGGGCAGGCAGTCGCCGGAGGTGAAGAGCTGGGGCCATGCACTGTTGCCCTGGTAGGCGGCGGTGGCCCAGTGGGTATAGGTCCATCGCTTGTTGGTGTTGTACTCGGACAGCAGTCTCGGGCAGGTGATCTTGCTGACGACATCTTGGAAGTGGGTTTGCTGGGCGCGGCCGACGAGGGCGCCTGAGCCGTCCAACGCCCATACGTACATGACCCTTTCGACGGGGTCGAACCCGAGGGTGATGGCGTCGTTGCGGTCGAAGGGCTCCAGGCCGTGTCCCTCGGCGACGCGAGCGTTCCAGGCGGCTGCGATCGCCTTTACCGTGTCGGCGGCGATGCGGATCTCGTCCTTGTCGCTGCTGGGTATTCCGGCGGTGACGATGCCTTCGTCCGTACCCTGACGCCGTCCCGCGTCCTCGGTGTAGCAGCCGTCGGTGGCCTTGCCGAAGCCGAGGATGGTGGCCTCGTCCTGGCCGTCGTAGTCCTTCCAGTAGGCGGAGAACCGTCCGTACGGCCAGCTGGTCGGTGCGTCCTTGAGCCGGTGGGCCAGCACGATGCAGGAGGCCATCTCGCCTGCTCTGCGGAAGACCTCCTTGTAGTCGTCGGTCAGCGTGGAGATCGGCCCGCCGGTCACCATCACGGTCTGTGCCTGTCGGTTGAAGGTCACCGTGGGCGTCATGAAGGACATGTCCTTCGTGGCGAGCATGGCCGTCACCTGGTCGCGGATGGCGGCCTCAGTGTCCTGCTCCGCGGTGCCGGCGGCGTTCCGGCTGGCGCTCCACTCGCCGGGGATCGGTTGCGTCACGTCGTCGGCGCGGGTGAAAGCGGGATTGTCCACGTCGGCCAGCGGGGCGGTGGGGACCGGGACGGCGCGTGGGTCGGTTGCCGCCTGTCCGGTCACGCTGGTGCCAGGCACGGCGGAGGCTGTCTGGCCGGATGCGGTGCTGGAGTCGTCGGCGCCCGCGGCCGACGTCGAGCTGACAGCCGCGGAACCGCCGGTGGCTTGGCTTTCGTCGTGGCGGAAAGCCAGCGCGCCGCCCGCACCGGCGCCGACGATCGCTGCTGCGGCCAGGATGGCAACGACGACCCGACGCCGGGAGGATCTCCCGGAGGTGGAAGCAGGACCGGGCCACGGGAGGTCCTCCGGCGTGGGAACGGACCACTGCGCCGTGACCAATTCTCCGATCAGCGTGGGACTGATGCCCACATCTGTTGCAGCCTGGCCGTTGAGTACCTGGGTGGACTCGGCGGCAAGCAGCCGTGCGCAGGTTTCGGCCGCCTCGGTGGCGTCCGGCCGTTCGGCGGGTTCCTTGGACAGGGACCGTTCGAGGATCTCCTTCAGCGCCTCGGGTAAGCCGTCCAGATCCGGTCGGCCCGATGTGACGCGGTAGGCCACTGCTTCGGGCGCTCCGGTGCCGAAGGGAAGACGGCCCGTCGCCGCATAGGCGACAAGCGCTCCCCAGGTGAAGAGATCGCCCTCCGCCGCGGTGATGCCGCTGCGGTAGTGCTCGGGGCTGATCCAGCCCGGGGTGCCGGTCAGTACGCCGGTGCGGGTGACGCTCGTGCCGTCGGCGGCGTGCGCGATGCCGAAGTCCAGAACGCGGGGGCCTGCCGGGGTCAGCAGTACGTTCTCCGGTTTGACGTCCCGGTGCACGACGCCGGCGGCGTGGATCGAGGCCAGGGCCTGGGCGGTGCCGGTGGCGAAGGCATACAGGGTGCCGTTGGTCAGCGGGCCGTGGACGGTCAGGTGCTGGGCCAGGGTGGGGCCCGGGGCGTAGGCGGTCGCCAGCCAGGGGGCGTCGGCATCGGGGTCGGCTGCCAGGAGGGGCAGCAGGAAGGGACCCTGTACGCGGGCGGAGAGGCGGACCTCGCGCCGGAACCGGGCCCGGAACTCCGGATCGTCGGCCTGTACGGAGTGGATCACCTTCACCGCGACCCGTTCTCCGCCGTCGGTGAGCGCGGCGTACACGGTTCCCATGCCGCCCGCACCGAGCCGGCCCACTACACGGTAGGGGCCGACGCAGGAGGGGTCACCAGGGCGAGCGGGCTGGATCCGCTCGCCGGAACCAGCAGGACTCACAGACGGTCCGATCGTTCAGGGCGGCGAAGCATGTGAGGCTGGATGCTATCTGTCCGGTGTCTCGGCCAGTAGGGGCCTGTCCGTGGCGGCTATGGATGGATGACGCCGGACGATGAGGCGAAGTGGCTCAGGCTTTCGGGGTATTCGGGGTATGTCGAAGAGGACGAACAACGAGCGGTGCGGGACGCCGTCCTTGAGCTGGCAGGCACCCTCGCTATGTACACCGGTGAGGCCGACGCCGAACCAGCTGTGAAAGCCGGGCACTCGAAGCTGATCGCTGGATGCGCGACGGGCGCTCAAGGTTGTAGCGAGCCCGGGGGCGCCCGGCTCGTCGATGGAGCGCGAGCAGTACACGGCTTCATGCAAGGTACGCCGCGCAGCCTGTCGCAGAAGGCGGACGGCCGCCAGGAGGCTCGCTCAGCGGTCTCGGCGCGCCTGGCATGCACGCGGTAGCGTCCGCGTACGCGCGCGGCCCGGTCGGGCCTGGCCGGAGGGGGCAGAGGGGGAACGGTGGCACCGCGACCGGGTGGTGAGACGGACAAGTTCGGCAACCGCTACGAGGGAGCCTGGACAGTCAGACATGCCCTGTACGTACTACTGGGCTCAGGGACGTCGCTCTGCGTCGAGCCGGGCGGGCCGTTGGGCGAGGGGGTCGAGTTCGTCTACCGGCACGACCACGGGACGGAGGTGCACCAGGTCAAGCGGCAGAACCGCAACGCGAACAGCTGGAACGTGGCCTCCCTCCGCGACAAGGGAGTGTGGGAGAGCCTGCGCTCGCACGTCGAGGCAGGGCGGGCGTTTCATTTTGTCTCCCTGCTTCCTGCCCGTGCGCTCGACGAACTCGCCGACCGCGCCCGCCGCTCCGACGAGCTTGCCGCCTTCCAGTCCGAGTGGCTGACGGACGAACTGAGGGGTCCGTTCGACGCCCTCGCCTCAGCCGACATCTACGGTTCGGCCGCGACCGCCTGGCTGATGCTGAGAGGGCTCCGCGTGGAGTGGCACGACGAACGGGACCTCGTGCACACCAACGCCGTCCTGGCCGAACGGGTCCTGGCCGGAGCTCCGGGCCGTCTGTCGGCACTCGCCCTCGGCCAACTCCTCCTCGACAACCTGGGCTCTACGCTCGACGCTGCGGCCCTCACCGCACGGCTGGCTCCGTACGGACTGCGGGGTGTTGTGCGGGCCGACGTCGCCGCAGTGTCCGACGCGGTGAGCACTGTGACGTGCCGGTGGGCGGGGAGTGTCGAACGTACGCTGCTCAGGTCCACGATCCCCCGCGAGGAGGCCGCCGGCCTCGTGGCGGAGGTCGGTGACGGCACCCGACGGCTCATTCTGCTGACCGGTACCGCGGGCGGCGGGAAGAGCGCGGTGCTGCACCAGGCCTTCACCGCTCTCGACGAGGCGGCCACGCCGGTTCTCGCCTTCCGTCTCGACCGCCTGGAACCTTTCGGCTCGACCCACGAACTGGGGCAGCGCGTCGGCCTGCCCATGTCCCCGGTCGGTGCCCTCGGCGCCGTCGCGGACGGGCGTCCCTGCGTCCTCGTAGTGGATCAGCTCGATGCCGTCAGCATGGCGTCGGGACGCATCCCGGACACCTTCGACGCGGTGGCCGACCTGGTGGACGAGGCTGCGGCACATCCCGGCATGCGGGTGATCCTGGCCTGCCGCGCTTTCGACGCCGAGGCCGACGCCCGCATCCGTCGGCTCACCGCTCCGGACCGGTGCGCACGCGTCGAGGTCGGGCCACTCTCAGACGCCCAGGTCGACGCGGCCGTCACCAGCATCGGCCTGGACGTCTCCCGACTGGCCCAGCCGCAGCGAGCGTTACTGCGCTCACCGCTGCATCTCGTCCTCCTTGCCCAGGTGGCGGACAAGGAGGAGGCCCTCTGCTTCCACACCACCCGGCAGCTGTTCGACGCCTTCTGGGACACCAGACAGGCGGAGTGCGCCCGGCGCCGGCCCCCCGTGCGCTTCCACGACGCAGTCTCGGCCGTTGTAGCCGCCATGAGTGCGCGCCAGCGGCTGTCCGTGCCGTACAGCCTGCTCGACACGGACGACCTCGCACCCAGCCGGACGGTACTGGAGTCGGAACACGTCTGTGTGCGCGACGGCCGGCAACTGGCTTTCTTCCATGAGAGCTTCTTCGACTACGCCTTCGCCCGCGACTGGCTCCGGCGCGACGAGAGCCTGGTCGCCTTCCTCACCGGCGGGGAGCAGGAACTGTTCCGCCGCGGACAGCTTCGACAGGTGCTCGATCATCTTCGGGATCTCGACCCGGAACGGTTCGTCGAGGAGATCGAGGCGCTGCTGACCAGTTCGCATATTCGCTATCACCTCAAGGACTTGACCCTGGCCGTGCTGCGTGGGCTGGACGCTCCCACCGCTGTTGAGTGGGGTGCCATCGCACGTGTGCTGGACACGCGCCCGCCCTTCCGTGACCGCCTGTTCGACCTGGTCGGCCTACCTGCCTGGTTCCGTCGCGCGGACGACGAGGGAGTCGTCGAGAACTGGCTCGGCAGCGCCGACACACGAGAACAGGACCGGGCGGTAAGGCTGTTGGTGGCGGTCGCCGACGCCTTACCCGACCGGGTGGCCTGTCTCCTGGAGCCGCACACCGCGGACTTTCGGTACAGCGCCTGGCTGGCCCAGATCGTTCCCCACGCCCGCCTCGCCGACAGCCGGCCGCTCTTCGACCTACTACTCGACGGCGTGCGAGCGGGCCTCTTCAGCGGTGTCGAACACGCCCTCTGGGATCCGGCGGGCGACCTGGCGGCTGAAGAACCCGTCTGGGTGGTCGAGTTGCTGGGCGCACTGCTGGCGGAACGCCCAGACGCCCTCCGGCTGGACGATCGAGGCAGTGTGGCGGTGCTGCTGATCCGGGACCACGCGGCACTCCGGATGGTGACCGCCGCCGCTGTCGGCGCTCCGGAGGAGTTCTGTGTCCGGATGCTGCCGGTCCTGTTGGACGTCATGAGCCTGACCGCCTATTCGGCACGGACCGAACGGCCCGTCCGCGACCGCCACTTCTGGCACCGCCATCCCGGCGACGACCCCAGCGACCTGGGTGACGCCTTGTTGCAGGGCGCGGCCGAAGCCCTGCGAAGCACGGCGGGCCGGGACGCCTCGCGGACGCGTCAGCTTGTGGAACATCTGGCGAGCGAGCCGTACGAGGCAGCGCAGTGGCTGCTCTACCAGGCGCTGGCTGCAGCGGGACCCGCCCTTGCTCCGTGGTCCGCCGAGATCCTTCTCCAGGGCGGACACCGTCTGCTGTCCGGCTACGCAGAAAATGCCGTGTGGGGTGCCCGTGAGGTCCTCCGCGCCGTCGGCGGTGCCCTGCCCGACGACACCTTCGGGCTGCTTGAGGAGTCCCTGCTCCATCTGCGGCTTCCCCCGGACAGTGAACTCTCGCCCTGGCACGAGTTCACACTGCTGACGGCCCTTCCCGAAGTCCGGCTCTCCGAGCGGGCGACGCGTCGGCTCGGCGAACTCCGCCGGCTCCACGGAGATCGACAGGCGCCGGACGAACCGGAGGGGGGCACGGGCGGGTGGGTCGGACCGCCTATCCGGTCGGAAGCGGCCCAGCACATGAGCGACGACCAGTGGCTGAAGGCCATGAGGAAGCACAGCCGGGACCGAACCGACTGGGCGACCCATACCGGCGGGGCGCGCGAGCTGTCCCACGTGCTGCGGAGCATGACGGTGGCGGACCCCGGCCGGTTCGCGCGGCTCGCCCTGCGGATCGACGCTGGGACCCACCCGGCCTACGGTGCATCGCTGCTCCTCGGCCTCGGGGAGGCCGAGCAGTACGACGACCCGGAGACTGTCTTCGCGGCGGTGCGCCACTTCGCCGCCAGGGGCAGGCCGGCGCAGGACCGGTGGCTGGGGCATGCCCTGCGGAAGTACCTCGACCACGTGCCGCTCGACCTGGTGGAGGCGCTCCTGAGTCGCGCTCTCGATTCCGGTGAGCCGAGCGAGGCCGACGACCTGTCCGGCGCGCAGACATCCGGCGAGCACGGGAACGACGTGACGCGCGACCTGCTCACCGCCGGGATCAACACGGTACGGGGCAGTGCGGCCGAGATCCTGGGCGATGTGCTCGTCCACGACGCGGACGGGTCTCGCGCCGCTGTGGTCGTCCCTCACCTCGGCCGGCTGGCAGCCGACCCCTCCCTCGACGTCCGGGCCTGTGTGGCCCACGTGCTGCGTGCGGCGATCCGTCACGACCGTCCGGCGGCCGCTGACGCCTTCGCGGTGCTCGTCCAGGCCCCCGACCACTTGTTGGCGTCACCGTACGTGCCCCGCCTGGCCGTCGCCCTGATGCACGGAGACCCGGCGTCGGCCGGACCGCTGACGGAACGGATGCTGTGCTCCCCGGTGGTGTCGGTGCGCCGGGTCGGCGGGCGGGTCGCCGCGCTGGCAGCGATGGAGTGGGAGATGCCGGACCTGCTGGCGAAGGTACTCGCCGGCAACGACCCGGCGCAGCGGCAGGGAGCTGCAGACGTGTGCGCCCAGCGCCTGCTGAACACCGGTGACGCGGCGCTTGCCCACCACGCGCTCGTCCGGTTCTTCCACGACCCTGAGGAGGACGTGTGGGAGGCCGCTGCTGCGGTGGCTGCTGCTTTGCGCGGTCGACGTCTGAGGCCCTACCGGCGGACACTGACCGCATTGATCGACTCCCACGCCTTCGAGTCGGCCCTGCCGCAACTGCTGATCACGCTCGAACACGCCCCTGACCGGGTCGACGAACTGGTGTTGACGTGCGTGCAGCGCTTCGTCACGGTGTTCGGATCCGCCTCGGCCGACTTGGCCCGCGGTGCCGCGGCCGACGCCCGCCACATCGGTCGCCTGCTGGTTCGTGCCTACGTCCAGGCCACGTCTCCCGCGCGCCGGTCCGAGATCCTCGACCTCCTGGACCGGCTGCTGCTCCTCGGGTCCTACGGCGTGGCCAAGGCGATCAACGACTCCGACCGGCCCTGAACGCGACCGGACCTTCCCGGTTTCGCCCCACGTGAAGTACGAGGGGTGCTCCGGCTGTGCGCCTCCGCGCGCCCCGGCGTGTGTCCGGCGCACCGGCGGACCGGGCGGAAACGTTCGCCACTGCGGTGGTCGAGTGCTGTGCTGTGTAGATGATGCACGGCTCGAACCCCAACGGTCGCGCGGCCTTCCTCGACACGTTGTCACCTGAAGCACGCGCGGCCTTCACCCGGCTCGGTGCTCGACGCCGCTACGCCGTGGCAGACGTACTCATCCACGAGGGCGATCAGGCACAGGAGTTGGTGGTCCTCCACGAGGGCCTGGTGAAGGTGACCGCCCGGCTGGACGGTGACCGGGTGTCGCTCATGGACATCAGGATCGCCGGGGATGTCGTGGGCGAGGTGGCGGCTATGGGCGTCGGACCGCGATCGGCCACGGTCACTGCCTGTGGCGATGTGGTCGCCACTGTCGTCCCGAGACCTGAGCTGGAGGCATTCCTCCTCGCCCATCCCGAGATGTCTCTCTCGCTCATCGAGATGGTCTGCGGCCGACTGCGCCGATCCGACCGCTTGCGGCTCGAATTCCGCGGATACCCGGTCCCGGTCCGACTGGCGCGTGTCCTCGTCGAACTGGCTGCCACGTACGGGCAGCCCGAACGGAACTCGCTGCGCATCGACGTGAACTTGTCCCAGCCCGAGTTCGCCGCCCTCACCGGAGCCAGAACGCGCAGCGTGCACAAAGCACTTGCGGAGCTGCGGGACAAGGACATCATCACCACCGGCCTCCGGAAGACATACGTGCGGGACCTGGCCCGCCTGCGCAAGGCAGCCCGGCTGGGTGTCTCGGACATCTAGGGTCATGGCAAGTAAACCGCATTGATGCGGCTTACTTGGCTGGCCTTGCCCCTTCCTCTCACAGTTGGCGTGCACCGCACCCAACCCCTCTTGGAAGGTGGCGAGTTGTCGTGAAAGGGATCTCTTCTTGCCGGCCGCCTGACGGCCTGCCGCACCGCCGGCTGTGCCTGGCCGTGGACGTGGAGCAGTACAGCCGTCTCGACACCCGGACGCAGTCAGCCGTCCAGTCCGAGCTGGTCCGGTTGCTGGACGAGGCGGCGGCGCTGACCAGGCTGGACCGGGCAGCCTGGAAGCGTCAGCCGCAGGGCGATCTGGAGTTCGCCGTCCTCCCCGAGGCGACGCCGGAGGACGCCGTGCTGGGCCCGTTCGTCCACCACCTGGCGGTCCGCCTCGGAGACCGCAATGCCCGCCCGGCCGCCGAGCGGATCAGGCTGCGGATGGCCGTGGACACGGGCGTGGTCGCGGACGCCGCTCTCGGCCACGCCGGTCCGGCCCCGGTCGCCGTGGCGCGCTACGTCAACGCACCCCAGCTCCGGGCCGTACTCGCCACCCTCACCGCGGCGGATCTCGCGGTCATCGTGTCGGACCAGCTCTACCAGGATGTCGTGCGGTCCGGACGGCCGGACCTCGACCCCGCGCAGTACGCGCGGGCCCATGTACAGGTGAAGGAGTTCGGCGGCTACGGCTGGATCCGCGTGCCGGGCCACGCGCCGGACGACGTGCGGTCGGCCGTGGCACAGGAGCCGGAGCCGACACCGGAGCCCCCGTCGGACGGCGACGCCCCGAGCCGGGTGGCCCTGTCCCAGTACGTCCACCAGGGTGCCGCCGTCGGCCGGGACGTCGTCGGCGGTCTCACCGTCGGCCTGCCCGTGCCCCCTCCGCCGACTGGTCCCGGGCTCGCCAGGTGACGGCCCCCCACCAGACCCGGTCCTGGCGCGAGCGGGGCGACAGCCAGTGGGCGGACTACGGGGTGAATGTCGGCCATGCCGTGTACGGCGGCATTCACTTCCACCCGCCCGCCTCGCCTGCCGCACGGTCCCGGCTTCGGAACGGGACGGCGCAGTCGGCCCTGACCGACCTCGCACGTGCCTGCGAGCGAGTCGCCGCAGCACTGGCGCACCTCCGGCCCGATGAGGCCGGAAAGGAGAAGAGATGACATTGACCGGACCCGGGGGCGTTTTTGCCCGGATCGACCGGGGCGTCCTCGGAGCGCCGGGCGGCACGTGGCCGTCCCTCACGGTGCACGTCGGCTCCTGTCCGATCCTGCTTTCCCCGGAGGAGAGCAGGAGGGCGCTCTACGGATCGCGACGGGACGCGGTGCTGGGCGCGGCGGTCTGGCGACAGGCAGTCGCCCAGGCCCGGCGGGAGCCGCGCAATGGCGACGGCACCGGACGGCTGCTCGTGCTCTGGCTTGCCCTCCCCGGGCTGTACCGGAACCTGCACCGGATCCTGCGCCTCTGGCGGATCGACCGGGCGGATCTGGAGTCGGAGGCCGTGCTGGCCGTGCTCGCCGCCCTCGACACGGCGGACCCGGACGGCCCGGACACGGGCGGCCGCCTGATCAAGGAGGCGGTGAATCAGATGTGGGCCTATGCGAAGAGCGTGACCCGCGAGGTCCCCGTCGTCGACGTCGGCGCCTTTGCCGAGGCCCGCAACGCCACTGCCTCCCTGGAGGAACGGCCCCTCCCGCCCGAGGGATGGGAACTGCACATCACGCCCCCGCCTCGCCGCGAGGGTCTGTACGCCACGCTCCGCTTCGCCGAGCCATGCTCCCGGCAAGGCGGCCGGCGCACCGGTACCCGCCTGCACGACCTGGTGTTCCGGGCCCGCCGCCACGAGGAGGCCGACCTCATCGGCACGTTGGTCCTGCGCCCCGCGGGAGCCCGGCGATGAGCGGGCGGTCCGGACCACCGCTCGGCTTCGCGGAAGCCTTCGACCTGCCCCTGAGCGTCGATCTGCGCACAGCCGCCCGCGCCTTCGGTATCTGCCCCGCGACGGCGTACAAGCTGATCCGACTCGGCGCATTCCCGTGCCCCGTGCTGCGGGTCGGCGGACGCTACCGCATACCCACCGCATATCTGCTGCGCACCCTCGGCATCGAGGAGCGTCCGGTGTACGCCGTCCCCCTGGAGGACGACGCCCCGCCCGCAGCCCGGCCCGACGACATCCGCCCCCACGCATCGGAGGTTCCCGCATGATCACGTCACAGACGCTCCGACAGGAGTCCGACCAGCCTCGGAGGTGCTTCGTCGTCGGCCCCATCGGCGACCCGCACGCCGCGCACGGCAGCCCCGAGCGTGAGGCGTACGAGCACCACCTCGGCATCTTCGAGCAGGTGATCGCCCCCGCCTGCGAGAAGTACGGGATCACCGCCGTGCGCGCGGACGGCATCGCGCACGCCGGTGACATCAACGAGCAGATCTGTCGGCACGTCGTCGAGTCCGACCTGGTCGTCGCGGACGTCAGCGGTGGCAACCCCAACGTGATGTACGAGCTGGGGCTGCGGCACATCACCGGCAAGCCGACGATCCACATCGGGGAGGCCGGGCAGCTGCCCTTCGACATCGCTTCGATCAGGACCATCCGCTACCAGCGGACGCGCAGTCATCTGGCGGGAGCGTGCAAGGAGATCGAGAGCGCTCTGGAGGCCGGGCTCCGCGACGGCTTCGAGCTCCTCACACCGGCACGGGTACTGCGCGGACTCCAGACCGGTGACGGACCGGCCTCCGCCTCAGAGGTCAGCGACGGGGAGAACGGGGAGGACATGGATTTGCCCGGTCTGCTCGACGACTTCGCTGTGATCGAGGACGGGCTGGACGAGACGACCGCCGACATGGAGGCGATCACGAAGACGATCGAGACGATCGCAGTCCTGACCGAGCGCTCCGCCACCGAGATGCTCGAACTGACCCAGGCCGACGCTCCCGCGAGCGCGCGGCTCGCCGCCATCGCCCGGTACGCGGAGACGATCAGCGCACCGGCGGGCGAACTGAACATCATCGCCGCCGCGTTCGGGGAGCGGATGGTGAAGCTTGACAGTGGGGTGCGGGCCGTGCTGGGGCTCATCGAGATGACGCCACCCGACGAGCGAGGCGAGGGAGCGGTGGCGTTCCTGGAGCAGCTGATGTCGCTGGATGAGGCCGCGCGGGACAGCCTGGCACAGATCGGCTCCTTCGGCGCGTCGGCGGGCGCCATGGTCCGGGTGAGCCGGCACCTCCGCAAGCCGGTGAAGGAGATCTCCTCGGCGGTGACCCAACTGACCGCCGCCATCACGAGAATGGGGGAGTGGTCGGCCAAGGCCCGCGCATTGGCTCGCAGTGACAACGCATGACACTGCTTCGCAGGGACCCGGACCTCCTCAGAGGCCCGGGTCCTGTGTCCGCAGCAGATGGTGTCGTCCAAGGCGGTGCCGGTGCATCTCTGTGGCCGTCAGGGATGATGGTGACGCCCCTGTGCGCTGCGGAATCTCACGGAGGCAGCTTCCTTGTGGCAGTCAAGTTCTTGCTGATCGATGGTTCGACGGTGCTGGCGACCGTTCTGGGCACCATGACTGTTGCGACCTTCACCATCGGCGCGCTCCTCGCGCTCAGTCGACGCCCGCAGGACACCGAGGACGCCGTCGCGCCACCCGTTCCCGAGGCCGCCTGATCACCTCTCCAGGATCCGCAGCGAGAAATCGATCGCCCGGTCCACCCGGTCGCGGTCACCGGACACGAGAAGGTCGAGCTGGAGCCCCCGCACCTGGGCGAGCATGAGCGTGGCCACGGCGGAAGCATCCTCTGCCGGCCAGCCGTCCTGGACGAGCCGTTCGGCGAGGACGTCGAGCCAGCCGCTGATGATCGACTGGGCCAGGTCCCGGTCACCCTCGGGTTTCCAGCCGTGGTGACCGACCAGCTCGAACAGGAGCAGGAACTGGCGTTGTTCCTGGGGCTCGCACAGGCGTCGCCACACAGCCCTCACCAGCTCGGCCGTCGAGCCCGCTGCACGGAACTCTTTGTCGGAGTTCATCAGGTCCGCCAGGTCGGTACGGATCTTCTCCAGGACGCTCATGATCAGCTCGTCCTTCGACGAGAAGTGCCGCAGGAGCGTCGCGTGGGTCACGCCCAGCGCCTGGGCCACCGGACGCAGGGACAGGTCGGTGACCCCGTGGGCCAGGACGTACTCGGTCGCCGCGGCCAGGAGCTCCGGCCGCCGGTGCTGGAAACGGAGCGTCCGTCCGTCGACCCGTTTGTCGGTCATCGCCACCAGTCCTCACTGCGCGTTACGGTGAAGTTAAGCGTACCAGTCGGTTGTCCTAACCGATTGGTACTGCTAGTTTTCCGCGTATCGGGCCTGCAATCCACCCATGTCAGCGATCTCTGCCCGCCCGTATCGGCGCCTCTTGCAACGGCGCGAGAGCTCCCGTGAACCGGGTTGGCGGCTCCCCTCCCCACTCGGTGCTGATTTCCCTTCTCCTCATCGAAAGAAGGACGACGATGACCGATCAGATGTCCCGGAACCTGGGCGAGTTCGGACTGTTTACCGGCGCGCCGCAACACGAGAACTTCTGCCGGATGAACGAACTGGTGGATACACGTGAGATGGCCGCATCGTCAGAGCCCTGCAGCTGGCCGCAGAGGGCCCCGATCGCCCTGCCCGAGACGTTCGAGTACGAGGGCACCTCCCGCTCGGGCGAGGAGTTCATGGTCGATACCGACACGGCGGCGCTGCTCGTGCTGATCGACGGTACCGTCCGCTACGAGCGTTACGCCCTTACCGGCGGACCGGACATCCCGTGGCTGTCCATGTCGGTGGGCAAGAGCTTCATCTCGGCGCTCGTCGGCATCGCGATCGCCGAAGGTCACATCGCGAGCATCGAGGAACCGATCAGCACCTACGTGCCGGTGCAGCCCGGATCCGCGTACGACGGCGTCTCCATCAAAAACGTCCTGAGGATGTCGTCCGGCGCCCGCTGGAACGAGGACTACAACGACCCGAACTCGGACATCTTCCTCCTCACCATGGCCACTGTCGGCATCGGCAGCACCCTCAACGAATTCGTCGCCGGCATGGTGCGCGAGACCGCGCCGGGCACAATCTGCCGCTACAACTCCGGTGAGACACAGATCCTGGGCGCCCTGCTGGCCTCGGCCACCGGCCGCACTGTGGCCGACTACATGCAGGAGAAGCTGTGCGAGCCCCTCGGCATGCAGTCCCCCGGCTACTGGGCGCTCGACCCCGCAGGCACGGAGGTGGCCTACGCCGGGCTCAACCTCACCGCACGCGACTACGCCAAGCTCGGAGAGCTGTACCGCAACGACGGTGTATGGCAGGGCGAGCAGCTGGTCCCGGCGCAATGGGTGCGTGACTCGGTGACTGTGGCCGCCCCGCACCTGGAGGCAGGCAAGCCGATCGTCGGCGGACACCACTTCCAGATGGGCTACGGCTACCAGTGGTGGCTGCCTGACGGTGACCGCGGCGAGTTCAGCGCGATCGGCGTCTACAACCAGTTCGTCTACGTCGACCCCACGGTCGGCACCACCATCGTCAAGCTCTCCGCCAACCGCAGGTACGGAACCTCCACGGAGGAATCCACCAACCGCGAGATGGAAACCATTGCCTTCCTGCGGGCGATCGCCCAGCACGGCAGTTGAGTCGTTCCTCATGTCTCGCAACCCCGGGGAAAGAAGCGCCATGACCCACGCCACTGCATCCACCGACCGTACTGGTACGTCCGGGCCGGTCACGCACCCCCTGTCGCTCCTCACCGCCGAGGAGATCGACACCGCGCGCCTGGCCGCCGAGCGCGCCGGGCTGACGACGGACACCACGCGTTTCGTGTACGTCGGACTGGAAGAGGCCGCCAAGCCCGAGATCCTCGCTCACCGCGACGGCGACGCCGTACGCCGCAGGGTGAACATGATCCTGCTGGACCGGACGACTGGTGTCGGCACCGTCGCCACCGCCGACGTCACCTCCGGCGAGACCGGCGAGACCGGCGAGATCGTCGAGTCCAGGACGCTGGACTCGGTGGCGGAGGGCCAAGCGCCCATCCTCGACGAGGAGTTCGACGACATCGAGGCCATGCTGCTCGGCAGCGGGGAGTGGCGCGAGGCGATGGGCAAGCGGGGCCTGGACCCGGAGAAGGTCCGCGCCGTCCCGCTGTCCGCGGGCAACTTCGGCCTGGAAGACGAGAAGGGCCGGCGGGTCTGCCGCGTGCTGGCGTTCTATCAGCTCGACGCGACCGACCTGCCGTGGGCCCATCCCATCGACGGCGTGTGCGCCTACGTCGACCTGACCGCACGCGAGGTCTTCAAGGTCGTCGACAACGCCGACCTGGCCGTGCCGATGGAGCGCGGCGAGTGGGACGCCGCACCGCACGCCTCACCCGAGCGGACTGACCTCAGGGCGCTGGAGATCACCCAGCCGGACGGCCCGAGCTTCACCGTCGACGGCAACCTGATCACCTGGGCGGACTGGTCCTTCCGCTTCACCTTCGACGTCCGCGAGGGGCTCGTCCTGCACCAGCTCGGATTCAAGGACGGCGGCGAGGTCCGGCCCGTCGTGCACCGGGCCTCGATCCCCGAGATGGTCGTCCCCTACGGCGACCCGTCCCCGTCCCGCTACTGGATCAACTACTTCGACCAGGGCGAGTACATGTTCGGCCGCTACACCAACTCCCTGGAGCTGGGCTGCGACTGCCTGGGCGAGATCACCTACTTCGACGCCACCATCAGCGACGAGAAGGGCCGCCCTCGCGTCCTCAGGAACGCGATCTGCCTGCACGAAGAGGACTACGGCGTGCTGTGGAAGCACACCGACATGTTCAACGGCATGGCGGAGACCCGGCGTTCGCGCCGCCTGGTCATCTCCTTCTTCCTCACCATCGGCAACTACGACTACGGCTTCTACTGGTCCCTGTACCTCGACGGGACCGTGGAACTGCAGGCCAAGGCGACGGGCATCGTCTTCACCTCCGCCTACACCGGCCCCGAGGGCTTCTCCACCCAGCTGGCCCCGGGCCTGGGCGCTCCCTTCCACCAGCACCTGTTCTGCGCCCGCCTCGACATGGCCGTCGACGGGACCCGTCAGGCCGTCGACGAGGTCGACGCCGTACGGCTCCCGGTCAGCGACACCAACCCGCACGGCAGCGGCTTCCGCCAGGCCCGCACCCGTCTCACCTCCGAAGCCGATGCGCGCCGCGAGGCGGACAACCTGCGCTCCCGCACCTGGCTGGTCAGCAACCCCGACAGGCAGAACCGCCTCGGGGAGGACGTGGCCTACGCCCTGTTCCCGGAAGGGCAGCCGACCCTGCTGGCCGACCCGTCCAGCGTGATCGCCCAGCGCGGTGCCTTCGCCACCCAACACCTGTGGGTCACGCAGTACGACCCGGCACAGAAGTGGCCGGCCGGCGAGGTCGTCAACCAGAGCACCGGCGACGACGGCGTGGCGGCCTTCGGTTCCGGCGACCGCCCGCTGGACGGCGAGGACGTGGTCCTGTGGCACACCTTCGGCCTCACCCACTTCCCGCGCCCCGAGGACTGGCCGGTCATGCCCGTCGACTACACCGGCTTCAAGCTCAAGCCGGTCGGCTTCTTCGACCGCAACCCCGCACTCGACGCCCCGCGCGGCACGACCTCCCACTGCCACGGGTCGTGAGGCGATGACGGCCACCACAGGACGCCGGACCACGTGCCGTGCAACCACCGCCTTCGGAATCTTCCGGCGAGCGACCGCAAGCGTCGCCGTGATCTCCGCCCTGGTCCACGCGGCCATGCTGCGTCAGCACACCTACATGTCCGCCGTCGCCCTGCTGCTCGCCCTGGGGTGTCTCGGCTGTGCGGCCATGCTGTGGCGGTCGTCGGGGCCGCACGAGTGGCTGATCATGATGCTGCTCAATGCCGCGATGCTGACGGTCCACGTCCTGTGGTGGTCGCCCGAGTCCGCGCCGGACCGGATGAGCCATATGAACCATCTTCCACACCAGGGCGACGACCTGACGCTGATGCACGCGGCCCTCGCCCTAGCCGTGGCGGAGCTCTTCGCAGCAGTGGTCGGTCTCTTCTCAGAACTCGCACCGGACTGGCAGACCGAGAGCACTCGCCGAGGATGAGGCGTCCAGTCGGCATGACGGGATCACCCCCGCTTCGGATTCCGCATGCGCGTGACGCTGAGCGCCGCATGAACCAGCAGCACGCATGAGCCCTCAGACAGGGAAAGTGGCATGGCAACCGACTACGACACCCCACGCACCAACGACAGCGTCAGTTCCGACAGCATCGAGGAGTTCAAGAACCGGCGCAACGCCGCCCCCGCTGTCTCCGGCGTCGACCTCGACGAGTTCGAGGTTGCCGAAGGTCTGGAGCTGCCCGGCGCCGACCTCTCCGGCGAGGAGCTGGTCGTCCGGGTGCTGCCGCAGCTGGAGGACGAATTCATCTGCGCGACTTGCTTCCTGGTGTGCCACCGCAGTCAGTTGGCCGGTGGAAGCGGCACGACGTCAATCTGCCGCGACTGCGACTACACCTGACGTCGCGGCGACCACCGCCCCGGTACCTTCCACCGATCCCCGTCAGAGAGCCAGAAGAACGCGTGCTGCACTCACGAGCGCGCTCGTCCTGAAGCCCGGTCGGAAACGGGACCGTCGGCAACGCCCCAATCGCGCGCCGGACTCCATGACCTGGCGAGCGAGCAGTCCCCCGGTCCCCCGGCCCGCTCGCCCCTCTTCAGCCGTCGACGTGCTTGCGCCAAAAGGCCTGGGGACAGGTGCGGTTCCCACCCAGAGGCAGACGCCGTGCCGACCGGGCGCGATCGTGCGCCCCGAGGGCTGCAAGTGGCTCAACTACGAGGGCGAGGGCGAGGTCGCCATCGCCATCGTCATCTGCAAGAGCGCGCGGAACATCTCACCGGAGGAGGCGGGGGAGTACATCGCCGGCTACACCATCGCCAACGACTACGGCCTGCACGACTTCCGCGACACCGACGCCGGCTCCATGCTCCGGGTCAAGGGCTCCGACACCCTGTGCCCGCTCGGCCCCGGACTGGTCACTGACTGGGACTTCCACGGCAAGCGGCTGCGGACCTACGTCAACGGCGAGGTCGTGCAGGACGGCTCGACCGACGAGATGAAGTGGGACATGCACTA